>JANYBJ010000100.1 GCA_025360845.1 bacterium
CGTACGACCTCGATATCGGCGTTTGATGGCCGCGCGCGAACCAGCAAGGGGCGGAGGAGCATCACCAAGCCGTATGACAGAGATCCGATGCTCACCGCGTAGATGCTGTTAATGAACCACCAAGCGCGGATCATCTGCCACGTAAGGTGCCGGGAGTACATCGCGTGGACGGGGGAAACCCTCACGTCACCGTATTGGAAGAACAGGGCCAAAGTCGCAAGGAGCGCCTGCGCCGGCGTGTGGATACCCACAAACCGGTTGCGGAAGAACCAGAAGCCGTAGGCGCCGTACACAGCGGTGAACAGCACCGCCGCGACGACGGTCGCAACACCGTACCATACGGAAGGAGGGTCGCTTTCGGCGTGGAAGAACGGTCGAAGAAGCACAAGGCCGAGCATCAGCGACAGGATGACGAGGGCCTCCTCGTAGTCCAACCCTTTGACCAGATGAAGGCCGAGCGAGACGCCGAGGGTGGCGAATGAAAGCGTCCACGCGACTCGCTTGTGCCGCCAGAGGCCGCGGGCCAGCACGATCAGGTAGAACCCGGCGACCACTGTGAGGATACGGCTGCCGTGGACCGCTTGCATCCCGAACAAGGCGTGAACGATGCGTGACCGCTCCGCGGTATGAGCGGCTATGACGCTGGCTACGTTGACGAAGCCCATCACCGCCACGAGAACGGCAATGAGCCGAACTTCGAGGCGGCGTTTGAGGGGCATTTGATTGGCGAAGCGTGTCGTGTCCATGGTGGCAAAGGCTCACGAGTGGGCGCGGAAGCGCCTATCTGCAAACAGCAGGCAATCCCTCAGCCGTGCGCTCCAGAATGAAAAACTGTGCGCGCCGGGCGAAACTTTCAGTTCGGAGTCCACGCCCAACTCCTTGAGACGCGCGGCGAAGTCGCGGTTCTGCCTCAAGAACTCGTCCCGCGATCCACAAATCAGGAGTACGTGCAGGGATGCCCTGGTGCGAACGTTCGCGATGGTATCCTGTGGAGAGTTGGCGCGCCACAAGTCCTTACGCGAGCCGAGCACATGCCGGGCGATGGGGGCAAAATCCTCAGCGCGGAAGTAGCCGGACATCGAGCACGCCACCGAGAAAACTTCGGGGTGGCGGGTGGTGAGGTTGGCAGCAGCGAATCCGCCCATAGAGACGCCGGCGGCGGCCCGGTGCTCCGTATCGGCTTTCGTGCGATACGTGGCATCCACGCGGTTCACCACATCCTTCAAAACGTACTGCTCCGCGCTCCACGATCCGTCTGGACGATCCATCACGCCGTTGCAATCGAACTGGCCGCGCGGACCCGCCAAGTCCGGGAAGACCATTATCATCGGTTCAACTGCGCGCTCCAGAATCATCTTCTCTAAAGTTACGTGCGCCTTGCCCTTGACCACCCAGTCCCGCGCCCGCCCCGGGCAGCCGTGCAGCAGGTAGAGCGCCGGGTACCGCACACCGGCATTTCCCGGATCATCATATCCCGGCGGCAGGTAGATGAGAAACTCCTTGTCCGCCTTAAGGATGCGGCTACGGAAGATCACTCGGCGCAGGGACCCGGCCATCCGGGCGTGCAGGCCCTGCTCCTCCTGGCGGTCACCCATGACGTCGCTCACCCAGAAGACCATGGGAATCGAGAGAACCAGGAGCACCACCGCGGCCAACCAGCAGCCCCATCGTGTTTTGCGTCTCTTCTTCATGGTTGTGGCGGCGGATTAGGCCCTCTTACCACCGTGCAGGGCATGCTGTGCAAGCAGCACGCCTATCGGGATGGGAAGCCAGTATTGTATCAGCCGGTACGTCCCCGTCACCAGAATGGCCACGGTGAGGTTGACGCCAAAGAGCGTGTGGAACGCGCCGGCCATGCCCACCTCGAACGCCCCCAACTGGCCCGGAATGAATGAAATGAACCCCAGCAGCATAGCGATCACGAACCCGGCTGCGACGAACCCGATCGGCTGCGGATGCCCAAACGCCTGGAAAACACACCAAACGTTGAGGACGTCCAGCACATTGTAGCCCAACGCAGGAGCGAGGGGCCTCCACAGGCCCTTCGGATTCGCTTTGATTTCCCCTCGTAAAGCCACCAGCCGAGCCACCATCACCGACGCGGCCTCCTCGGGTGTCTCCGAATACTCCCGCAATTGGCGCAACCGGCGGAGCCTCCGCACGATTCCCGTGAGCGTTCTGTGAAGGCGAGACTGCCTGCCCAACCCCCACCACATGAACCCGATTACACCACCGACCACCACCGTCAGAAGGGCCGCCGCAAGCACCGCCCTTCCCGGCAAGTGCCCGATTACGGCGAGGTAAGCAAATGTGGCGGCGACGACCAGGAGGTAGGTCAGGTAGTCATAGATGTACGTGAGTCCGATCGCGAAGAGACTGCGGTCCGGAGGCACGCCCTGCGCCTGCAAGGTCGCCACCATCAGCGCCGAGCCACTCGCGCCACCGGTGGGCACGATGCGGTTCACTGCGTTGAAAGCGGTGACCTTGGCAATCATCTCGCCCCAACCGAAGCGGTATCCAGCCAGGCCCAGCGTCGTCTGGAACAACTTGCCGTTGGTGATGCTGCGTAGGCACTCCACTAAGCAGGCAAGCACGAGCCAACCCGGCCTTGCTCCGCGGAGAAGGGACGCCATGTGCCGAAGATCGCCGAGTTTGAGCACGACAAAGACGCCGCACATCACCACGATGACAGGCAGAACGAGCGAACGCCAACCGAGCCTATTGCTTGTTCCGTCCGCGTTGTTCCGGGTGTTGCCCATAGTCGGGTCAGAGCGAGAGCGGTTTGCCGGGCTTCTGCACGTGGAGTTTCCACCACAGGCCCAGGAGGCTGGTTCCGTAACTCACTGCGTGGCGCGGCAGCAAGAGGGGATCGGTCCCCTTGCAGGCTCGGTTGCGCTCGCACGTGAACGCGAGGCGGTAGCCGGCCGCGCGGACGGCCTCGACGGCGGCGCGGTCAAGGTCGCCGTAAGGGTAGCAGAAATCGAGCACAGGCCGGTTGAGGGCGGCCTCCAGCGTTTCGCGGCTTCCGGCGACTTCGCGCTGGAGATCGGCCGGATCGAGGCGCAACAGCCGCCGGTGCGAGCCCGTGTGGGACCCTACCCGCGCGCCGTCCGCGTCCACTCTTCGCAACGCGTCCGCGGACATCAGCCGCGCGCTCGGGAGTCCCTCGGGGGGCAGCCACGCCGCATCGGCGCCCAGCAGACCGGCGACCATGTACACGCTGGAGGGGAAGCCCCACCGCCGCATCAGCGGGTGCGCGATGGCCGCGAAATCCGCGTAGCCATCGTCAAAGGAAAGGTGGACCGCGCGCGGTGGGATGTCCTTTGTGCCGGTGACGCAGGCGTAAACTTCGTCGAGCGACAGCAAATTATACCGGCCAGCTTTGAGGAACGCCATCTGGCGCCGGAACGCACCGGAGTCGCAGTAAACCGCGCGATGCGCGTCCACGCGCCCGAACGTTCCCACCTGGTGGTACATGAGGATGGTAACCATAGGAGATCGGGGGGGCAGATGACCGGGTGCCGGGTGTCAGCCCTTTCCCCTCAGCCCTTCAGCAGCCCGCGGTACTGAGCCTCGATCTCGTTTACCATTCGCTGCACGGTAAATCGTTCACGGACCATTTTGTCGGCGGCTTCGACGTAAAGACACGTATTGGGGTTGTCCAGCGCGCCGGCGAGACCAGCCGCGAGAGATTCAGCGTTTTCGGGATCGACGAGAATCCCGGTTTCCCCGTGCGTTACCATCTCGGGCGTACCCCCGACGCGCGACGCGACGACCGGCGTGCGCGCGACCATCGCTTCGAGAAGTGTGAGTGAGAACGATTCGCGGCGCGAGGGCGCAGCGAGGACATCGTAGGCGGCGAGAACTTCATCGGCATTCGGTACAGTGCCGAGGAATTTCACCGAGCCGTCAATGTTGTTCTGCTCGACGAACGCGCGGAGTTTGAGCTCTGTATCGTCGTCTCCGCTGCCGGCGAGGACGAAGGTTACGTTCGGACGCTCCACCTTCCATTTGGCCGCGACCTGGAGCAAGATATCGACGCCCTTGTCTGGGATCAGGCGCGCGAGCATGCCGACGACTTTGCCTCCCGGCCCGACGCCCCACTCCGCTCGAAGCGCGGCGACTCTTCCAAGAGGCGGCGCGCATTGGGGGATTTCAATGCCGTTGTGCACCACGCGCAGCAAGGCCGCGGGGACGTCATGGCGCAGAAGGTTCTGGCGCGCGGCGTCAGACACGCAAATCACCCTGTCGGCGCCGGCGTAGTGTTTGTAAGTATGCGTTGCGTGGGCAGTGGCGATAACGGGAATGCCGAGGCGGCGTCCTGCTTTGACGGCGTAGTAGGTGCCGCGCGTCATGTGGGAGTGGATGATGTTGGCGCGCGTCATCCGGGCGAGGCGGCCCAGGCGCCCTACAGAGGTTACGTCCAAGAGGCCGTCCATCGCGAGGTGGAACGGTTTGATGCGCGTGCCCTGCACGGCGTCCCACATCCAGCCGCGATTGGGGCATGCAAGATAGACCTGGTGTCCCCGGTCCATCAGGGCTTCGCCGAGCGAAACGACGTGGCGTTCAACGCCTCCGATGGTATGGCTGTGCATGACCTGGATGATTGTCATAGGCGGGTAAGCTGCGCACCGGGCCCGAAAGAGGCCGTCGGACATGCGGCTGCTATCACATTATGGACGCGGGGCATCACCACTAAGGAAATCCTTGATCAATGCGCCCACGCGGTCTATCTCAAGGAGGCACGCATCGTGTCCGTCCTCGCTGTCGATCTCCTCGTATCGCGCATCGACCCCGGCGTATTTTGCAGCGGCAACCGCGCCTCGAAGTTCGGCTGGGGGGAAAAGTAGATCGGAAGCAACCCCGACCACCATCAGGCGGGCTTTGATCGCACGGAATGCCGCCTCGCGGCTTCCGAATGGGCGGCCGATGTCCATTGTTTCAAGCGATCGCAACGCGCAGAGGTAGGAGTTGGCGTCGAACCG
>JANYBJ010000130.1 GCA_025360845.1 bacterium
ACTCGCGACGGGCGATTTCGTTTACAACCCCAGCGGCATGCCCGTCGGTGCGGACGACCGCTTCAAGATCGCCATCGCCGAAGGCACCGTGCCCGCCGCTGAGATCACCTGGACGGTCAAGGAAGGCGCGGCGAACGTCTCCTTCGCGAACGGCGACACCGGCCCCGAGGTCGCCGTCCACGCGGATGCCGTCGGCGTGTTCAAGCTGGAGGCCGACGTCAAAGGCCTTGTCGTCACGTCCCCGAACGTCAGGCCCTTCTTCACCGGGCAGGTTTTGCCCGCCGTCACCGTGCCCGTGAGCGTGTTCATCGTTCGTAAGACAGATCAAACAGAACCTACCCGACAGGACGGCGACATCCCCGGCCTGTTGACGGATGCCAATAAGATACTTAGACAGCGGGGCATCGCGTTGGCGCAGAGTGGCCAGATCCGTTATCTTGATAACACTGCGTGGCTGAATCACACGAACGCGCTTGCGCAGACCAACGCCGTGATCGACGCAATGATGGACAGCACGAACAGCATGGGGCAGGCGGTGGAACTGTATTTCGTGCAGACGCTTAACGGGGGCGATCTGCAAGGCGTCTGCCGACCGAAGGGAATTGCCGTCGCGAGTGACGGGGACGCCGTGACCGTCGCACACGAGGTGTTGCATACCTGCGACTCGGCGGATATTTACACGGTGGAAATCAACGACCCCAACAGTACCGATCCCCATCCGGTCACCGGTCCGGTCTCTCAAGAACGCCTCCCCTTAGACTGGGGCGGAGGGTATTACCCGCCCGGCTTGATGCAGCGTGAGGTGGTCGCAAGGCTCATCATGCGGTCGGGAGGCATAAACGAGGATAATGCGGTTCGCAGGATTGATTTACCGTCCGGGTCCGTTTTCGGCTGGAAGCACAGTGTCCCTGGCGACGGAACAAGCCCGAAGGCACTCGGGTTATCGGGCGTCGGACAGAATTCGTGTCAAACGCTGACCGGGAGTTATTGACTATGAAACATGATATCCGCTGTTTGCTGTCTGTAAGCTTCTTCTGTTTTAACGTTCACTTCCTGAACGGGGCGGTCAACAATGAGGATGCCGCGGAACAAGACGCGGGCGGCCAACGCTGGCTTTCTGTCGGGGAAATCTGCCGACGGTTAGACGCCACCGTTATGCAAACACGAACCAACGCATATCCTTGGGCCAGATCGGATATGCTCGTAAATTCAGCGAAAATGCTCAATAGGCTGGGTGATGTTGGCGACAAGACACTCCTGCCGTATCTCGCAGAAAAGAGTCTGGACGCCGCCAACCCCGAAACAGTGCGCGAACGCGCTGCCTTGGCCTACCTCAAGATCGCTGATCTGGACGAGAGCGCCGAGTTCATGCGGAAGATTTTTGAAATCAACGACAACAAGGGGTATTGGCGTTCCACCATTGCGCCTCTTTTTCTGCAAAAAATTGAAGCCGCCATCGCCAACCGCTCAATTTCCGACGAAACACTGACTCGCGTTTTATCCGTTCTGGTCGCTTACGCCCAATACCCTGCAAACTCGCAGGAAGCCGACTACGTTGACGTTTTTCTTATGAAACATTGTGTCGGCTATCAAACAAGCCTACAACGGATGTCTATGGCTAAAAGCATTTCGGATGGTGGAAATGAGCTGGAAAAGAGGCATTTTCTCCCTATCAAGGAAAGTGTCGAGGCTTTGCCGAAGAAACAGCGCACCAACCTGCGGAACCGCTTCCCCGACTTGCCGCCGTTGCCGGAGGACAAGGGCACTGGGAAGCCTTTGAGGGGTACCCGGCCTATTATCGTCACGGCGGTCGCGCTCGCCGCCGTGTGCGCCGCCGCTATCCTGATCGCATTGAAACGCAGAAGGACATGGAGCCATGCGGACGGGCAACCCAAGCTGCGATAATCTGCGGACAAATAAGCATGTGTTCACGCTGGTGCAGGTCGGCGAGGCGCATATCCTCAACCACACCAACTGGCTAGCGCACACGGATCTGTTCAACCCTGCCAACACCAACCTCTATTCCATGCTGAACACCACGAACAGTGCGGGGAACGCGGTGGAACTGTATTTCGTGAACACGTTGGACAATGGCGATACAGCCGGCCTGCGGCTATACGAAGGCATCGTCATCGCCACCCGAGGAAACGGCGTGACCGTCGCACATGAAGTGCTGCACGACTGCGGGACTGCGGATATATACACTGTCGACAATCAGGACGCGGAAATTCCCAATCCGGTTCCCGGCCCTGTTTCGCTGGACCGCATCCCGTCCGACTGGGGAGGGGGCTATTACCCGCCGGACCTGACGCAGCGCGAGCTGGTCGGTCGGCTTATTATGCGCTCGGGTGGAATCGACGGGGCAGACACCGCATCCCGCTTGGATTTACCGATTGGCGCTGTTTTCGGTTGGAAACACATCAACCCAGCAGACGGCTTAAGCCCGAAAACGTTTGGGCAGGCCGGCGTGGGTCAGAACGTCATCCAGAGAAATCCTGGCAGTTATTAAGGATAACAAGATATGAAGACTCTTTTTTTTGATACCCGCTGTTTTGTGTATTGTTGCGTTTTCACCGCAGGGCTGTTGGGCCTGTTCGCCCGTGCGGACAGCGGAGGTGCGACGCAGAGCAGGAAACTTACGCTCGTGGAGTTGTGCGAACGGCTTGATATGGGGCTGAAGATGGCCGAAACCAACTCCGATGGAAAAATTGATAAGCACGGCCTGTTCGGGATGGCCGTGCAAGATGTGAACTCAATAGGAAGATTGGGCGACCGTGCAGCCCTCCCCTTCCTTGAGGAAAAAAGCCTTATGCTCAACGTTCCCGCCTTCTTCCGCTCCTGCGTCGCAAAGAACTACGTCAATCTCGCGACGGCGGAGGAGTGCGCGGCGTTTCTGCCAAAAATCCTGAAGATAGGCAATGAGACTGTGTGGACTGCCAGTTGGCGGGCCGGTGTTGTTCTCGCGTGTATTAATAAAATTGAAGCCGCAATCGCCAAGAACGAACTGCCGGACGAAACCTTGAATCTGCTTGTGGCGAAACTGCTGGCGCATACGCAATCGCTTTCCGTCCCTCGCAGGGCAGACGGCGACATGATTGATGGGTTCTTAAACCGCCATTGTGACGGCTATCCCACAAGCAAGCAACGCCTCGTCATGTGGACAAACTATCTGAATGAACTCGGCAAAGAGTCTTGGGAGGAGGACTTGCGGAAGAAATTCACGCCTGTCAAAGAAAGCGTCGAGGCCGTGCCCCCGCGAAAGCGCGTCGACCTGCGCAAGCGTTTTCCCGACCTTCCTCCGGTGCCAGAAAACAGAGCCGCTGAAAGGCCGCTGAAAGTTGCATTGGCCATCGGCGCGGCGTTCGCCGCACTTGCGGTCGGTGCCGTAGCATGGTTCGCGGTGCGACGGAGAAAGCCACATGAAACGGGGTGAGATGGTACACGATCCGTACGGCTTCACGATGACGTACGGGCAGTCGGGTGTAACCCCGTCCTCAGTCTCCACCAACCTCGCGTTCGAGGCCGTCCGCATCCGCTCGGAACCGGTCACCTCCGAACTCGCGGCGGGCGATTTCGTCTACAACCCCAGCGGCATTCCCTTAGGCGGCGCGGACGACCGCTTCAAAATCTCGATTGCCGAAGGCTCCGTGCCGAATGACGAGATCACCTGGACGGTCAAGGAAGGCGTGGCGAACGTCTCCTTCGCGAACGGCGACACCGGCTCCGACATCGCCGTCCACGCGGACGCCGTCGGCGTGTTCAAGCTGGAGGCCGACGTCAAAGGCCT
>JANYBJ010000165.1 GCA_025360845.1 bacterium
TATACGTCCTATCCGCACTCATTCATTTTTCTCCTTCATTGCAGGAATTCTAACGACAGCGTGTTTCTTATAAGAATTCTCGGCAACCTTCCTGCCGTCGCAATAGACCTGAAACTTCCTGGCATTCATAACGACATCATAAACATGGTTACGGAATCGGTAACCCGTCAGCTTCGCCTCGCCCAGCGATGGATTATAGAAAGGGGCGATGTCCATGGAACCGTCCGCTGCCGGATGAATTCCAAACAATCCAAAGACAACAGCCTGCACACCACCACCGCCGGAGATCTGCAGCGCCCAGTCCTGCTGATGGGGTTGAAGAATCAAATTGTCAGCATACGTCGACTGGGGAAAATACGGAAATCGCTCTACCCAGCGAATGCATCTTGACAACACATCCCACGCTTTTCCTGGTTCATTCATACGGTACAGCGACTCGGCAACGCGCAAAGGACAGCCGATATATTGACCGCCACCACCCCAATCGCAGTCTTCTCGATCCCAATGCGCACGGTCAGAGCGGGCGATGGAGAACATTCCGTACGGGCCAAGAAATTCGCCTTCCCGGATTCGGCTGATCATTCTCTGCTTGTTGGCGAGTGGGATTGCCGGAAGATCCAAGAGGTCAAACTGGTGATAACTGATTACCAGATGACGGCTTCCGTCCGGATAATGGTTTTCGTACCATCCGGCCTCCTGATTCCAAAGCGTGGTACTAAGTCTTCCCCAAATGGCTTCCGCCCAGGCATGGAGCTTGGCTGCCTCAGGATCATTACGATCGCGACACCACTGGGCAAGCTGACTGTAATAATTTGCCGCCATCCCATTGGCGGCTGCCACCACATATTCGTAACCGCTGGTACGGATTTCCAGCCATTTGCCCGTCCCCCCGCCAAAATCAAGGAGCCCATCGGGACGAGCATATTGTTCGTTCATATTGACAGCTCTCAGCTTCAATAGCTGAAGCACCGATTTGCCGTCGATGGCCTCGTCCAGAAAGGCCGTGTCACCTGTCAATCTCATGTAATCTGATACAAGCCTGATCAGGGCAAACGGATGCTGACCGTAACCTGAATAGTCGATTTTGCCCGCGTCGCCTAATCCGCTGTTCCACCAGATCATGGTTCCCTGGCCGCAGTGAAAGATCACCCGCAGTGTTTCCTTCAACCCGACCGGGTCAAGCACCGCCAGCATCTCGGAACTGAACGATGTATCCCACTGCCAGCAGGCAGCAACACCCGGCCCACTTTCATAGAACGGCTGAAAAACAAGGTCCGGCCGACTCAACCGGCAGTTCAGCACCGTCAGGATCGAACGTTTGTAGAACTCGTCCAGTTGTTTGTTCTGCGTGTAAATACGCGGGAGCTGCTCAGAGGCCCAGTGCAGCAGCTCACGCGTTCCCCTTTGGCCTTTCTCAACGCGGGCGGCCAGATCGGCCACAAAATAGCCGGCTGGCGCTGGTTCACCCATTTTCTGGACCAGCAGTCCGACGCGCGCCGTCCTCTTACCTTTTGCAGGAATCTCCATACGCCAGCCTTCCGGGCCTGCCGCTCCCAGGTCGCTGACAGCCGTGACCACGCGATCATTGTTGATTTTCCGCCCAAAACATGGCTCGCGAGGTGTGTTATGCTGGTCCGGTATCACCGTCAGGATCAGTGGCCTATCCAGCCGGTTCTCAATTTCAAATTCCTCGTAAACCTCATCGGCGTCAGCGGCAATACTGATCCGATTCTCCACACCAAAGGAGACCATCCTCCGCCCGGATTGTAGGCGTACAGCGGTGTGCCGTCTGTTTTGACATCACTGTCGCCGGTCATGTACTGTGGCGCTTGCCACGCAATCTGCCCCTGCGCCGAAACGCACGTCAGCACCGCCAGCGCGGCACGCACGAACCACCTGTCGAGTCTCTGTCCCATTTGCATCTCCTTACTGCCCGTTTAGGCAACCTGAACCCAGTTAAGAAAACAAACCATCAACATAACGAGGCAAGGTTACGCCTTTTTGCGCTGGACGTCTTTACCGTTAATAGAATATTGTAATATCGTTTTTGGAACACCTCTTATGCCTGACCGTCACATGCTTCACAGAAAACCGGTGGTCGCCCTGGTCATGGACCGCTATTCGAGCGTGATCCATCGGGCCGTCGTGGATTATGCCGCTCAGGCCGGCTGGGCTCTGGACGCCACCATGGCCGTCGCCTCTGAGCGCTACCCCCTGCCGCACGCGGACGCGATCCTGGCCGTGTACGTCATCAGCGAGCGGACCCGCGCTTGGCTCGCCGCGCACGCGCGCATACCGGCCATCCACATCTGGCTGTCAGAGACGGATGTCGGACGCGGCTGGTCAGGTGTGGCTGAAGACGGCCAAGCCGTCGGACGCCTTGTCGCCGAACACTATATCGGCTTGGGTTTTGAGCACTTCGCTTTCTACCAGCGTTGGCGAGGGCCACGTTCCGACCTGCGGAAAGAGGCCTTCTTGCAGACGTTGAAGGAAAAGGGCTACACAGGCTACGACCTCGTTTCGGAGAAGCGGCCAAAGCGTGCGGATCCCATCAACTGGCTTTCGGACCAATTGAGGAAGCTTCCCAAACCGCTGGCCCTATTCGTGCAGGACGACCTTCGCGGCACGGAGTCGGTCTATGCCTGCCAGAACGCCGCTCTGAGCATCCCTGACGATGTGGCGATCATTGGTGTCGGCAACGACGAGTTGATGACCCACAGCAGCGGCATCCCGCTTTCCTCGGTCGATATCCGCGTCGAACACATGGCCCGGCAGGCGTGCGGAATGCTTGCGCAAAGACTTATGCGTCCGACCAGCAAACAGCAGGTCGAGCGGATCGCGCCCTCCGGAATCGTGCCGCGCCTCAGCTCCGACGCCCGCGCCGTGGCCTCACCCGTAGTAGCCCGTGCGCTCCGCCACATCCGCGACCACCTCGCCGAAGGCCTGGAGTCCGAAAATGTCGCCGTCAAACTGGGTTGTTCGCGGCGCTGGCTGGATCTTGAGTTCACCCGCACCCTCGGCCATCCCTGCGCGGCCGAGATCACGCGCCAACGTATCACCCGCGCCATCCAACTGCTCCGGGACACCGGCGACACGGTTGAAGCCGTCGCCTCAACCGTCGGCATGCTCAACATGCCGCGCTTTTTCCGCCAGTTCAGACGCCAAGCGGGCATGACCCCGGCCCACTACCGGACGACCAAACAGTCTCGACTGTAACTTCGAGAAGATTACGATTAAGATCAGGATTAAGATTAGGAGGGATCGGGACAATTCGTAATCTTAATCGTAATCCTAATCTTAATCCGCGTTCACGAAAGTTACCCCATCGTTTATTCCCGTTCTGCGGGAGGCGGGCTTAGTGGTTCACTTCGCAACGCCACTGTCAGCCCCGCTTCTCGATGAGATCAAGAAGCTGCGGGCTGGATACGATGAGAACGCCTTGAACGGTCGTGTTGTAGAGATGCCCGAAATGCATGCGGTCGCTTGTCCAGAGGTGCGTACAGGCTGACGCGACTGCAGCTGCCAGAATCGGCCTGTCCTTCTCTTCGATCTCGACATCCACATGCGCCTGCCATGCATGGGTCATCTCGATCCTGCCTTTGATGTCATCCAAGCCAGGAAGCAGGTGAGGCCGTTTGTTCGCCAGATTACGCCGCGCCTCCTCCCAGGCATGCGGACTCGTCACGGCGCACCCCTTTTTCAAAGCTAAGAGAAGAAGCTGACGGGTCGCGCTTCTGACCTCAGCTGCCGAGAAAAGGATATTCGCATCAAGGAAGAGCCTCACTTCTTGCCCCTCTTTGCCAGCCGTTTGCCCAGTTCGGCCTCCGCCGCGTCAAACTCAGCCAAGCGCGCATCCGTGTACATCTCGACCGGAAAGGCGACCGCCGGCTGGAGAACCACATCGTTCTCCCGTACGTTCACCATGACGATGCCGCCGTCATTGGAAAGGCCAAGCAATTTTCGAACGGACTTGGGCAATGTCACCGTGCCCCTCGAATTGACGTGTAATAGCGTATTCATGCCGTCAACAATACTGAATTACTGAAAATCAAACAAGCTGAGAAGTTGAGTTTTCAATAAGACGGCTCTTGCGTCGTCAGGAAGACCACGCCCGAGGAGGGCAGGCGAACGGTCAGCCCCTCCGCCGTCTTCACGTTCTTACGGGTGCCGCTGGGCACCGGATAACCGTGTTCATCCACAGGCCGGTCTGCCGCAAAATAGCGGTATTCATGGAGTGTCGCGCGCCCGGATCCCGGAAGCGTCAACCTGACGGAGCGTGGGGTTGAGGACTCGTTCACAACCGCAAAGGACAGTCCTCCTCCGGGCAAGCGGGCTGCAGCAACGCGGCAGGCGGAGTCGCCCGAATCGCTGACCGCCAGGGTCTGCGACCCGCGCGGAAAGAGGCGGCATAGCAAGGACCAGGTGTAGAACCAAGGCCGTATCGCGAAATCGTCGGCGGGATATCCCTTGGTGCCGCCCAGACTGTTCCAGAATCCCCACCCTTTGAGCGCGAGCGGGCCGTACGTTCCCCAGACAGAGTGCATCGAGTCATCCATGTCCCAGGCGATCAGGCCGGACTGCCCGGCGCGCATCGACTGGATGGCGTAGTCGGCCATCCAGACCCCGTAGGCGAAGTTGAAGCGGTTGGTCTGCTGATCGCCGATGTTGCCGTCATCAATCCCCGCCTCACCCATGAAGAAGGGCTTGTCCGGGCCCTTCGGGTCATAGGCGTTCACCACCAAACGGCGGGGCAGCAGTTCGCCGAATTCCAGCTTTCCTTCCAGCAATGAAGGCAGCCAATAACTTGAGTTAAGAAGGGCGTAAAGGTGGTACTCGTAAGCAGCAAGGCAGTTTCTCAGTTCGGAATCCTTGACGGTCTGCTCGATCCAATGCTCAAAGTCGCCCGGCCCGTCCGTTCCGACGATTCCGACTTTGTCCTGGAGGCCGGCCTTCTCGAACGCCGTGTGCAAGCTGATGATCGCCGCTTTCCAAGCCTTGAAGTCCACCTTGATACCCGGACCGTTCCCGTCTGCCAAGCCCCAAGGCTCGTTCATCAGATTGAAGTAGACGATGTTCGTGTAGCCGCGCTTCTCGCGCAGGTGTTTGAGAAACGGCACAATCAGCTCCTCTGCCCAGCGTGGATCGGCCACGCTGGTGATCACCTTGAAGTAAGGCACAGGCAGAAACCACTCGCCGAAAACGATCGGAATCTCCCGGCTTTTGGCATAATCCAGAAGCTGGTACATCATCTGCATGCGCGGCGAATCTAAATCGAGCACGATGCGTCCATTCTCGATACGGCTGTACATCGAGGCGTCATGGCAGACCCGGAGGATGGCCGGCCGCATGAAATCGACACGCCGCTTGATCTCCGGCCAGCGGGCAGCCCACACGGCATTGCTGATGTTGTTGTCGGGAAACTGTCCCTCATACTCCCACTGGACACCGAACCCCAGAAATTTCTTTGCCAGAATCTGGTCGGCGGAGACGGTCACGCTTAGCTCGCGTTCGCCCCCTGTTCTGGAATCCGTCCGACTCTCCGCCGCATGCGACGCCGTAACCGGACCCAGCAGTAGCAGTAAAAAAGCAAGCGCGGTGATACGAGGCATACTCAATATCCTTTGCCGCACGGTTGACGGCACATTCTCGGGTTTCATGAAAGGGGCATCGGGGTCACGTCTCAACATTCGGTTGCGCTGAAAAAGTCGGTGTCCGGCGGCATATCGAACGGAATGCCCTCACGGGCACACAACAAACGGATGCGAAGCGTTCGTAGTGACGCCGTAAGGCGTTGATTGCCGACTTTTTCAGCACAACCAACATTCGACAATTAACGTTTTGACCTCAGCGTAGCGGATCGACCGGCGGACGCCTCGGGGAGGCGTCCCTGCCGAAATCGACTACACTATTTCCATAACTGCTCGTGGCTAGCGGGCATATACCTTTGTATCTTTTCGTAGCGACCATTAAGTCAACATTGCGTGCGCCCTCGCCAGCCGGATCTTGGCGCGGACCTGCGCGGCCAACGAAGCAACCAGCGGCTTGAAAACCCCGTCGGGCAGTTCGTCGGGCCGCTGCCGAATAAGCTCGCAGGACCTCGCGAACCCGGCATTCAGGGCCAGCCGGCAATCGGCGTAGACGTTGAACTTCGTGATGCCGTGGCGGATCGCCTCGCGGACCTGGCCCTCGGGCGTTCCCGAGCCGCCGTGCATGACCAGCGGGACCGGGCTCACCGCATCGATCGCCTGAAGCCGCTCGATGTCCAGCTTCGGCGCCGCCGCGTACACGCCGTGCTCGGTGCCGATCGACACCGCCAGCGCATCGACGCCCGTGGCCCGCACAAAGGCGACCACATCGTCGGGCTCCGTCAGCACCGTTTGCCCGACGCGCTTTCCGCCGAGATCAGAACCGGCCACGCACCCCAGCTCAGCCTCCACGCTCACCCCGTGCGGCCGCGCCAGTTCAACCGTGCGTGCGCTGAGGTCAACGTTTTGCTGATACGGCATAGAAGACCCGTCGAACATCACCGAAGAGAACCCGTGGTCGATCGCCCGGCAGACGGATTGGATGTCGGTCGCGTGGTCCAAATGCAAGACCACCGGAATGTCGTAGCACGGCGCGACGGCGCGGACCAGGCCGGCGATGTAGTTGATCCCGCGCCCGGCGAGGTCGCGCCCGAGCGCCATCAGGATCACGGGCGAACGCTCCTCCTGCGCCGTGTCCAGAATGGTCCGCACATACACGTCCGACACGCAGTCGAACCCCGGCACCGCCACGTGGCTCTTGCGGGCCTCGGGCAGCAGGTCGCGCAGCGTCCTCAGCGTATTCATGCTGTTGCCGCCTTCTGAACGAAGCTCTTCAAGGCGGGATAGAGCGCCTCATACCGCGCATATAGCTCGCGATAGCGATCATGCGCCTGCGGGTCTGGACCATAGGAGGTGCCGGGCCGGTAGACCTGGCTGAAGGCGTCCTGCTCGTCGCGATACACGCCCGTGCCGATTCCGGCGAGCAGGGCCGCGCCCAGCGGGACCGCCTCCTCCATGTCGGGGACCTCCACCACGAGCCCGGTCACATCGGCCTTGCCTTGCATCAGGAGCCTGTTTTTAGTGGGCCCGCCGATCGCCACGATCCGTTCGTTGGAGACGCCCAGCCCGCTTTCGAACGCGCGCACGATCTCCAGGAACTGATAGTTCAAACCTTCGATGACCGCGCGGAACAGGTCGCCCCGGCCCGCGATGTTGCGCAGCCCGACAAACGCGCCGGCCGACGCCGGGTCCAGCACCGGGCAGAAGCTGCCCGACATGTGCGGCAGGAAGAAGACGCCGTTGCTGCCGACCGGCGACTGCGAGGCGAGATCGATCAGGCGCGTCCACTCCGAAGCCCCCGGCTCGCCGCCCGGGGCCGGGGCGCCGATCTCGCGCTTGAACCACTCGAGCATGTCCGCAGCCACCGTCGCGCCCATCACGGCGTAGCGGCCGCGCGCCACGTGCGAATCCACCAGCACGCCCATGCGCTGCACCTCGGGCGTCAGGACCGGCTCGCGCAGCGCCGACACCACCATCTCCCACGTGCCGAGCACGTCGAGCAGCACGCCCGGCTCAAAAGCCCCCGTCGGCAGGCAGCCGCAACAGTAGTCGTGTCCGCCCAGAACGACCGGCGTCCCTTTTTTAAGGCCCGTGATCTCGGCGGCCGCCCCATGCACCCGGCCGATCAGCGTGCCGGCGGGCTGCGGGTCGCAGAGCAGGGAGCGGTCGATCCCGGAGCGCCGCAGGAAGTCGTCGTTCCACCTGCGCGTCCGCTGGTCGAACAGCAGGGTGGTCGAGGCCATGCTGTAATCCGTGGCCGTTTCGCCGCAGAGCATGAAGTTGACGAAATCTTCGATCAGAAGCCACTTGTGGGTCTTGTCGAGAATCGCCGGCTCGTGCTCGCGCATCCACCGCAGGCGCAGCGCGGTGTTGAAGGTCCAGAGCTGATTCCCGCCCCGCGCGAACTGCTCGTCCGCGCCGATGTGCTCAAGCCACCAGGCCAGTTGCGGCGCGGTCCGCGGACAGTGCCAACTGATGAAGGGGTAAAGCCACTTGCCCGCCTTGTCGATGGGCACGCCGTCCATGCCCATGCCGGTCACCGTCACGCCCAGGATCTCGCCGCCGACCGCCGAGGCCGTCACGGCGCGGACCGACTGGGCGATGCCCGACCAGATCTGCTCCGGCTGCCACACGGCCCAGTCCGGATGCGCCGGGTCAGGATGAAAACACTCGGTCGGGACCTCCCCTTTCGCAACAACGCGGCCGCCCGTATCGAAGAGCACCGCCTTGAGGTTGGTTGAGCCGACATCGATTCCAAGCAGATAGCTCATGTGAAACTCCCGTGATCCGAGTCCGACCATCAAATATCCAATAACCAACAAGGAATACCCAATATCCATCGGACAAGAGGTGCCTTACCTTGGAAACTGGACATTCCTTGTTGGACATTCATTATTCGACTCTTGTTATGAAAAAGCCTCTCCCGCGCCCGATGCTTCGAAGTCGAGCTTGATGGGATACCGGCCATACGCTTTGATGGTACACAGCATGGCCAAGTAGTTCAGCGGCGCGACGGAGGAGTGAATGCTGTTGCTGGAGGAAACGATCAGGCCGCCGCCTTCTGCCGCGGCCCGGATCACCCCCAGCGTCTCTTGCACCACCTCCTCGGCCTTGCCATTCACGAGCGTCGTGGCGCAGTTCACATTGCCCTTGAGCGCGAAGCACGGGCTGTAGGTCCGCTTCATGTGGGCCATGTCCATGCCGCCCAACGGATCGATCGGGTCCAGGCAGTCGAACCCCGCGTCGAGAATCATGTCCATCAGCGGCATGATGTTGCCGTCGGTGTGCTTGATCGCGGGCATGCCGTGGTCGTGAAACCCTTTGACCACGCGCTTCAGCCCCGGATACAGCAGCTCGCGGAAGGTGTCGGGCGACATGAACGGCGCCTGCCCCGAGGAGTAGTCGTCGCCGGTGAACACGAAGTCCGCGCCGAACCGCGCCGCCTCGCCCGCCAACCGGATGTTGAGATCCACCGACATCTCGACCAGCTTTCTGACCAGTTCCGGCTCGAGGCAGAAGGCCATCATCAGCTCCTGAAATCCCATCAGGTTGCGCGGGATCGAGAGCACATCGTTCAGGTGTACGCCGATCGCATACTCGCCCTTGTATTTTGCGACCAGCTTTTTCAGGCTGTCGAAACGGCCCGGCGCGAAGGCGTCCGGCACCTGATACTTTTCGAAGTCCTCCATCGTCTCGATCACGGCCTGCACCACCGTCGAGTGCTGCTCTTCGCCCTTCTCGACCACGACGCCCCATTCATTCTTAAAACGATTGGGAGCGACTTGCACGGTCTTGAAATCCGGGGCGGTCAGCATCGCATCCAGTCCCATCCTCACCGTGAACTCTTCCGTCGACGCGCCGGGGCACAGCGCATGCCGGACTTTCTTGTCGATGATCCATTCGAAATGCGGGAGGCGGTCCGGCTCGCCGCAACGCAGCACCGTCATCACCCGCTCCGCTGAGGTCATTTCAGCCATGTCTTATCGTTTCCTCTTGTTACGCAACCAAAAAATAATGGGTTCTTTTAACACGAAGACACAAAGACGCGAAGAAAGCAGACTAGCTACTGTTATTTCTTTGTGACTCCGTGTCTTTGTGTTTAAACCGTTCGTCTTCTACTTCCGGCCCTTGGCCTCGCTCAGCGCCAAGTCGACCTCCTGTTTGCGGCGCTCCGCATCCCACCCGAACACGTCTCCGACGATTTCCGCCAGCTCCGTCAGCGCGGGCTCGCTCGCCCGCCCCAGCAAGGTGATCACGCTGCGCCGCCGCACGAGGTCCGAAAGGTGCAGAACCTGCTCGCTCTCGGCGATCATGCGGATTTCGCCCACGGTGTAGTCGGGCAACGCCTTCAGCGGCATGAGCCATTCCGGGTCCCGCCGCTGCGCCAGGCGCTCCGCTTCGGTCCCGTAGCGCTCCAGCAACGAAGCAGCACGCTCGGACGCCAACCCGTTGGCGGCAGCCACGCGCCCGATCCACTGCTGTTTCTCTGCGGCACCTTTGGGATAACCTTCCGCCCCGTAATAAGCCTTTTCGCGCGTAGACACCTCGCGGCTCTTCCCGAGCCGGACCAACAGTGTGTCTGCAACTTGCTCCGCGAACGCACGGAAGGTCGTGAGTTTGCCGCCGACCATGCTGTAGACCGGGAACCCGCGCACATCGTCCGCCTCCGAGAGCGCCAGATGATGAGAACGCGGCACGCGGCTCGTGTAGCCCAACCCCGAGGCCTGCAGCGGACGCACCCCGCAGAACACATGCACGATATCGGCGTGCGACAGCTTCAAGCCGGGGAAGACGCCTTTGAGCGTCGTCATCATGTAGTCGATCTCAGCGTCCTCGCACACCGCATCGTCGGGGTTCGCTACCCGGATGTCGGTCGAGCCCATGATCACCTTGTCCAAAAACCGGAAGGTGATGCAGATCCGGCCGTCCGAGTGTTCATAGTAGATCATGCGATCGCCCAGCGCGTCGTACAGCGACGGGTTATCGATGACCAGGTGCGAGCCTTTGGTGCCGCCCATGAGACGCGTCTCCAAGCCCAACGCCCTGTTCGCGAAATCGACCCAGGCGCCCGTGGCGTTCACAACCATTTTCGGCCGGACGGCCAGCGTCTCTCCGCTCACCCGGTCGCGCAGCAGGACATGGTCGCGGTCTCTCCGCTCCGCCATCACGTAGTTCAGCGCCGCGCAGGAAGGCGTCACGCGGCAGGCCTCGCGGGCCATGTCGACGCACAGCCGCTCGGGCTGGCTGATCCACGCGTCCCAATAGGTGGCCGTGCAGGCGATCTCGCTCTTGAGCCCGGGAATCTCGGCCAACGACTTGGCCTTGGACAGGAAGAAGTGGCGCGGCGTCTGACGGTTCTTGCCGGTGATCAGATCGTAGAAGCACAGGCCGAGTTTGACGATCACGGCGCCGCGCCCGCCGGGCGTCACCGGGAATCCGAAGAAGACCAGCGGCGATTTGACCAGTCCGCCGAACCACGAGGTGACCGGGATCGTGGTCCGCAGCGGACCCACGTAGTGCGGCGCATACTTGAGCAGCAGGTTGCGCTCGTGTACCGCCTCGCTCACCAGCTTGAATTCGGCGTTCTCCAGATAGCGCAGGCCGCCGTGGATCATGCGCGAGGACTTCGAGCTGGCCCCCGCCGCGTAGTCGGCCTTGTCCACAAGGATGCACCGCACGTCCTGCAGGGCCAGCTCGCGCAAGAGCCCGGCCCCGTTCACGCCGCCGCCCAGGATCAGCACATCGCACGACGGGTCGGCCTGTATAGCCCGCCACGTTGTTTCTCTCGTTCTCATACATCAAAATTTTCTGAGCAAATACACGTTTTCAGTGTCTATCTTGCTCTTGCTTTTCAGACAGGATGAACATGATTGACAGGATTGACAGATCACTGCCGTCCTGTTTCATTTTGGCATCCTGTTCAAAAAAATTGGGTTGCGGGCCTTAGCGTGCCTTCAAGACTTTCTTACGCTCCTCGCCCAGCGCATCGGCCGCGATCATCGCGTTCACAATGTCGTCCGGAGTGACCTTGAACGGATGGTTCTCGCAGAGCGACCCCGGGCCTGCGCAGATCTCGCCGATACGCGCGAGACGGTCGCGGCTCACCCCCGGCAGGCCGACGTCGGCAAAGGTCACGGGCAGCCCGACCGCGATCTCGAAGTCCACGATCCGGTGCATGCGCTCGACCGACACCTCGTCGTCCAGACACAGCTGGGTGATGACCCCGAACCCCACCTCGTGGCCGTGCATCAGCCCGTGGCACTCGGGATAGGAAGGCAGGCAGTTGGCCACCATGTGCGCCGTCGAGCAACCGCCGCTCTCGAACCCCAGCCCCGAGAGCAGGACGTTCGCCTCGACGACCTTCTCGACGGAGGGCGTGACGATCTTCTTCTCGACCGCGCGTTTGGCGTCGATGCCGGATTCCATCAGGATGTCATAGCAGAGCCGGGCCAGCGCCAGCGCCGCCAGGGTGGCCGTGCCGCCCGCCAGATTCGGGCCGCGCGCCTTGAAGCAGGCCTCCGCCTCCAGCCAGGTGGCCAGCGCGTCGCCCATGCCCGCGACAAAGGTCCGCACCGGCGCGTGAGCGATCACCTCCGTGTCCACAAGGACCAGGTCGGGATTCACTCCCCAGCTCTCGAACCCGAGGCAGTTGCCCTGCTCGTCATACCAGACGGTGTAAGAGCTGGTGGGCGAATCGTTGGAGGCCACCGTCGGGCAGGTCACCACCTTGATGCCCGCCGCGGCCCCGGCCGCCTTGGCCGTGTCGAGCGTTTTGCCGCCGCCGATGCCCATGATCACATCCACCTTGTGCTCCCGGATGAGCCCAGCCACCCGCGCGGCCTCGGCCTTGGTCGAGTCACCGGCGAACGTCACGTCTTCCACGCTCAGCCCCGCCTCTTTTAGGCTGGCCAGCAAGGTGCCGCCCACGATCCCCTTCACCTGTCCGTCCCACAGCGTCATCACGCGTTTACCCAACGCGCCGATCAGCCCGCCCGCCTCTTTCAGGACATTCCGACCCTGCACATACCGCCTGGGTGCGATAAAAACCTTGTTCATACGTTCGCCCTCCCTAAATAAGTTCAGCTTCTTAAATGCCAGTTAGACCATGGCGATAGTATGCACGATCCCCGGCCAAATGAACATCCTCAGAATGGCAAAAGAACATCTTTGTTTTCTGGCATCGTTTTCGTTTGCGTCACCGTCGAGCGGCTCTGAACCTGCATTCACGTTTTAGCCTTCTTGAACTCGGCGAACTCCTCGGCGTCGGACCAGATTTTTTCGCCGCATTTCTTACAGGCCGTCATGCCATAACCGAACGGCGTCTGACACTTTTTACAGGCCCAGCGCGTCTTCATCTCGGCCAGCCACGCGGGCAAACCCTTGTCGCGGACCGCGTTGAGGTGTTTTTCGCGCAGGCCATATTTGGGCGTTTCGTTGAAGAACGCCTTGATCTTGTCGCACGGGTAGCTCTTGCAAAGCCCGCACGACTGCAGCGTTTTATCCTTGGCGCACTTGCGCACCTCGCACTGGGGCGCGTAGCCGGGCGTCTTCTTGGTGCTGCGGCAGCCGAGGCACTTGATGTCGTCCGCTGTCTTGGCGCCCAGGCTCTCCATCAGCGCGGGACATGCGCCGCAGTAGATGCCGCAGATCGCGTCCAGACACGCATCCGCCTCCGTAGCCGCACATGCCTGACCGCACATGCACCGGCAGGCCGCAACGCCCACCGCAGCCTTGCCCGCCGCGCCCAAGAATGTCCTTCTTGCCAAACCTGACCGTTGCATAAATCACCTCGTTAATTTTCCAGAAGTATACCCGATCACCGTTTTGAAGACGACCCGAATCCTTGCCATGTCCGACACCGACATGCGCGTTATCATCCCTGATTTGTCCTGATCAGCTTCGCCACCCGTTGCGCCAGTTTACGGTAGCCCGCGGCATTGGGATGGATGGCGTCGCTCTTGAGTGATCCTTTCGCGAGGATCTCCGGCAAAATCTTCACGTCGCAAGGGAGACCACACCGCTGCGCGATGTCCGCATAAAAGACCGGCGCTTTGAGAAACAGGCCTGGCTTCGGCACGCCGAGCAGAATCACGTCCGCTCCCGCGGCCTGCGCCGCCTCGACCATCGCCTGCACATGCGCCGCGATGACGGTCTCGTCCACTTTCTGCACCCGGCTTCAGTGTCTTGATCTTCGGTTGACCGCCGCATCCGCAGACTCCAGCCACAAACGCGAGTGCGATCCCAAGCCTCAGCGTCTCTGTCAGTGTTTTCATGCCGTGTTCGTAAGCCCCACCCTAAGCCGCCCCCGCGTCCTTGATGGTCATCTGCTTTCTTGCGATCACTTCGGGTCGAACCCGAGCAAGTGTATCCCGCTGAAGTAAAACCAGATCATGGCGGCGACTGCCGTGTAGAGCACCGCGCATCCGATTATCCGGATCGCTGCGCTGTACCACTTGGTTTCTTTCCTGTCAGAGAAAATGACTTCGAACGCCCGCATAAAGATGTAGGCGCTGACCGCAAACAGTGCATATCCCATGGTCCATCCCCTTATTCTTGTCCAACGCCCCGGAAATTACGGCGCGGGCTTGAGCACCACGGCCCGCAGGTTCATCAATCCCTCGCCCACCTTCTCCACCGGTTTGATCTCGAGCGTGATGGCGCCCGCCTTCTCCAGTTTCAACTGGCCGACTTTGCTGGTGACGAAGTCGCCCCAACTTTGGGTGGGGGCAATGGTGACGGTCAGCTTCTGGCCGCCGGCGTTCAACGTGTACTTACCGCCGGACTTGGGGTCGCAGGCATAGTTCACCTCGACGTCAAAGGTGCCCGGCTTAGTCAGTTGCGCGGCCCACTGGACAGAGTCATCGGGGCTGGTCCAGAAACCGATGTTCTGCTCGTTGCCTGACTTGGTCTCCAATTTCGCGCCGCCGGTGATCTCGGCCTCGGCCGCTTTGAGCGAGAGCGTGCCGTCGGCCGCCTGCTTCAGCGTGGGCGCGGTGGCGACGACAGCCGGGGCGCCATCGATCTCCAGCACGATGACGGTCGCGTTCGGGTCCGAGGCGGCCGCAGGCACAGAGACTATCACGCCGCCACCCTCACCGCCGGCGAGCGCCAGCGACTCCACGGGCTTGGCCAAGAGGAAGGCCTTCTTCACTTTGTTACTGACCGGCACGAGGAGCTTCCCGTCTTTGGGCCATTCGAAGACATGGAGGTAGAGCCTGCCGGGCTTCTGCGTGCATTTGCCGAACGCGAGTTTCTTGAAGGGGCTGGCGGTGGTGCCGTAAATGGCTTCGCTGTTCACCTTCATCCACGCGCCCATTTCGGCCAGGCGTTCCACGCTCGGCCCGGGAATCAGGCCCTCGCTGGTCGGCCCGACGTTGAGCAGATAGTTGCCGCCTTTGCTGGCGCAGTCGATCAGGCTTTGGATAAGCGTCCCGGCTGATTTCCAGTTCTGGTCGTTCTTGTTGTAGCCCCAGTGGCCGTTCATCGTCATGCAGGATTCCCAATAGACGCCGGGGCCGAAACCGTTGGCGGGGATTTCCTGTTCGGGCGTTCCGTAGTCGCCGACACCTTGCCCCTTGTCCATGCCCCCCATGCCGGCGCGGCCTTTGCCGACGCGGTTGTTGACGATGATGCCGGGCTGCAGGCTGCGGACATAGTTGTAGAGATCAACGCCGCGGTCATGGGTCCAAGGGTCTTCCCACTCGCCGTCGAACCAGAGAATCCCGATAGGACCATAGCCCGTGAGGAGCTCCTTGAGCTGGCCTTTCATGTACTCCGTGTAGCGGTCCATGTTCGGCGGCGTCGCGGGGGCCTTGTCGTTCCAGGCGCGGCGGGTGCCCCAGTCCGGGTGGTGCCAGTCCATGATCGAATGGTAGAAGCAGAACACGATGCCCTCTTCCTTGCATGCGGCGGCGAGTTCCTTGAGCGGGTCGCGCTGGAAGGGTGTGCGCGCGATGCACCAGTCGGTCAGTCCGGAGCGGTACATGCCGAAGCCGTCGTGGTGTTTGCTGGTGATGACCACGTATTTCATGCCGGCGTTCTTGGCGGTGCGGGCCCACTCCTTGGCGTTGAACTTCACCGGATCGAACTGCTGCGCGAACTTCTCGTACTCGCTCACCGGCATCTTGGTTTCCTCCAGAAACCATTCGCCGTAGTCCTTCTTGCCCTTCCACTCGCCGGCCGGCACGGAGTAGACGCCCCAGTGGATGAACATGCCGAAGCGGGCGTCTTGGAACCAGGCCATGCGGGCCGTCCGTTCCTCAGGCGTTTCTTTTGTATAGTCTTTCTCCACGGCAGACAATGTTCCAGCAACCATCGTGAGCATGGCTATGGTAGAGACGAAAATCGAAATGACCCTTTGCCTTCTCATAGATCTATCTCCCTCCTTTTTGCCGAATGTGTTCCGTCGGACAACCGTAAAGTCGTGGCACTGCGCCGGTTTACAGTTGTCTCGATGTTTGAGCAGAAGTGTGACATCATCTGCAAACAACGTCAAGCGTGCAGCAGAGATCCAGCCCGGGTTGCGCGACCCCCTCTTGTTGGGCGGTTACGGCCTACTTCACCAAAAGCACCCCGTCCGCCTCCAGCGTAAGGGTCATGGTCTTGCCGCGCCGGGAGAGTTTTACCGCCTGAGGCTCGCGGGTCGCGTTTGCGAGCACCACGGCGACCTTGCCGTCGGGGGAGCGGAAGGCGTTGTGGAACACGGACGGCACCGGACGGCCGCGGTAGGTGACCGTCGCGCACTCCAGCTTCGGCGGATGCAGCAGGCGTCCGTTTT
The DNA here is from genome assembly GCA_025360845.1 of bacterium. Lineage (GTDB taxonomy): Bacteria > Verrucomicrobiota > Kiritimatiellia > RFP12 > UBA1067 > JAHFSX01. The sequence goes on from JANYBJ010000165.1 coordinate 16,363, forward strand.
GCAGCCACGGGCGCCCCTCGCCGTGATAGAGCGTGACCCAGCGCCGCATGAAACGCGCATCGGAGGACAGCCCCGCGTAACGCACTTCTTTCACTCCGCCGTCCGGCAGCACCGCCTCCAGCGTCACATCGTCCACCCACGCTTTGGCCGGGCCGCCGAGGTGGATCATGATGCGCATCAGCTCGGCCCCGGCGGGGACCGTGAAGTCGGCCGACACGCGCGTCCAGCCCGCTCCCGCCGCCGGGAACCGGAGCTGACCACCCTGATCCAGCGACTTCATTCCCGACGCAAAGAGGCCGAAGTTGACGCCGTTGGGCTGCGCCATGCTGTCGGTCTTGAGCCACGCGCTGAGCCGGTATTTTCCGCCTGCGGAAAACCCGCTGTCATCAACGCTCACGTTCTGCGACACCTGCACGATGTCGCTGAGGTTGGTGTTCTCCAGCCGCAGACTCGACGCGCCGCCGTGTTTCTCGCCCGCATCGCCGAAAGCTTGCCCATTCCATGCCACGCCTTGATACCCGCGCACCTGATCCCATCCGGAGAGCGGATTGCCGCCGGCGACCCGCGCTTCGAATCCGCCATTCGCCAACACCTCGTCGGCCAAGTCGCGGCCCGAAGGCACGAGATGCGGCATCTGACCGTCCGCCAGGCAATGGGCGTTCATCACGCGGTCATTGCCGTTCGGGTTGCTTTGGAACGGAGGCAGGAACTCGTGATAGAGGTAGTTGAAGACCGAGGCCCACTCGTACGGGGCCTCGCAGTCGCGGTAGTCCTGAAGCCCGACCAGGCTGTTGAACCACTCGTTCGGTTCCTCGAAGCAGACGACCGCCTCGGGCTCGACTTTGCGCATCGCGGCCAGCATCGTGCGGAGCTGTTCAGCGAAGACATCAGTCACCCAGAGACCGCGTCCCGCCGGGTGCGGATGCGCGGACGAATAGCACGCCGGGAAGTTGCCGCCGACCACCTGATCGACCTGGATCATCTCGCAGCCGCGCTGCGCCAGCGGCACGCAGATCTCCTCGTTCCACCAGCGGATCGTCCACGGATCGCCGCCGCACATACAGGCCGTGTCGCCTCCGTTCAGCCAGCTCGGCGCGCGCACATAGAGCGTCCCGTCGCGGTTACAGACCGCATGGGAGCGGGCCTTCTCGTCGAACCGTTTGCGGTCGTCCCACTCGAAGCTGCCGTCCGCGCGCTTGTTAAAGGTCAGTGTCCAGTGATAGCCCGAAGGCCACGGGAACGCATGGCAGCCGAGTTTGCGCGTCTTTGCGACCAGGTGCGTGAACTGCGCGTCCGAGGGGAAGACAGGGAAGTAATCGGGCGTCACCCAGCTCTCGTGCTTCTCCCAGCCCCAGTAAGCCATGATGAGCGGCATGGCCGGAAAGTTCTTCTGCCAGTACTCCGTGAGCCAGCGCTCGATACGTGAAGGCTCGGCCAGCCAGTCGCGGCCGAAGCGCACCATGGCCGGACCGTCCTTCAGCCACGCGGGCAGGTCGCCGCGCTGCGCGAAGGGTGTCGCGCACCACGGCTGGGTCAGCGCCCACGCCTTGTAGAGATCCGCCGCGTCGCGCCAGTCGGCCGGTGTACCGTCGGTGCCGCCGAAGGTACCCATCACCGTATCGTACGCCTGCGTCTCGGTTCCAATCGTAAAACAGGGACGGTACCAGCTGAACTCCACGCCCGCATCGGTCCGTGAGACAATCAGGTCTTTAGGATAGCCCCGTCCGTCCAGTGCCGCCGTGTAGAAACCCGCCCGGTCGTCGTAGTAACAGCCGAACTGCGCGGCCATGCTGCCCGGCTGTCCGATTGAGACGATCGACCCGACCTTCATCGCGCCGGGCCTGCGGATCACGCCGCCTTTGGAGGAACCGACCACGGCCGCGTCGTCCTCGACGCTCGCGCCCAGCGGCGCGGACAGGGTCACATACGGGTACTGCACCGACTCCAGCCCCCACCCCTCCTGCATCTGCACGCTGATGCCCCAGCGCACCAGCGGGTCACCTGGCTTGACCCGCGCCGTGCAGACCACACGCGCCACGCCTTTGCTGAAGCCCGCGTAGGTCAGCGTCGCGCATGACCCTCCCGCTTCGTCCCGCACGACCGCGCTGAAATCCGTGGCGTCCCCGCTCGACAGATAAAGCTTCTCGCCCGGCGGCTCGGCCTTCTTGGAAAAGGCGAGCGTGAACAGCCGCGGCGTTTTCGGCACGGCCGCAACCTCCATGCCGTCGCGCGTCTTCAGCGACACCACGGCACCGTGCTCGGCCCGCCCCAGCTGCAGCGACAGCCGCTCGTTGCGCAGTTCAAGCGGTGCCGTCTCCGCCAGCGTCACGCCGCAAGAACAAATCAAACCGAGAACATAGGCAAACGTATGAACAAGAATCCTTCGCATAAGAAACTGTCTCCGGGATCGGGTTAGCCCCTCCAATAAAGCGTTGCGCCGGGTCGGCCGTTCCCCCTAACGAGGGGCTTGCATTGTAAACAACCTCCGCGATAACGATACGCAAGCCAACAGCACTCCAACTCCCAAAAAAACAAAAATCGGGCTCTTCGTCGAAACGCGAAAATGTTGCCTGAAACCCAGGCATCCGGAAGCGGACCGGAAGCTTGATTTTCAGGCGTGAAACGCATAAAACTCGATTTTCACCAACGAAAGGCGAGCTGAATGCGAGTCATTGATTTGATTGTCACACAGGGTATCCACGGGTTTCAAGCCGTAAAGACGGCCTATTTGGAAGGGGCTGACGGCGGGTGGGATGCCCACGTCAGCCTGGTCCGCTCCGGGTTCCGGTGTCCCGCCTCCGCGCGCGCGGAGTTGTGGTGCGCCGCGTCCTCCACGACGGCGAAGGCGGGCAGGCGGCTGCCGACGTTGAGCCGCAGGTGCAGCTTGGCGGCCGCCTTCTTCCTGCGGTGCCTCGCCCAGTCGATGCAGTTCAGACTCAGCCTGAAGATGCTGGAGTCGATGGCGAAGATCCCGCGCTTCAGGCGGGCCAGAAAGCCTTTGTGCTTCCGGTATTCCCCGAAGCCGGGGCAGACGCCGGCCAGGTGGTCGAAGACCTCCCAGTAGAGCCGCGCGGTCATGCCCACGTCCCTGCGCCGGTTCGCGTTGGAGAACGTGTTGCGCTTCGGCGGCTCCGCGCCCCGGGTGTTGCGCCACTCGCCCTCATGGACGCGGGCCGCGTCCACGATCCCGGTGGGCTGTCGCAGCCCGCGAGCTGCCCATACATCAGCGCGACCACGTGGCTCACCCCAGACCACTTGCGGATGTCGAGCTTGTGCTCGTCCGCCAGCCGTTGGATCATCCCAGAGGGAATCCATTGGACGAGCTGCCGCAGCACGGTGTATTCTGTCTTCGTCGGCTTCGGGGGGGTGCCCCCGAGCAATTGGGGTATAAACTTATTCATGCGCCTGTAGGCTACAGGCGAACGGTTACGAAGCCGACCTCTTTTTTTTGCGGAATTGCGGGGTTGGCTCTTTTCACCCCCCCCCCGCATAATAGATGCCAATCATGGGGACCGGTGTGTCACAGGTCAAGACTATGGGATGCTAGTGAAAAAAGTATCCAGGGCAAAGGAGAACGGCGATGAGAAAGCTGTATCAAGCAGTGAAGTACACGGTGGTGTTGGCAGGGACTGCATTTTCGCAATCATTAGAGATCACCTCTTTCCCCGGGAACGGGCAACTGACCTGGACGAACAACGACACGAACCTGTTCTACCGGATCGAATGGGCACCGTCACTGACGGCCCCGGTCGCCTGGCAATCTGATTTTTCCTCTCTGACCGATATTCGCTCGTTGGCATCCATCGTTACCAATTCTGTACCCATGGTTTACCGGGTGTGCGGAAGCAGTAATCGAGTCGTATTTGCGTCAAAGGTTCCGAAGACGGGACAGACAAATCCGTATGTGTTATACGATGATGGCTGGTATAGCATGAACGTGGGTCAGGCATGGCCCAAGCCGCGGTTTACGGTGGGTACAGGCGCATCTTACAACTGTGTGACAGACAATCTGACGGGATTAATGTGGCTGAAGAACCCTGATACAACTCCAAAAACATGGCCAAATGCCATCACTTATTGCGAAGGGCTTGACGGGGCAGGAGGCAGGGGTGGCTACTCGGATTGGCGGTTTTCGAATCGGAATGAGCTGTTGAGTCTGATAAGCTGCGATCGGTTCTCTCCTGCACTGCCTTTAGATCATCCCTTTCAGGGCGTCATGTCGGGCACGTACTGGTCGAGCACTACGTACGTGAACAATACGGACTATGCGTGGTATGTTGACCTGAAGGATGGCACCGTCTCTTACGCCTATAAGCCGGCCCCGACGGGCGGTTATATATGGCCTGTCCGTGGCGGACAGTGAGCCCTACGTTCTGCGGTCTCATAGATCCCGCCGTACGGCTCTCCTGGGCGTATAGGCGCCTGTCTCGCCGTCTTGTCCGACGTAGCCTCTAGCGTAGGCGGGTCCACGCTTGTACACTTCAAAGCAATGGATGGCGCTTTGTGCCGCCCTAGCACAGGTGAGACGCCTACTGAGGGTAAGAAACTGTTGCGGGGAATAATTCAATGCGTTGTTAAGCGAAAATGGTTTGTCGATTTGTATGGCCGACCCGAGAACGATAAGTAGCATCATAAAGAAACCCTTGATTTGATTAGCCCGAGTTCGCCAGTTGGGCTCATCTTGAAAGAATATTTGTCCGCCTCAAGCGCTGGCTAGGCGCAGAAACCTTAAAAGCATTGGTTTTCAGGGCATCTTTGCTCGTTCTGAGCCCAAACGCAAATGCAGTCAAGACCACCCCATTGAAAACGACACTTTGGCGCATTAAAATCAGGGCATGTTTTTACGGAGAATCCCACGGAGGAAAGGCGGCGAGGTCTACGACTACTGGGCGTTGACGAAGACCGTCCGGACCGCGAACGGCCCGAGGCATCAGATCATGTCGTACCTGGGGAAGCTTGGCGCGGGGGACCAGGAATATTATCACTCGTGGGATGACATCGCCGCCTTGCCGGACGGGCGGTGGGACGCCGTGCAGGGTGACTTGTTCGAGAGGCCGAAGCCTCTTCCCGAATGGCGGGAGATCAATGTCAGCGGGATAGAGGCGAAAAGGGTCAGGGAGTTCGGCCAGGTATGGGCGGCGCTTGCCGTCTGGCGGAGGCTCGGGCTGGACAGACTGTTCGCGGGCCTGATGCCGGAAGGCCGCGAGGATATCCGGTGGGATCTGATCGCCTGCGTCCTGACGGCCGCGAAGTTCTGCGAGCAGGACGCGGAGAACGCGGTCGCGGGCGAATGGCTGCCGAAAACGGCGTTGTGCGACGTGCTGGGGCTCGACGAGGGAAAGGTGAACCTGACGCGGATGTACAGAGGGCTTGACGAGACACTCGCCCACAAGGACGCGGTCTGCGCCCACCTCCAGTCGCGCTGGGGCCAATGGTTCGGGACGAAGCCCGGCTTCATGCTGTACGACGTGACGAGCTCCTACTTCGAGGGCGCGTGCGAGATCAATCCCCTAACCCGGCGGGGCTATTCGCGTGACAACCGCCCCGACTGCAAGCAGGTGTGCGTCGGCCTGGTGGTGACGCCCGACGGGATGCCGGTCGGCTACGAGGTTTTCGCGGGAAACCGCGCGGACACGACGACGATGCGGGAGATCGTGACTCTCATGGAGGAAAAATACGGGCACGCCAACCGCGTCTGGGTGACGGACCGCGGCATGTCCAGCGAAGAGAACATCGCGTTCCTCGAAGGGCGGGAATCCCTCTACCTGATGGGCGCGTCCCGCGGCCTGCTGAAGCGATACGAGTCCGAGTTCCACGACGGCGGCGGCCGGCAGGCCATACGCGAGGGCCTGAGCGTCAAACTCGTCAAGGGCGC
>JANYBJ010000203.1 GCA_025360845.1 bacterium
ATTTGACGGTTTTCGTTCGAAGCGTTATGCGCGAAAGCGCAGAAATCGGTTTTCAGGTCCAGACTCTTCTACATGCGTTATCCTTGTTAACGGAATCATTCAATCAATTCAATCGTGTTGCAACGATACACCATTCCGGCACTCAAGTGCAAAGGATTTTATGCGTGTTTGAAAAATGGGAAACGCACGAGAACCGTACTCCGACCTCGATGTGATTACGGGGCAAGAAGGTCGCGGGAAACAAGAGATCCACCCAGTCAAATCCCCGTGAAAGGTGGAAGTGTCACACGTGTTCAGTTGTCCGGGGTTACTTGAACCTGGGTGGAGAGGCGGTAGTCGTTGCCCGAAGCGGTTGCGAACGTCATTTCGGCCATAAATGCGGTGAAGCCGTTGGTCGGTGTCTTGACCTCTGCGGAGACGCGGGTCGCGTTCAGCTCCAGCGTCAGCGGCCGGCTGGCCCACTGCGCTTTGCGGAAGTCGCGGATAGGGGAAGAGGCGGTCCAGAGCAACGCCTGCTTGGCTGGCCGGTCAGAAGTGACCGTGATAGACGCTCCCCCGTCGCCCTTCATCCGCCACGTCAGTTGCGGCGGCGCCTGGCGGTCTGCCATCATCTGCAGGAAGGCGGCGAGGGTTTGGACGGCTTCAACTGTGCCGCCCGCGCCGTGCCCGGCGTTGGGAGACTGGTACACCAATTTGGGCGCGGGCAGGTCGGCCCAGTAGTGGCGCAGGGCGTCGACGGTCCAGTAGGGGTCGTTGGTGCCGAGCAGGAGCAGCTTGGGCATGGTGAGGGAGGCGCGGTAGCTGTAAGGATCGACAATGCCGCGCAGTTTGACCATCTCGGGCAGGTCCATCTTCTCCACGAGGCCGATGTCGGTGTAGTCGCTGATCTTCTCGCTCTGGCGGCCGTAGACCCGCTGCGCCCACTGGGTCTGAGCCTTCATGTTCAGCATGTCGATCACGACCGGGGCGATGCCGCAGACGCGCTTGTCAACCGCTCCGGTCAGCCAGGTGGTCCAGCCGCGCTTAGACGCGCCGGAGACAACGAAGCGTCCGATTTTTTGTTGGCGCTCGGCCAACGCCCAGGCTTGGATGGCGTCCATGGCGCGGATGGCGCTTTTGGTCATCGGCAGCAGCAGCGGCCATGTCTCGTCTCCGGTTTTCAGGTATTGGTCGAAGGTGTATGCGATGAGGCCATCCTCCTGCTTGTTGCCGAAAAGGGGCTGGTTGGGGACGCCGGACACGATGGCCACCCAGGCGCCGCTGCGCTCGGCCAGCAGTTTGACGGTCGGTAAAACATCTTCTCCGACTCCGGCCGTGATCTCCAGAAGGGCGATCGAAGGATTCCGCAACTCGCGGGGCCGGGCGATATAAAGCGTGTGGGTCCAGACGCCGCCGCGCCAGGTTTGCGAGGTCAAGTCGAGCGTGGCGACGGCGAGGTCGCCCATCATTTTGTTTTCGCGCACGCTCCACTTGAAGCTGGTGTCCGCATTTCGGACATAGTCTTCCAGCGCGCCCGCTTGCAGGGACGTGCCGGTGAGCAGAAGCAGTGTCACGCAGGCCGATGCGAACAGGACCGGCAGAGATCTTTTCGTCATGAAAGTTTCCATTAAAGGCAGTTTACGCCAGGCGCCTCGTGGCCGTCAATCGGATAAACCAGCGGTGTTTCTCCTGCCTGCCTTTCGGTCAGGAACTGCGCAAAAACACCACAAAATTTGCGCAAGTGTTATCTTGAAAAAGGGGAACAAGGGCCGTATGGTGTTACTCCGTTACGGATTCATGGGTGCGGGGTATGAGTTGAACATTACAAATCCTTTTCAGGAAACGGAAGTGGGAGGAACGGTTTGAGCGAACGCGATTATGTCCCTGTCTGGCCTGTGCCCGAGCGCACGAGCTTTTTATCCGGCACGGCGATCGAGATCGTGCGGCCCCGCGTCTTCGGGCATGTGCCGAAGCACGCGCTGTTCGATTTCGACGGCACCTTGAGCCTCGTTCGCGAGGGGTGGATGGACATGATGATGCCTCTGCTGATCGGACATCTCATGCCCTACGCGAGAACCGGCGAGACTCCGGAATCGATCACCTCGCTTGTGCGCAACTTTGTCACCGAACTCACCGGCAAGCAGACCATCTACCAGATGATCCGTCTGGCGGAGGAGATCCGTCTGCGCGGCGGCACGCCCGCAGATCCTCAGGCGTACAAGGCCGAATACCACGACTGCCTCATGGCCCGTATCGCCAGCCGGCGCGAGGGGCTGGCCGACGGTTCCCTTCGGCGCGAGGCGATGCTGGTCCCCGGTTCAATCGAGATTCTGTCTGCCCTCCGTGAGCGCGGCACGGCCATTTACGTCGCCTCGGGCACGGACGAACAGTATGTCCTTGAGGAGGCGCATCTGCTCGGAATCGACGAATTCGCGGAGGGTCGCATCTATGGCGCGCAGGCCGATCACGCGAGCTTTTCCAAGGAGATGGTGATCCGGCGCATCCTCAAGGAAAACGCGGTTGAGGGCGCGTCGCTGATCGCGTTCGGCGACGGCTACGTGGAGATCGCCGACTGCAAGGCGGTGGGCGGCATTGCGGTGGCGGTGGCAAGCGACGAGACCGCGCGCTCCGGCAAGTGCGACGCGTGGAAGCGCGAGCGCCTCATTGGTGCGGGCGCGGACATGGTGATTCCCGACTATCTTGAAACGCCCGCGCTGTTGGACTACATCTGGAGGGGAGGCGCGACATGACCGGTGCCCTGCGTGCGTTTGATGCGGCCCGCCTCGAGGCGCTCACGACCCGTTTCCGCAATGTGCGCGTCGCGGTGTTGGGCGACTACTTTTTGGACAAGTATCTCGACATCGATCCGGCGCGTGCTGAGCCGTCGCTTGAAACGGGGCGGACGGCGCACCAGGTGGTGGGTATCCGACACGCTCCGGGCGCCGCTGGGACGGTCGTGAACAACCTCGCGTCGCTCGGCGCGGGACGCATCATCACCATCGGTTTCACAGGAAACGACGGCGAAGGCTGGGAACTGCGCCAGGACCTCGCCGCGTTGGGATGCGACCTGACGCATCTGCATGTCGAGCCTACCCGCGTGACGCCGACCTATCTTAAGCCGTGTGACCGCACGCGTCCCGGTCTCGAGGGCGAGCACGACCGCTACGACATCAAGAACGATCAGCCCACGCCGGCCCGCATCGAGCAGGCTCTGTTGGCATCCTTAGACGCGACGCTTCCCAACGTCGACGCGCTCATCGTCATGGATCAGGTGAAAGAAGCTGACCGCGGCGCGCTGACCGCTCGGCTGATCGCCGCCCTGGCCGAACGGGCTCCGCGTTTTCCCAGGACGATTTTCTGGGCCGATTCGAGGGGGCGCATCCGGCTGTACCGCAACGTGATGGTCAAGGTCAACCAGTTCGAGTTGACGGACGAGGAGAATCCGGCGCCCGGCGCGTGCGTGCCCGACGCGGTGATCCACGCCGAGACCGAGGCGTTCGCCGCCCGGCTGGGCGCGCCGGTCTTCGCAACCGCCGGGGAACGCGGCGTACGCGTGTCGGGGCCTGACCCGGTGACCGTGCCCTCGGTCCGGGTGGCCGGACCGGTTGATCCCACAGGGGCGGGTGACTCCTTTACCGCAGGATCGGTTCTCGCCCTCGCGTCTGGCGCCACAAGGCCTGAAGCCGCGCTGGTCGGCAATCTCGTGGCCTCGGTCACGGTGCGGCAACTCGCCACAACAGGCACGGCTGCCCCCGGCGATCTTCTCTCGGCTTTGGCGCTCTGGAAGGAGCAGAACCCATGAACAGACTGTTCGACCGCGACAGCATTTCAGTCAGACCCCTTGCCGAACGCAAGAACAAGCTCGATATCCGGCGGGACCTGATTGATCCCGAGGCTTTTCTTCCAACCCTTGACGCTGCGGCGACAGAGACCGTCGTCCGCGCCGCCGCGGAGGTCCGCCAAGCTCGGGGGTGCGGAAAACCGGTCATCATGGCTTTTGGCGCGCACTCGATCAAGAACGGCCTTTCCCGCGTCATGATCCGGCTCATGGAAGGCGGCTGGGTCACCCATTTCGCCGCCAACGGGGCGGGGGTTATCCACGACTGGGAGTTCGCGTATCAGGGGCAGTCCGGCGAGGACGTGAAGCGCTATGTCGCCGAGGGGCAGTTCGGAATCTGGGAAGAGACCGGCGCGTACCTGAACCTGGCTATCGCCGTGGGCGCGTACCGGGGTCTGGGCTACGGCGAGTCGGTCGGGGCGCTGGTGGCGAACGACGGACTCCTCATTCCCGAACGCGAGGAACTGGCCACAGCCATCGCGGCGGGGGCCTCTGCCACAAATGAAACGGACCTCACGCGGGCCGCGGCGGCAGCCGATCTGGCCACGTTGCTCGGACGCTTCGGGACGGTTCCGGGGTTTCTTCAGGTCGAACATCCTTACAAGGTCTACGGGCTGCAGGCGGCGGCCTATACGGCTGGCGTGCCCTTCACGGCTCATCCGATGTTCGGCCACGACATCATCTACACTCACCCCATGAACCTCGGTGCCGCGATCGGCAGGACGGCTGAGCGGGACTTCCTCTCGTTCACAGACTCGGTGAGCCAACTGGAGGGAGGCGTTTACCTCTCCGTGGGGTCTGCGGTCATGTCGCCGATGATCTTCGAGAAGGCGCTATCGATGTCGCGGAACGTCGCGCGTTCCCGCGGCGGCGCGATCGAGGATTTTTCGATTTATGTGGTCGACCTCGCGAAGTCCTCTTGGGATTGGACGCGCGACGGCGAGCCGCCCCAAGACAATCCCGCGTACTATCTGCGGTTCTGCAAGACCTTCTCACGCATGGGGGGCCGCATGACCTACTCCAGCGCGGACAACCGCTCTTTTCTCGTGGCGCTCCTCCGGGCGCTCGAATCCCGGTCTGCTTAGGTGATCCGGCAGCGGTTTCTTGACCTTGACGTTTGGCCGCCAGCTTGGGACAATCTCAGCAAAGGAGATTTTGCGCAATGGTACTTTCCGATCAACAACGTCAGGCTGTGAAAGAGTGGGTGGCGGCCGGCGCCTCTCTTTCCGATGTGCAGCGGAATTTGAAACGCGAGTTTGGCGTGACGATAACGTATATCGATGTGCGGTTGCTGGTGCTCGAGATCGGAGCCGAGGTTCAGGACAAGCCCGAACCGAAACCACCCAAGGAGGCCGCTCCGAAACCGCAGGCCGCGCCGCAGGCGGATGATCCGTATGCCGAGGAGTTTGAAGAGGACGCGGCAGGCTTGCCGGCCGAGTCTGCGGCTCCTGCCGAGCCGCAGCCGGACGGCAGTGCGGGTGTGAAAGTCACGCTTACGCTCGACCGGCTGGTGGTGCCGGGCGCGATGGTCAGCGGTTCTGTCACTTTCTCGGACGGGGTCAAGGCGCGTTGGATGATCGATCAGCACGGACGCTTCGGACTGGATGCCGAGACGCCGGGTTACCGGCCGTCGAACCCCGATTTGCAGTCGTTCCAGATGCAGTTGCGCGCGGAGTTGCGGCGGCACGGCTACGCATGATATTTCCTTAACACAAAGACCCGAAGCCACAATGAAGAGACACGGGCATAACGGATAGTTTGCTGCGTGACTTTGTGTCTTAGCGTTAAAATCACTCATCTGTGGCAATGCGGAAAAGGGAGACAAACATGAGAATCGGATTTTTGGGTGCGGGCAAGATGGCGGAGGCGATTCTGTCTTCGATGGTTCAGGGCGGGCTGGCTGATCCGTGGGACGTGATGGCCTGCGACAAGGCCGAGGAGCGTCGGACGCTGCTGGAGAAGCAGTACGGCGTGATTGTCACCGACGATGTGGCGCAGACGGTGAAAGCGTGCAAGGTGCTGGTTTTGGCGGTCAAGCCTCAGGACCTCGACGCGCTGTTGGGCGAGGTCAAGAAACAGCTCACCGACAAGCATCTGCTGATCTCGATCGCGGCGGGCAAGACGTTGGCGACGCTGAAAAAAGCGGCTGGACCGAAGCCGCGCATCGTGCGTGTGATGCCGAACCTGGCGCTGATGGTGCAGGAGGGCATGAGCGCCTTTTGTGCGGCCAAAAACGCGAAGGCGGCGGATAAAAAGCTCGTGGCTCAGATTTTCGGCAGTGCGGGGTCGGTGCTGGAACTGGGCGAGAAGCATTTCGACGCGGTCACGGCGCTGAGCGGATCGGGACCGGCCTTCGTCGCTTACGTGATGCAGGCGATGGTCGAGGGCTCGGTTGCCTTGGGGTTGCCGAAGGACGCGGCGCGGCTGATGGCCGAGCAGACCCTGATCGGGACCGGCATCTATCTCCAGAACACGGGGCGCGACGTGGGCGACTTCATCCAGGCTGTGGCCTCTGCCAAGGGCACGACCGCCGCGGGTCTGGCGGTTCTGGAGCAATCGTCTGTCAAAGCGGCGCTCGGCAAAACGCTGGCGGCAGCGGCCGCACGCAGCGCGGAGTTGAGCAAGGTTTAGGATAAGGAAAAAGGTTACGTGCGGCGCGGGAGCGGGGCCGGGAGCGAGGGTGTCGGCTCACGGGGACGTTCGCCCTCCAGGTGCGATGAAGGTGGGTTTGGGACGTCATGGAGGGCGAGTGTCCTCACGAGCCGTACGGGTTGGTTGAAAACGGGTTTCGGCTATGCGCCGGGTCAGGGGTTGGGAATGGAGCGTCGGATCGGATTTGTCGGCGTCATCCTGGAGAGCCGTGACAGCGTCGATACGGTGAACCATGTGCTCTCGGAGCATGCGGACCTGATCCTCGCTCGCATGGGCTTGCCCTGTCGCGATAAGGGAATCTCCGTTATCACGCTGGTCGTGGAAGCCACCACCGACGAGTTGGGCATGTTGACCGGACGCCTCGGGAAGATCCAAGGCGTCTCGGTCAAGTCGGCGCTGGCGAAGTGTGAGAAGCAATTAAAGGGTGAAGGCTAAAGGCTGAAGGATGAATAATTACCGGTTTTTTGCGCGAGTCCTTCCGCTTCTTGCCTCACTGTTTGCCATGTCGCAGAAAACTGTGGCGGGCGAGAAGCCGGTTGTTTTTGTCTCGGTTCCGCCACAGGCATGGCTGGTGAAACGTCTGGCGGGTGAGGCGGTGGAGGTTCAGACCCTCTTGCCTCCGGGCGCGAATCCGCATACCTTTGAGCCCACGGCGAAGCAAGTCAAGAAACTCGCCGAGGCCTCGGCGTATCTCACGCTCGGGATGCCGTTCGAGATGGCGATTGCCAAACGCGCGGGAAGTTTGAACCCGTCGCTCAAGGTCGCTGGCATGGATCAGGGGATCGTGAAGATAACCGGGGAGGCCCACGATCATGAGGAGGGTCATGCCTGCGGCGTCGGCGGTGACCCGCACATCTGGCTTTCGCCTCGGCTGATGTGTGCGATGGCCTCCAATACGGTGGCCGCCTTGAGCCAGGCGCTGCCGCAGCAGCGTGCCGGCCTGGCCGAGCATCTGCCGGCAGCGGTGGCGGAGATTCAAGCGGCGGATGCCGTTGTGCGAAATAAAACGGGGACTCTGCGCGTGAAGACGTGGGTCGTGTACCATCCCTCTTGGAGTTATTTTGCGGCGGATTACGGCCTGTCGCTTCTGGTGATCGAGCAGGACGGCAAGCCGCCTGCGGCCAGACATTTGGCCGAGGTGATCGGTTTGGCGAAGGCCGCAGGCGTGAACATGGTCTGCGCCGAGCCGCAGTACGACAAGCGTCCCGCGCAGACGTTGGCGCAGCAACTCGGAGCGCGGCTGGAACTGATCGACCCGCTGCAGGAGGATTGGCCGGCGCTGATGCGCGACGTGGCGGAGAAACTGGCAGGTGGCGATGTCCGGTGAGCGCATGGCAACGGCAGAGCCCGCGATCGAGGTGAGCGACGTCTGCTTCGCGTATGGCGGGCAGGAGGTGTTGCATAACGTCTCGTTCCGTGTCGGGCGGAAGTCGTTGGTGGCGGTCGTCGGCCCCAACGGGGGAGGCAAGACCACGCTGCTGAAGCTTTTGCTGGGCGAACTGGAGCCGCGGTTCGGCACGGTCCGCGTCTTGGGCGGCACCCCTTCCGAGACCCGCGTGCGAATCGGCTACGTGCCGCAGGCCGTGCCGTTCGATCCGCGCTTTCCTGTTTCGGTGAGCGAGGCGGTGCTGATGGGGCGAGTGGCCAAGAGCCGGTTCGGGCATTACGGGCCGACGGACCATGCGGCAGCGGCGGACGCGCTGGAGCGGGTCGGACTTGCGGGTTTCGGGCGGCGGTCGTTTGCGGAAATCTCCGGCGGCGAACGCCAGCGGGTGTTGATCGCGCAGGCGTTGGCGGGGGGATCGGAGCTGCTGCTGCTTGATGAGCCCGTCGCGAATGTGGATCCCGAACATGCCAGTCACCTGTACGAGCTGTTCAAGGCGCTCACGTCCGAGGTGACGGTGATGATGGTGTCGCACAACCTGAGTGTGGTGACGGGACATGCGACGCATGTGCTCTGCGTGAACCGTACGGCGGGTCTGCATGTGATCGGCGAGGTGGCTTCGGAGACCTTCACCGAGGCGTTCGGCGGCGTTTTGACTGCGATCCGCCACGATGCCGACTGCCACGTGCTGGACCCCTCGACGGCGATGCATGTGCCGCATCACGGGTGCGGATGAACGGATTGAGGACTAAGGTGAGGGCGGACCGCCGGGCCGACCGAGGCTGTGTGATGCGGCTCAGCGGTCGGGCACTGCCAAGGAGTTGCGGACATAGCAAATGCTGACCTTTTTCAAAGATCTGTGGAGCTACCCCTTTCTGGTGAACGCGGTGTTGGCGGCGGTGCTGGCGTCGATTGCTGCCGGTCTGACCGGCAGCCTGGTGGTGGTGCGTCGGTCGACCTATCTGGCGGGTGCGGTGTCGCACAGCATCCTGGCGGGGCTGGGTCTGGCGCGGCTCTTGCAGCGGCGTTTCGGGTTCGACGGGCTGACGCCCATGATGGGCGCGGTGCTGGTGGCGGTGGGCGTGGCGCTGCTGGCGGCCCGGCTGACGGCCCGCGGCAAGCATCGGGCCGACACGGTGTTGAGCGCGATTTGGACCGGCGGCATGGCGCTGGGCGTCTCCTTTGTGGCCGCCACGCCGGGGTACCAAGACGATCTGATGAGCTACCTGTTTGGCTCGATCCTGCTGGTTTCCGGTCCGGATTTGGCGTGGATGGCGGCGATGGACGTGCTGATTCTCGGGGTGATGGCGGTCTGCTACAACCGCTTTTTGGCGATCGCGTTCAACGAAGAGCTGGCGCGGCTGCGCGGGGTAAATACGGCGGTTTACGAGGTGGTCTACCATGTGGTGACGGCGCTGACGGTCGTGTTGCTGGTGCGCGTGGCAGGCATCGTGTTGGCGATCGCGCTACTGACCTTGCCCGCGGCGGCGGCGGGTCTGCTGACGCGGCGGCTGGACCGGATGATGGCGGCGGCGGTGGCCATCGGTGTCGGGGTCAGCCTGCTCGGCCTCGCGGTGAGCTATGGGCCGGGGTGGCCGCCGGGAGCCACAATCGTCGAAATCGCCGTGCTGGTCTATCTGGCGGCGGCGTATCTCGCGAAAAAGCGCGGCGGAAATTAGATTTTCCTTGAGTTTTTTGCGGGCTTGTAAGAGCGCCCGTGTTTTTACTACACTATGCGCTTCTCTTTTGAACAGAGTGTCAGGAAAGCAGGGCTTTTATGAAGCAGATCGGTGTGGGACTATTGGGTTTCGGGACCGTGGGCGCGGGTGTCGCGGAAGGCTTGCAGCGTAACCGCAAGGTGATGGCGCAGCGGCTGGGCGTGGACGTGGTGCTCAATAAAATCGCGGATGTCGACATCGCGACAGACCGTGGCGTGGCTGTAGACAAGGCTTTGCTGACGACGGACGCGATGGCGGTGATCAACGATCCGGATATCCGTGTCATCGTCGAACTGATCGGCGGCACAGGCGTCGCCAAGAGATTCGTGCTGGCGGCTCTGAACGCGGGCAAGGCGGTCGTCACGGCGAACAAGAAGCTGCTGGCCGAATACGGCGAAGAGGTTTTCGGGACGGCCGAGCGCAATGGTGTGGACATCTATTTCGGCGCGAGCGTGGGCGGTGGCATCCCGATCATCCGCGTGTTGCGCGAGGGGCTGGCCGGCAACGAGATCCAGAGCATCCACGGCATTCTGAACGGCACCTGCAACTATATCCTGACGCGCATGGAGAATGAGGGGCTGCCCTTCGCCGAGGTGCTGCTGGCGGCGCAGAAGGCCGGGTATGCCGAGACCGAGCCGAGCTTGGATATCGACGGGTATGACACGGCCCACAAAGCGATCATCTTGGCGTCGCTGGCGTACGGCTTTCACGTCCCGCTGGAGAAGGTCCTGGTCGAAGGAATCCGCAACCTGGCGGGGCTGGACGTGCAGTATGCGGCCGAGTTCGGGTATCGCATCAAGCTGCTGGCCGTGGTGAGGCGCGACGGCGACGAGGTCGAGGTCCGCGTCCACCCCACGCTGGTTCCTCTGACGCACATGCTGGCGTCGGTGAGCAACGTGTTCAACGCGGCGATGGTGCGCGGCGACCTCAGCGGCGACACGCTGTATTACGGGCGCGGGGCGGGACGCGAGCCGACGGCCAGCACGGTGATCGGCGACATCGGCGATATCGCGCGCAACCTGATGGCCGGGAAATCGCGTTACCGGCGCGGCGTGGGCGTGGCGAACGAAGGCCAGTTGCACATGCGTCCGGCCGCCGATATTGTGAGCCGCTACTATGTGCGGCTGATGGTGCTCGACAAGGCCGGTTCTCTGGGTGTGATGACGACGATCCTCGGCAAACACGGGGTCAGCATCTTGGCGGCCACGCAGAAAGCGCAGCCGGAAGAGATGGAGAACCCGGGCTATGTTCCGGTGGTGATTCTGACGCATGCGGCAAAGGGTTCGGAGATCGATGCGGCGCTGCACGAGATCTGCGCGGCTGGCGTGTTGAATGAAGAACCGGTGAAGTTGCGGATGATTTAGGGGCAGGTTGGGGCGACCCGCCGGTCGCCCGTACGTAGGGGCGAGCCTGCGTGTTCGCCCTCGTTTAGGAGGTTCGATGAAGGTTTGTAAGTTCGGTGGTTCGTCGGTCGCCAATGCGGAGCAGGTGACCAAGATCGTGGACATTGTGCTGGCCGACCCGGAGCGGCGGATCGTGGTGGTTTCGGCGCCCGGCAAACGCAACAAGGCGGACACCAAGGTGACCGATCTGCTGATCGCGTGTGCGGAGCAGGCGTTGTCGGACAAGGATTACGAAGACACCCTGTCTGCGATCGTGGAGCGGTATGCCGAGATCCAGCGCGAACTGAAACTGCCTGCGGGCATTACGGCGGAAATCGAGAAAGACCTGCGTCTCCGCTTGGCAGGCGACAAGTCGCACCGCGGCATCTTTATGGACTGCATGAAGGCGGCGGGTGAGGACAACAGCGCGAAGCTCGTCGCGCAAGCGTTTCAGGCCCGCGGCACCCAGGCGGTCTATCTCGATCCGCGCGACGCGGGCATGTTCCTGACGAGCGATTTCGGCAATGCGCAACTGCTCGAGGAGTCGTATCAGTTTCTCGAAAAGACCCTGAACAACCGCGAGGAGATCGTGATCTTTCCCGGCTTCTTCGGTTACACCAAGGACGGCAAGGTGGCCACCTTCCCGCGCGGCGGCTCAGATATCACGGGGTCGATCCTGGCGGCGGCGGTGAAGGCCGACGTGTACGAGAACTTCACGGATGTCGACTCGGTGTATCCGGTGGACCCGCGCCTGGTGCCGGATGTCAAGGCGGGTATTCCGGTGATGACCTACCGCGAGATGCGGGAGCTGTCGTACGCCGGGTTCGGCGTGTTCCACGACGAGGCGGTGATCCCGGCGGTGAAGGCGGGGGTGCCGATCAACGTGCGCAACACCAACCGTCCGCAGGAGCCGGGCACGCTGATCGTGCAGTCGCGCAATGTGTTGGCGGGCAGCGTGGTGGGCATCGCGAGCGACGACGGGTTCTGCAATATCTTTGTGGACAAGTACATGATGAACCGCGAGATCGGGTTCGGCCGCCACCTCTTGCAGATCCTGGAGTGGGAGGGGGTTTCGTACGAGCACATGCCCTCCGGTATCGACAACGTCTCCGTGGTGATCCGCGATAAGAACTTCGATCCGGCCTGCGAGAAGCGCGTGGTCGAGCGGATCAAGCGCGACCTGAAGCCCGACGCGGTGCTGGTCGAGCGCGGGTACGCGCTGGTGATGGTGGTTGGCGAGGGGCTTTACTATACGGTGGGCATGGCCTCCAAAGCCACGCAGGCCCTGTCGGAAGCGGGCGTGAACATCGAAATGATGAACCAGGGGTCTTCCGAGATCAGCATGATGTTCGGCGTCAAGGCCGAGCAGCGTGCGATGGCGGTGCAAGCCCTGTATAAGGCGTTTTTTCTAAAATGAGTACGAAAACAAAAGTCTTTCTCTACGACACAACCTTACGGGACGGGGCGCAGGGCGAGGGCATTTCGTTTTCGGAAACGGGCAAGGTGCGTTTCGCGCATCTGCTCGACGACTTGGGCATCGACTTCATCGAGGGCGGGTTCGCGGGGTCCAACCCGAGAGACCGCCGGTTTTTCGAGGACATCCGCAAGGAGAAGTTGGGGCACGCGCGCGTCACGGCCTTCGGCAGCACGCGGCGCGTGGATGCGGACGCCAAAGACGATCCGCAGCTTGCGGGTCTGCTGGCGGCGGACACGGAGTGGGTGACGATCTATGGCAAGTCGTGGCTGCTGCATGTGAAGGACGTGCTGCGCACGACGGGCGACATCAACGTGCAGATGATCGCCGATACGGTCGGTCATCTGAAGGCGGCGGGCCGGCAGGTGTTTTTCGACGCGGAGCATTTTTTCGACGGGTACAAAGACGATCCGGCGTATGCGCTGCGTGCGCTCGGCGTGGCGGTCCGCGAAGGCGCGTCGGGCATTGTGCTGTGTGACACCAACGGCGGCAGCCTGCCGCACGAGGTGTTCGAGATCACGCATGCGGTGTGCGCGGCCTTTCCCGGCGTCGAGGTCGGCATCCACACCCATAACGACAGCGGGCTCGCCGTGGCGAATGCATTGGAGTCCGTACGTGCGGGAGCGCGCCAGGTGCAGGGGTGCGTGAACGGTTACGGCGAGCGCACGGGCAACGCCAATATCGTGAGCATTATCCCTTCTTTAGAGTTGAAGATGGGCTTCGGCTGCGTGGGAGAGGACCGGCTGAGGAAACTGCGCGAAATTTCGGCGGTGACCGATGATTTGGCGAACCAGCGTCCGGACCCGCGGCAGCCTTTTGTGGGGCGTTCGGCATTCAGCCACAAGGCTGGCGCGCACGTCAACGCCATCCAGAAGAACCCCAAGACCTTTGAGCACATCGAGCCCGAGAGGGTCGGCAATCAGCGGCATGTGCTGATCTCCGAGCTGTCTGGAACGTCGAACGTGCTGATGAAGGCGTCGGAATTGGGGATGGACGTGTCGTCGCTGGACAAAGAGATGACGCATGCGATCCTTGACGAGGTCAAGAAGCGCGAGAACAGCGGTTACTCGTACGAGTCGGCGGACGGCTCGTTCAAGATCCTGCTGCAAAAGGTGCTCAAGAAACACACACCGTTCTTCGAATTGGAGGGGTTCCGGGTGATCGTGGAGAAGCGCGGCCGCGACGAGCCGTGCATCTCCGAGGCGACGATCAAGGTGAAGGTGAACGGCGAAACCGAGCTGACGGCGGGAGAAGGACGCGGTCCGGTGGACGCGCTCAATGCGGCGTTGCGGCAGGCGTTGACGCGGTTCTATCCCGAAATCGAACAGATTTCCCTGACCGACTATCGCGTGCGCATTCTGGATCCGCAGGAGGCGACGCGTGCGGTGACGCGCGTGCTCATCGAATCGGGCGACGGCGTGCGGCTGTGGGGCACGGTGGGCGTTTCCGAAAACATCATCGAGGCCTCGTGGCAGGCGCTGCTGGACAGCGTGGAATACAAGTTGTACGAAGACCGCGTCAAATGAGTTCAGGGGGCTGCCGGAGGTGTCGCGGCGGCGCGGTCCTGACAGGGCGAAGCCGGGCAGCGGAAGGTGCGCGGGGGATGCGGCCAGAAACAGGTCAGCGCCGCCGCCACAACACTGCCGACGACCATGCCGGCGAAGACCTCCTTGCGCGTGTGCCCGAGCAGTTCCTTGAGGTGTATTTGACGCAACTTGTGATGCTTGAAAAGCTCATCGATCATCAGATTCAGGATTTTGGCCTGATGGCCGGCGGCGCGACGCACGCCTGCGGCATCGAACATGGTGATGGCGGCAAACCCGGCGGCGAGCATGGTGACAGGGGCGTCAAAGCCCTCGGTCAGCCCGATCGAGGTGCAGAGCCCGCAGACCATGGCGGAGTGGGCGCTGGGCATGCCCCCCGTGCTGAGCAGGTAACGGAAGTCGATCTGCCCGGTTTTGATGAACCCCGTGGTCATTTTTATCACCTGTGCCAAGGTCCAACCCGTGAAAGATGCCCAGAACCACGGCGTGGTGAAGAGATTAAAGGGGTTAGGGTCAGCGATCATGTTTGACGTCATAATTCCCGAATGCTCGGTGACTCACCTGAAGACGCGCCAATCGGGTCATAGTATGACATGTGAATTGGGCCGCTGGCAAAGGTTTTCTGTTGTGAGACGTGCGGCCGAAAAACGGCCTTGCCCATTTTTCTGGCGTTTTCAGGCACATGGTGAAGTTTTTTCGTTTCTGTATTGCAATCTTAGCCACGCGGGATTAAATTGTATCCGCTAAATGGTAAAAGCAGTCAAGGCGAGCGACACTTGGCCCAGGCATGGAGAAAGTAAGAAATGAAAAGAAATTTTTGCGTGCAGGAACGCGTCACCGTATGTGTGGCAACGACCATTCTTTTTATGGCGGGTTCGGTTTTTGCGCAGGTGAAACCGGCACAGCCGCGCTTGGCGCCGGCGGGCGGCCAACCGGTCGTCGCTCGAGGCGAGAAAGGCGATAAAAGCGAGGCCGTGGAGATCAAACGTATGCCGCCGCCCAACAAGACGGCGATGATCCGGACGCCCGAGTACAAATACAACGTTCAGAACACCATGCCCCCGGTCAGCAAGAAACCGCGCGAGTGGGCGCTTTTCGAGGTGAAGTATGAGAGCGCCGCCAAGTGGACGGACGAGCTGACGTTCATTTATCATGTGATGACCAAGGGTAAGAACGAAGAAGGCAAGGAAGCGTACAGCTATTACACCGCAACCCTTCGTTATGTCGACATCCCCAAAGGGGAGCACATGAGCTGCGTGGCGATCGCTCCGAGTCAGATCGAGCGCTACGGCGAACCGGTGGCCTTGGCTTTGGAAATTACCAGCAAAGAGGGCAAGGTGCTGGACAGCAAGTCGGAAGCGGTTATGGCACTCCCCAAGGAGTGGTGGAAGGACAGCAACGTGTTAGACAAGCCGCAGGTGACCCGTCGTAACGGGTTGATGGATCGTTCGAAGACCCCGTTCGCGTTGGTTAACGTGGACGATTACGAGGTGGTGCAATAGTGTTCTCCTCTGACCGTATACTTGCGCTCAACGTTGGCGCGAGCAAGATCGTTTTAGCCGAGTATCTCGTCAAAAGCGGACGTCCGCCGGAGTTGATCAATTACGGCACGTCCGCCTTGGCCGTTGATCCTGAAAACGAAAGCGGTGCGGGCGCCCATCTGCTCGCCGCTATCCGTGACGTCATGAAGACGCACGGGATACGCCCTGCGCCGTTGATGTTGTCGCTGTCGGGCCAGGTGGTTTTCCCCCGTTTCGTGCGGTTGCCTGCCGTGGGAGAAGACAAACTGTTGCAGATGGTGCAGTACGAGGTCGAGCAGAACGTCCCGTTCCCGATCGACGAGATCGTATGGAACCACCAGTTTATCGGCGACGCCTCCTCGGGCGAGCAGAGCGCGATGATCGTGGCGGCAAAGATCGAGAACGTGCGCGAGATCACGGACCGTGTGGTCGAGGCGGGCCTGGAGCCCGAAATTGTGGATGTGGCCCCGATGGCCCTGTACAATTGCCAGCGGTACAATTACGCCGATTTGCCCGGCTGTACGGTTCTGCTGGACATCGGCGCGCGTTCGACGAATCTGATTTTCGCCGAGGATGAGAAGATCTACAGCCGCTGCATCCCGGTGGCCGGCAATGCGATCACGCAGGAGTTGGCCAAGAGTTTTCAGATCCCGTTTGCCGAGGCCGAAGCGCTGAAGCGCGAGAGTGCTTTTGTGGCGCTGGGCGGCGTGTATGCGACGGAAGACGAGACTTCGGAGCGCATCTCCAAAATCGTGCGCAACGTGGTGACGCGCCTGCATGCGGAGATCAGCCGCTCGGTGAATTTCTACCGCAGCCAGCAGGGCGGCAGTGCGCCGGTGCGGGTGTTGCTGACCGGCGGCTCGTCGGTGTTGCCGCATTTGGACACGTTCTTCCGCGAGAAATTGCAGGTCGATGTGGCCTATCTCAACCCGTTCACGAATGTCGGATTGAGCAACCGCATCAACCGCGAGAAGGCGGGAATCGACGCGTTCGTGCTTGCCGAGACCGTGGGACTGGCCCTGCGGCGTTCGCTGGCCTGCCCGATCGAGATCAATCTGATGCCGCCCGAGATCGTCAAGCGCAAGTCGTTCAAAAAGCGCATCCCGTTCTTCGGCTTGGCGGCAGCGGGCATTTTCCTGAGTCTCGGCATCTGGACCATGTACGAAAAGCAGATGAACAAGTTGTACGAGTTCCAGAAAGAGCAGGTCGATTCCAAATTGGCGGTGTGCAAGACGAAGCAGGCCAGCCTTGCCAAGGTCGAGAAGTCGAAAGCGGTTGTCCAGCGCAAGGCTGAGGCGGTGCGGAACGTGATGCAGGAACGGACCGTGTGGCTCAAACGGGTGGACGCGATACGCAAAAGCCTGTTTGACGGCATGTGGTTGACGGAAATGACGCCGGTGAAAGATGCGAACGGCACGGTCACCGCGGTGCGCATCATGGGCCGCGGTTGGGCGGACAAACTCAAGGCGATCGAAGAGAAGGCCAAGGCTGCGGGGCGTACCGCCACGGCGGTTGAGGAACTGCGCGACCGGCTGAAAACCCAGTCGGTGTTCGGCAAAGAGGCCCAGGACGTCAAGATCGTCGGCGTGAAAGATGTCGAGGCGTATTTGATTGAATTCACAATCGAGGCGGCTCTGGCGACGGCGGCTGACCCGAAGGATGCGACTGCACGATGAAACTTCATCAAATCATTTTGGTTGTCTGTGGTGTGCTCATGGCGGCCGTCTGCCTGGGAGCGGGCTGGTTCCTGTTTTCCGCGATGCTGGCCAAGAGCGCGGCGGCGTCGGAGCGCAATGAGAAGTATGACGAACTTCGAGGCATCTACAACGCGAAGGTTTTCCCAAGCAAAGAGAATATCGTCCGGGTGAGCGAGGATCAGAAGGTGCTCGAGGCGTGGTTGGTCACGGCGTCGAACGTGGTCCATAAGGGGGACTTGCAGGTCGATCAAAAAACCCCGACCGGTTTCAAACAGGCGCTCCAGACGACGGTCCGGAAGTTGTCGGCGCAGCCGGGTGCGATCAACGGAAAGGTTGTTGCGGCAGGCTTCAATTTCGGGTTCGATAAATACCTCGGCTCCTCTGACAGTCTTCCCGCCTCCGAGCATGTGGAGCGGCTCAACCAGCAACTCACAATCATCGAGTTGTTGTGCAAGGAGCTGTATGCCGCCAACATTCTTTCATTGGCGACGGTGACCCGCGAGACGTTCGACGAGGTGGGCGCTGACCAGAAACCGCAAGAGGAGACGGGCGGTCGCCGGAGCAAAAGAAATGCGAATAAGCCGTCCGCTCAGTCGGTGCCGTCTCCCCTGGCCGCGGGCG
The DNA here is from genome assembly GCA_025360845.1 of bacterium. Taxonomy (GTDB): domain Bacteria; phylum Verrucomicrobiota; class Kiritimatiellia; order RFP12; family UBA1067; genus JAHFSX01. Next base: position 17,810 of record JANYBJ010000203.1, read on the forward strand.
GCAAACAGAACGAGTTCTTCACGAAACAGCGTTTCACTTTCGAGTTCAATGCGCGCCCGCCGGCGTTCATTGACGCGTTGAACCGGTTGGCGGCGATGGACCTTTTTGTTGTTGTGGCCGAAACCGAGTTCCGTAAGACAGACGATGTTCTGGGAAAACGCGCCGCAGCCAAGCAAAAAAAAGCGGGCGTAAAAGAAGATGCGGCTGTCGTTGACCCGGCCACGCTGACGCATATCGAGCGGATCGTGACGGATCCCGAGCTTGAGCCGCCGGTGAGCGTGAAACTTGACATCGATGTCTACTCATTTAACGGAGTGTAAGTCGTGGCCTTGAAAATCAACTCTAACCTTCCTTTTCTGCGTCAGTACGACAAGCTCATTGCGGTCGTCGTTCTGATCTTCCTGCTGGTTTCGCTTTTCTATCTGACCAATGCCGGTGCGAGGCGCAAGCAAGGTGAGTCGAATTACATTCAGCAGCTCGATAACCTCAAGCCGAAATCCGTGGTTACCCCGCCGATGGACATGGCTGAGTATGAGGCGGCCGTCCGCACGGCGCGGACGCCCCTTCAGTTGGACGCGCCGGATGTTCAGCAGGCGGGCTTTCTGACACCCGAGCGGCGGGTCAGCTGCGTGTCGGTCACCTGTCAGAAACCGATTCCCTATGCGTCGGAGAAGTGCCCTTTCTGTGGCGCGGTACAGCCCACCCCGCCCGAGTTCAACACGGAGCGCGATTCGGATAATGACGGAATTCCTGACAAGGTCGAGATCGCATGGGGCCTCAACCCGTTGGACCCGTCCGATGCGAAGGGTGATCTCGACAACGACGGCTTCAGCAACCTTGAAGAGTATCTGGCCAAAACCGACCCGAAAGATCCCAAGTCGCATCCGGCTTTGGTCAATCTGTTGCGCGTCAAAGAGTTGCGCGGTAAACGGCTGCCGCTGATCTTCAGCGCCGTGAACAAGATGCCGGACGGCAAAATGCAGTTGGTGTTCAACCAGATCGGCCCGAATGCACGCACGTTCTGGGTGCGCGAGGGCGATAAGATCGGGGAAACGGGTTATGTGGCCGGCAAGTTGGAGGCCAAAACCGAAAACCGGGAAAACGCCAACACGCCGGGCATCCCAAAGAAAGTCGATGTTTCGACGGTTGTTGTCAAACGTCTGTCTGACAACAAGGAAGTGACGTTGAAGATCAACGAAGGCAGTAAAAACACAGATGTTGAAGCGGTCATCGTGTTGCCGTTGGACAACACCGAGTATACGGTGCTGGAAAACGGCACGTTCAAGATGCGCGATGAAACATACCGTGTTGTTTCTGTCAATACTGAGACGACGTCGGTTGTGATAGAGAACGAGGCGAGCGGCCAACAAAAAGTTGTGCGCAAGCTTGATTAGTTTTCTGAATCAAGGTATATTGGGCTTTCATTTTACTGCTCATAGGTCAAAAAGCTGCCACACAAAGAGGAGTCTCCCCAGATGACGCACAGTTCAAGGTGGTTGTTAGTTCTGAGTGTTTCTGTCGTTGCTTGCGGTGCAATGACTTGTCTGTACGCGCAAGATGACCTCGAAGCGCTGTTGAAGGATTTAGGTGGGAAACAGAAACCTGCGGAAGCTGTGCCCGCGCCCGCCGTGGCCGAGAAGCCTGCCGAGGCCGCGCCAGTCGCCGCTCCGGCCGCACCCGCGCCCGCGCCCGCCGTGGCCGAGAAGCCCGCCGCGGCCGCGCCTGTAGAGGCTGCGCCTGCCGCCGCTGCGGCACCAGACACAGGTGATACGGGAAGTCTCGTGTCCGAATTGCTGACACTCGAGACCCTGCGTCGCAAGTCTTTGGACGATCATGGTTACGCGTCATTGGAGGTTGCCCGTAAAGCGTTGCGCGACGGCGATTACCCTTTGGCCCGCGAGCAGTATAAACAGACGCTGAATTTTATCGGCAACCGCCCGGACACGCTGGCGGCACGCGAGGAAGCCTCCGCAGGTATCGCAGAGGCGTTCTACCGTGACGCCAAGCTGGCGATGAAGAAGGGTGATTACGAAAAGGCGCTTCCCTTGGCGTCACAGGCGTTGGAGCGCGGCCATCCGCAAGCCGGACGTCTGGTCGAGACGCTTCGTAAAGAGCCCTCTAAGACAACCGCCGATGCGTCGAGCATCACTCACCGCATCAACGACCCGGAATATAAAGAGCAGAGTGAAGAGATCCGCCGCCTCCTCCGCCGTTCCCGTCAGTATTTCACGACGGCCGAATATGACAAGGCGTTGGAGCAGTGTGAGCTGGTGTTGCGCGATTATCCCTTCCATGTCGAAGCGATGGAACTGCGCGAACGCATTGCGGATCGCATGAAGGATGTGGCCGATGTGGAGTTTGAAGCCACCCGCAGCCTGATGATCAAGGATGTTCGCAAAACCTGGACACCGGAGCGTTACGCGATTGAAAGTTCACAACTGCCGAAGGGCAAAGGTGACGTGACCTCGAAGCAAAAGGTCGCCACGATCAGTGGAACCAAGACGTCCGAGCAGATGGTCCAGCAAAAGTTGCGCGACATTGTGATTCCAGAAGTTTCTTTCCGCCCGCCCGCCACGATCATTGATGCGGTTGATTTCTTCAAGCAGGCCAGCCGGGACTACGATAAGCCGGAGATTCCGGTGGAGCAGCGCGGTGTCAATCTGGTTCTGAAATTGGCCACGGGAGCGACTTCAGCACCCGCCGCAGATGCGGCCGCCAGCGCCGACCCGTTCGCGCCTCCCGCCGCTGCGGCTGGCGCTTCCGGCGCGCCGGCGATTCAGGCGTTGAGCGCCCGCTTCATCAACCTCTATGACGCGCTGAAGTTGGTCTGCGATGTGACCGGCATGAAGTTCCGTATCCGCGGCAACATCGTGATGATCGTGCCGGCGAACGAGCCCGACGATGTCTTGGTGACCCGTTCGTATAACGTTTTGGCGACCTTGACGGAACGCGTCTCTTCGGCTCAGAACGAGCTGGGTGCAGCGGGCGGGGGTGAAAAAGGCGGCGACAACACCTTCATGAAAACGGCGAACATGGATTCAAAGGAAAACTGGAAAGTCTTCTTCCAGAAGATGGGCGTGGTGTGGCCCGAGGGCTCATCGATTTCGTACATGGCCTCCATCGGTAAGCTGCGCGTGACCAACACCTCGGATCAACTCGCCGTGTTCGAACAGGTGCTCGAGGATTTGAACGTGACGCCGCGCCTGATCGAGATCGAGGCCCGCTTTGTGGAAGTCTCGCAGAAAGACCTCAATTCGCTCGGTTTTGAATGGTTGTTGAACAGCGATTTCAGTTTAGATGCGGGCGGGTTCTTGAGCAAGACGCTGGGTCTGCGCGGTTTCGGTTCTGAGGCGACTCCGCAAACGCAAGCGACATATATCGATGCGAACGGTGTTACCCAAGGGTTGACTGACTTGAACGGTAATCCGATTTTGACGTCCGGCAATCGTACTATTTCGAAATATCAGGCACCCGGTTATATTCCTCCGCAATACAACACGCCGGGTGACCCATCGAGCGGACTTAATCCGAACACGGGTATTCCCGGGTATATGGTAGCCCCGAATCAGAATGCAAACGTGAATGCGATCGACGGCGTTGCCTATAGCACGGGCACCCGTTATTTGAGCACGACGGGCAACCCGATCGCGGGTGAGGGCGCCAACATCAACGACAAGTTCATGCGCGTCAACGCCTTCTTGGGCAATGCGGATGTTTCGATGATCCTTCATATGCTCAGCCAGCGTTCAGACACGGACCTGCTCTCCGCCCCCAAAGTGGTGACCAAGTCGGGGCAGGAGGCGGTGATGAAGGTCGTGACCGAGTATATCTATCCGACCGAGTTCCAGGTGACCGGTCTGCAGAGCGGCGGCGGCAACAACGGCGGCTCATCGACGACGACGGGTGCCGTGGTCGAGCCTCAGAACTTCGAAATGCGTGAGGTCGGCGTGATCCTGCAGGTCGTGCCCGAGGTTTCCGCCGAAGGCCAGATGATCAACCTGATGCTCAACCCGCAGGTGGTCTCCGAGCCGGTGTGGAAGAACTACGGCGCGAAGATCCCGATTCAGAAGCAGCCTACTGCGGTTTTAAACCTCTCCGGCTTAACCGGCGCAAACCTTTCGCAACTTACAGGACTTACTGCGCCCGAGCCCACCTACATGGAGTTGCCGATGGAGCAGCCGTTCTTCCATGTGCGGTCGGTTCAGACCCAGCTCTCAATCTACAACGGCGCCACGGTGGTGATGGGTGGTTTGATAACCGAGGCGCGCACGACGATCGAGGATAAGATCCCGTTCCTGGGTGACCTGCCTTACATCGGACGCCTGTTCCGCAGCAAGTCCGAGCAATCGGAAAAGCGCAACCTGTTGGTATTCGTGACGGCGCGTCTTGTTGATCCTGCCGGGCGCTCGGTGCGCACGAGCGGCGGCGAGTCGGCGCTGATGTCCGGAGCGGGCGCGTCGGGCGCAGGTCAGGCACATACGCAGACGACGACGACTCCTGCGGCGACGCCTGAAGCTGCAGCCAAGTAAGGGTGATCGGTTCACGGCCCTGCTTGTTCAGGGCCGTGACTTTTTTGGTTGCTCGTTTCATGGATGTTTTTTCAGAGCAGGCTCCAACACGCGGTTCTGAAAGGTTGGGAAGACGGTTCGGGGAATCGTCCCTAACGGATATCAGACAGGTGCCTTAGGCTGCGGTTGCAGTCCGCTGGGCATATCGTATAAATTCCCCGATATCACTCATGTGCCATCCACTTGTGTGGTTGTGAGCACTTCATGTTTTTCTTGACCGAAGGCAAAAGCCATCCCGGTATGTGCCGATTGTCTGAATGATCATGCGAGTTGCCATAACAGGCGGCATTGCATGCGGCAAGAGTCTATTTTCCCACTATCTGAGTCGGTTGGGAGTAGACATTCTTGACGCAGATGACGTTGTTCATCGGCTGGAAGCGCCGCAAGGTGCGGCTGTGGACGCGATCGTCGGGCTTTTCGGTGAGGGTGTCCGTGGGGCGGATGGCGGAATCGACCGCTGTGCGTTGGGGGAGTTGGTCTTCCGGAGCGATGCGGCGCGTGTACGTCTGAACGGCGTTATCCATCCGCTGGTGAAGGCTGCTTTCAAAGTGTGGCTGGCCGCTTCTGGCCAGCGGCTAAAGGCCGCGGTGATCCCTCTCCTGTTTGAGGTGGGATGGAATGTTGAATGGGACATGATTATCTGTCTCGCTTCGAGCGAGGCGGTTCAAATCGAGCGGTTAATGCGTGTCAGAGGGCTTTCCGAAGAGCAGGCCCGGCTGCGCATCGCCGCGCAGATGCCGGTGGCGGAAAAAGCCGCCCGGTCGCACCTGGTGGTGAACAATGATGCTGACGCGACCGCGTTGGCGCTGGAGGCGTCCAGAGTGTTTCGCCTCCTTAGAGAGAGGTCCGAATGAGTACTGAACAAGAGACCCCAAGCAGTCCTGAAAGTCAGCAGGGGCAACCCGCTAAGCAAGAGCCGGCCGGTGCGCCGACCTCGAGATGGGGACGCTTCGCCCCTCGCACGCCTACGAATCCGGTCGCCCGTCCCTCTTCTGACCGGGGCGAACGCCGCGAAGGCGGAGGGCACGGCGGAGGGCACGGCGGAAGGCGTCCTCAACGCCCGCAGAAGCACCATCCGCGCGGGGGGGGCATGCAGCGCGGTCTGGGGAAACCGCAGGCGCCTCACGGCATGATCGACTATGATCAGCAGCCGGCCACTCCTGCGGCGCCCTATGCGGGTCAACAGCCCGCGCCGGTGCAGGATGATGCGTCGCAGCCGCAGAACCGGGGTCCGGCGGGGGAGGCTTGCCAGCCACCTGTTCATGAAAACCTTCCGGATCTTTACCTGACTGATTTGCAGAAGAAAGAGGTTTCGGATTTGCAGGCGCTGTTGCCGAACGTTATTCCGGAAGATCTCGCGCAGATGCGCAAGCACGAAATAATTTTCGAGATTATCCGCAGCTACCTGCGCCGCGGCGGCACGGTGATCACGAGCGGCGTTCTTGAAATTCTGCCGGACGGGTACGGCTTTTTGCGTTCGCCCAAGAGCAACTATCTGCAGTGTCCGGAAGATGTCTACGCCTCGCCGTCGCAAGTTCGGCGCTATGCGCTGCGGACGGGAGATCAGGTTGAGGGGCCTGTGCGTGACCCGAAGGAGAAAGAACGGTTTTTTGCCCTCGGGCGCGTGGATACGGTCAACGGAAAGCCCGCCGCCGATGCGCGGCGAATCATTCATTTTGAAAATCTGACGCCGCTCTTTCCTGATCGGCGGATCCGGTTGGAGACGTCGCCCGACGAGGTGGCGATGCGTGTGATGGATATCTTTACGCCGATCGGCTTCGGTCAGCGGGGGCTGATTGTGGCACCGCCCCGGACGGGCAAGACGGTGCTGCTGCAGAAGGTGGCCAATTCGATTTCGGAGAACCATCCCGACGCGATGCTGATTATCCTGCTGATCGATGAGCGACCGGAAGAGGTGACCGATATGCAGCGCAACACCAAAGCCCAGGTGTTGAGTTCAACCTTTGACGAGGCCCCGGAGCGGCATGTGCAAGTTGCGGAAATGGTGATCGAAGTGGCGAAGCGTCAGGTCGAGAACGGCCGCGACGTGGTCATCCTGCTTGACAGCATCACGCGGTTGGCGCGCGCCTACAACACGGTGCAGCCGCACAGCGGCAAAATCCTCTCGGGCGGCGTGGACGCCAACGCGTTGCACAAGCCGAAGCGCTTCTTCGGCGCAGCCCGCAACATCGAGAACGGCGGCAGCCTGACGATCATCGCAACGGCGCTGGTCGATACCGGCAGCCGCATGGACGATGTGATCTTTGAGGAGTTCAAGGGCACCGGCAACATGGAACTCTGCCTTGACCGCCAACTGGTTGACAAGCGCGTGTTCCCCGCGATCAATATGGAGAAGTCCGGCACCCGCAAGGAGGAGTTGTTGCTCTATCCTGAAGAGTTGAACCGCACATGGATTCTGAGGCGCGCGCTCAACGGGGTGCCGCCGGTCGAGGCCATGGAAATGATCATCAAACGCATTAAAAACACCAAGAGTAACGGGGAATTCCTTGTGAGCATTAAAGAGGCCTAGGCAAGTGAAATGGGGTCGGGAAACCGGAAGGGCGGGGTTAGGGACGGCTCGTGACGTTTCGTGTTCTGTCGGCGGACATCGCGAGGGTGCCCAGTCACATACAATTTGTGCGTGAACTCCACCTGCGGGCGTGCTATTCTTACACCCCTTTTTTGTTTAGTGGAACGTTTGTGAAAGGTTTTCAGGATGAAAGTGGATACGCAGAATATCGGACCTTGCAAAGTCAAAGCGATTGTGAAGGCGGAGGCTGACGAGACACGGCCCGATTATGAGGACGTGATGAAGTCGTTCATGCTGCACGGACGCGTCCCCGGGTTCCGCCAGGGAAAAGTGCCGCGCGAGATCATCAAGCGGGATTTTCACAAGGAGATTACCGAAGAGGTTCAGGGGCGTCTGTTCCGATCTCTTTACCGCAAGGCCATCGAACAGGAGAAAATCAAGATGGTGTCGCTGCGGGATGTGGGGGACATGCTGTTTTCGCCAGAGACGGGCATGACCTTTTCGATGACGCTCGATGTGCAGCCCGAGTTTGAGTTGCCGAAATACACGAAGATTCCGGTCACGTTCGAAGATTCGGCGGTCACCGAGGAGCAGGTTGACGAACATCTCGACCGGTTGCGCAAGGCGTTTGCCAAATTTGAAGAGGCGCCTGTCGGCCACGGAGTCGAGGCGGGCGATTTGGTGAGTATCGACTTCACAGGTCTGATCGACGGTCAGCCTGTTAAAGAGGTCGCGCCAGATGCCAAGGCGATCTCCGAAGGTACGGATTTCTGGATTCAGGTGGAGGAGGACCGCTTCCTGCCTGAAATCGTCCAAGCGATCAAGGGGATGAAGGCGGGTGAAGCTACCGAGGTCAAGTTCAAGTTTGACAAGGAGCAGCCGGTCGTGGCGTTGCGCGGCAAGAAGGCGGTTTACAATGTGACGATTAAGACGGTCCGCATGCGCGTGCTGCCGAAGGACGAGGATCTGCTCACGCAGGTGAAGATCGAGTCAATGGATAAGTTGCGTGAGCAGACTCGCGTGAACCTGACCGAGTCGACGCAACAGGCCGAGAAGCAGCGCCGCGAACAGACGGTCGTCGATTTCCTGCTGAAGAAGACCGATTTCGAATTGCCAGAGTCTCAAGTCTCCGACGAGATCAACACCACGTTGGACCGAATGATGAATGAGGCGCATTACCGCGGTCTGACGAGGGAGGATCTGGAGAAGAACCGCGAGGCCATTATCGAAAACGCCACGGCGAGCGCCAAACGGCAGTTGCGGGTCCGGTATGTGCTTGGCCGTATAGCTGAAAAAGAGCAGATATCGGTGACGGATGACGAGGTGAATCAGAAGATCGCGGAGCTGTCGGTGGATTTCCGCATGAAGCCCGAGCAGCTTCGTGCCCAGATCGAAAAGAACGAGCGGATGGACACGTTGCGGTCACAGGTCCGTGACGAGAAAACGATGCGCTTCCTGATAAATGAGGCGAAGCGTTAAAGCGAGGAGCGACATGTACCCAATCCAAGCATCGATGCTGGTTCCGATCGTCGTCGAGCAGACGGGGCGCGGCGAGCGCTCGTATGACATTTATTCGCGGCTGTTGCAGGACCGCATCGTGTTCATCGGCACGGGGATCAACGACGACGTCAGCAATCTGATCATCGCCCAGTTGCTCTTCCTGCAATCTCAGGACGCGACCAAGGAGATCTCGGTTTACATCAACTCGCCCGGGGGGTCGGTCACGGCCGGTCTCGCCATCTATGACACCATGCAGTTCATCACGTGCGACGTGGCCACCTACTGCGTGGGGCAGGCTGCGAGCATGGGTGCCGTATTGCTTTCGGCGGGGCGCAAAGGCAAGCGGTTCTCGCTGCCGAACGCCCGCATCATGATCCATCAGCCGTGGGGAGGCGCCGAGGGCAAGGCGTCGGATATCAGCATCGCGGCCAAAGAGATTCTGCGGCTCAAAGACCGGCTGAACGAGATCCTTGCCTTCCACACGGGCAAGACCGTTGAGGTGATTGCGAACGACACGGAACGCGACTACTTCATGTCGGCTGAAGAGGCCAAGACGTATGGGCTTGTGGATGAAGTGCTCTCGAAACGCCTCCCGGAGAAATAATGTATGGCGCGCCGTCCCCCTTCACCCCCTGAAAACACAACCTGTTCGTTCTGCGGCAAAGATGAGCGGGCCGGTGCCCTGATCATTCCCGGCCCCGGAGCCAACATCTGCAGCGACTGCGTGGAGATCTGCACGCGGATCGTGACCGAGAATGCGCCGGGCAAGAAGCGGACGGCCGCCGGAGCTTTGCCCGAATTGAAAGTGCCGCCGCCGGCCGAGATCAAGCAGTTTCTTGACCAGTACATCATCGGGCATGAGCGCACCAAAAAGATGCTGGCCGTGGCGGTCCACAACCATTACAAGCGGCTGACTCAGCCGACCGGGGGCAAGGATGACGCCTTCGCGGATGTGGAGATCGAGAAGAGCAACATCTTGATGATCGGACCTACCGGTTGCGGCAAGACCTTGTTCGCGCGGACGCTCGCACGCCTGCTCGACGTGCCGTTCGCGATCGCGGATGCGACCACGATCACCGAGGCCGGCTATGTCGGCGAGGACGTGGAGAATATTCTGCTCTACCTGCTTCAGTCTGCGGACATGGACGTGAGCAAGGCCGAGCGGGGGATCGTTTATATCGACGAGATCGACAAGATCGCCCGCAAGACCGAGAACGTCTCGATCACCCGCGATGTGTCGGGCGAGGGCGTCCAGCAGGCGTTGCTGAAGATTCTTGAAGGCACGGTTTCCCGCGTGCCGCCGCAGGGCGGCCGCAAGCACCCTCAGCAGGAGTATATCGCCATCAACACGCGGAACATCCTCTTTATCTGCGGAGGCGCGTTCGTGGGGCTGGATTCGATCGTACACCAGCGCGAGGGCCGCCAGACGATCGGCTACTCCGAGCAGAACGGGGCCGCCCGCAAGCTGCGCGCGAAGAGCGATAAGCCGCAGCCGCTGGCTGTCCAGCCGGAAGACCTGATCCGCTTCGGACTGATTCCGGAGTTCGCCGGCCGGTTGCCGGTGTTGACTTCGATGAACGATATGACCGAGGATGACCTGGTCCGGATCTTGACCGAGCCCAAGAATTGTCTGGTGCGGCAGTATCAGAAACTGCTCGCGATGGAAGGCGTGAAACTGGCGTTCGACGAGAAGGCGCTGCGCGAGATGGCCAAGCTGGCGATGAAGCGCAAAGCCGGCGCGCGCGGACTGCGTGCGGTCATGGAAGACCTCATGATGGAGATCATGTACGAGGCGCCCGGCAACAGCAAGCTCAAGGACATCCGCATCACGTCCGAGATGGTCCTGGCTCAGGCCGAGGGCGGCGACGCGGCTTCGAGGCTTTTAGGCGTTTAGACTGTTAGGCTGTTAGTGGACGCCGGGAGCTGGGTCGCGCATCTCTTTGTCCGGAAGCACGTTCTGCCGAACAGCCGAACAGCCTAAACGCCTAACAGCCTTTTCTCTTCACACCGCGGCGGCGACAATGCGGTTCTTCTCGTCGAGCCGCACGACCTTCGGGTAATGGTGCAGGCGTTCGGTTTCGTCGAGCTGACACCACGTCATCACGATCAGGCGGTCGCCGATCACGCCTTTGTAGGCTGCCGCGCCGTTCAGGCACGCCACCCCGCTGCCGCGCGGTCCTCTGATCGCATAGGTCTCGAAGCGCTTGCCGTTGTCCAGGTTTGCGACGAGCAGCTTTTCGAAATTGAGAATGCCGACGGCATCCATCAGATCCTCATCGATGGTCAGGCTGCCTTCGTATTCCTTGTCGGCTTGCGTCACGCGCAGATGGTGCAGTTTGGCTTTTAGAAACGTAGAGAACATGGTATCCCTTTGAAAAAAGAGGGCGAAAGAATAAGCCGAACCCCGGAAATTTGCAAGTCATCTTAGTCGGCAGTTGCAAAACAACCCGCTTCTGCTTATTCTATCCCTTCAGGCGGGCAAGGTGCCGCAAAAGGAGTTTTTATGGCTTTGAACGTGGTGAATGAGATCGATGACCGCGTGGCGGTGCGTCATGTGTTGATGAGCGTTTCGGACAAGAGCGGGCTGGACACGTTTGTGACGGGACTGATCAGGGCTTGCCCGGGTGTGAAGATTTTTTCAACGGGCGGCACCTTTACGGCGGTGCGGCAGATGCTCGGGCCGGTCTTGGCGCGGCAACACCTGGTGGCGGTCTCCGACTACACGGGGCAGCCGGAGATGCAGGGCGGACTGGTGAAGACCTTGGACTTCAAAATCTACCTCGGGCTGTTGAGCGAGACCTACAACGCGGCTCACCAGAAGGACCTTGAGCGCACACAGGCTGTGGCGATCGACCTGGTTGTGGTAAACCTCTATCCGTTCAAGCAAACCGTGGCACGGCCCGGCGTGACGCCCGAGGAGGCCCGCACCAACATCGATATCGGCGGCCCCTGCATGGTGCGGGCCTCAGCCAAGAATTTCCTGCGCGTGGCGTCGGTGACTGATCCCGCCGATTATGCCGCCCTGCTCGGCGAACTGGACGCGCGGCACGGCACGCTGGGTCTCGCGACGCGCTTAGGCCTCATGAAGAAGGCCTTTGCCCATACGGCGCAATACGATACGGCCATTGCCGCGTTCTTCGCCGGGATCGCGCCCGAGACGGCGCGAAGTGCGTACACCGTACACGGAGCGCCATGATCGATTTGCACGTCCATTCCACGTATTCAGACGGGTCGGAAACGCCGGAGGAGCTGGTGACCCGCGGGCGGAGGGCTGGACTGACGGCGATGGCTCTGACAGACCACGACACGATGGGCGGGACGGAGGCGTTTCTGGAGGCTTGCCGCCAGCAAGCGATGACCGGTATCGCGGGCGTTGAGATCAGCGCGGCGGTCGAAGAGGGGCATGGCGGGTTGCATCTTCTGGGCTACGGCCTGACCCCCGGAAACGCGGGGGTCAAGGATCGTCTGGAAAGCGTCCTGACCGGCCGCGCGCGGCGCAACGGGCAGATCTTCGAGAAGCTGAACGGGTTGGGACTGAAACTGGAATGGGCCGAAGTGCAGGCGTACGCGGGATCGGACATGATTGGACGTCCGCACTTCGCGCAGGCGCTGATTGCCCGGGAATATGTTTCTTCCGTGCGCGAGGCCTTTGACCGCTACTTGGCCAAAGGCCGTCCTGCCTATGAGGAGCGCTATCGGCTCTCGCCGGAGGCGTGTATCCGCACGATCCGCGAGGCGGGGGGAGTCGCCGTGATCGCGCATCCCTTCTCGTGGGAGACGGACGACGTGAAGTTGGAGGCCGGGTTGCGCGAGCTGAAGGCGTTGGGTCTTGCGGGCATCGAGGCTGTGTATTCGGAGTACAATCCGGAACAGACGGTGACCCTGCTGCGGTTGGCAAAAAAACTGGAGTTGCTGAAGACCGGCGGATCGGACTATCACGGGAAAGCCAAACCCGATATCGCGCTGGGGCGCGGCTTTGGTTCGCTGTGCGTGCCGGACGACTATCTTCAGCCGCTGCTACGGGCGTTGGGGGACGACAACCCTTGGGTGGTTGTTAGCGAAAGGCGGTGATGCGCATGAACTGGACTGACCTTTTAACCGAGTTGATCCGCCGCACCACCAGCGACTTGCCCTCGGACGTGGAGGCCGCACTGCGGACGGCGGCAACCGCCGAGGCGGCGCAATCGCAGGCGTGCGTGTTGCTGCAGTCGCTTGTGGCGAACACAGGCTTGGCGCGGCAGCAGGCCACGCCGCTCTGCCAGGATACCGGCACCCTCACCTTTTTCTGGCAGGTGCCGCGCGGAACGGATACGCAGGCGCTGGAGCGGTCCGCGCGTGCGGCTGTGAGGAGCGCAACCGAGAAAGGGTGGTTGCGCCGCAACACGATCGATACGCTTGCGGGCACGTCCGTCGACACCAATGTTGCCGAGGGTTGGCCCGCGTGCCATTTCGAGCAGGGTGAGAGTCCTCGCGAGCCGCTGGGCGGGCAGATCACGGCTCACGGGGACGTTCGCCCTCCAGATTTGGCCGATGAGCTTCAGGGGCGGGATGGAGGGCGAGTGTCCTCACGAGCCGCCGGTTCTCCAGAACGTGGCTCTGTCGAGGTGTGGCTGATGCAGAAGGGCGGCGGCAGCGAGAATATGAGCGCCCAGTACAGTCTGCCCGACGAGGCGCTGGATGCAGGCCGCGACCTCGAAGGCGTCCGCAAATGTCTGTTGCAGACGGTGTGGCGCGCTCAGGGCTTCGGCTGCGCGCCGGGCGTGCTGGGCGTCTGTATCGGCTCGGACCGTGCCGAAGGTTTCATGACGGCGAAGCGGCAACTGCTGCGCCCTTTGTGCGACGCATCGCCGGTGCCTGAATTGGCCGCGCTGGAACGGCGCGTGCTGGACGAGGCCAACCGGTTGGGCATCGGCCCGATGGGCATGGGTGGCAAAACCACGTTGCTTGGCGCCAAGATCGCGGCGCGGCCGCGGCTGCCCGCTTCGTATTTTGTGACCGTTGCTTACATGTGTTGGGTCTGCCGTCGCCGTGGCGTGCGGGTGACAGAGGGCGTTGTAGAGTGGCTGGGGTAAAGATGAAAGAACTCCGATATCCCTTTTCCGAAGAGGCGGTGCGCGCGCTGCGTGCCGGTGAGGTCGTTCAGGTGACCGGGCGTGTCTTCACGGGACGCGACCGCCTGCATAAGCATCTGGCCGGGGGCGGGGCCTGTCCGGTGTCTTTGCGCGACGGAGCGCTTTACCATTGCGGCCCTGTCGTGGTGCCGCAGGGCGAGGGGTGGCGCGTGGTGGCAGCCGGGCCGACAACCTCGGCGCGCGAGGAGCCGTATATGGCGGAGATCGTCGCACGCCATGGGGTACGCCTGATCATCGGCAAAGGCGGAATGGGCGCGGCCACGAAGGCGGCCTGTGCGCGTTACGGCTGTGTGTATTTACAGGCCGTGGGCGGCGCGGCGGCGCTGATCGCGCAGCGGATCAAGCGTGTGGAAGGCGTGAGTTTCCTGGACACCTTCGGCGCGACCGAAGCGCTGTGGCAGTTGGAGGTCGAGGCGTTCGAGGCTGTGGTCGGCATCGACACCTGCGGGCGAGATCTTTTCGACGAGGTTCGCGCGGCCTCAGCCGAGGCGCTGCGTGAACTGTTGGCGCGCGGGTAAACAGGTCTAAAGAAACGTGTTGTACAGCGGCGCGTTTTTCTGCACGCCATTGGGCGGGCCATATGCTAAAATACATCCCATTTCGCAAGCAACAGGAAGTCGGGAATGCGCATTGTTTTCATGGGTTCATCAGAAGCCTCGGCCACCGCGCTGAGGGCGATCCTCAAGTCACCGCTGCTGAAGGTTGTCGGCGTTGTGACTCAGCCGGACCGTCCCTCGGGCAGGCGGCAGCGCTTCACACCCTGCCCCTGCAAGGCCTACGCCACGCTGCGGGGGAAGCAGCCTGTCTTTTCCCCTGAGAAGGTCAATGCGCCCGAGGTGCTTGCGCAGCTCGAGCATCTCAAGCCCGACGTGATCGTGGTGGTGGCGTTCGGGCAGTTTCTCGGCAAGCGGCTGCTTTCGATCCCGCCGCACGGTTGTGTGAACGGCCACTTCTCGTTGTTGCCCAAATACCGCGGAGCGGCACCGGTGCAGGCTGCGGTCGCGGCGGGCGAAGAGGTGTCCGGCGTGACGATCATGCGGATGGCCGAAGGCATGGACGACGGCGACATCTTGCTGAAGGCCATTGAGCCGATCTGCTCCGATGATACGGCCGTGACGCTCATGGACCGGTTGGCGATTTTGGGAGCGGTCACTATCGTCAAGGCGTTGAAGCTGATGATTGCCGGAGGGCTTACGCGTGAGCCTCAGGATCACTCGCAGGCCACCTTCGCGCCGAAGATGCATAAGAACGACGGGCTGATCGACTGGTCGCTGCCGGCGGCCGTGATCGAACGCCGCATCCGGGCGTATGACCCGTGGCCGGGCGCGTTCACCTTCTTGCCGTTGCGCCTCTCTAAACCCGGATTTTCGGGGCGGCTGAAGGTGTTGCAGGCTGAGATTCTGAAAGAGTCGGTGACCGGAACGGAGGGGTTTCCGCCGGGGACGGTTTGCGCGCTTTCTCCGATCGGCCCGATGATCACCACGGGCGATACCCCCCTGTGCTTGACGGCGGTGCAGCCGGACGGCAGCCGCCGCATGGACGGGAAATCGTTTTTGAACGGGCATCCGATGCAGCCGGGCGACCGTTTCGGCGAATTGCCGCCGCCAGCGGCGGTACGGTGATCCGCATGATCCAAAGCAACACTTTTACGGTGGGCGAGGCAGCGGCAGGCCAGCGGCTCGACGCGGCGCTGCTCGCGCGCTTTCCGTCCTCCAGCCGCGCCTTCTGCCGTCAGGCGGTCGAGTCCGGACTGGTGTCGGTGAACGGCCGCCCGTGTCTCAAGGGGAACAAGCTGCGCGCGGGCGACACGGTCGCGGTCTTGGCGCTCAAAGAGGCCTGCGACAACCGCGTCCGTCCCGACGCGACGGTGCCGGTGCGGATCGTGTTCGAGGATGACCACCTGATTGTCGCCAACAAGCCGGCCGGCATGCCGGTGCATCCGCTGACGAGCGAAGAGACCGGCACGTTGATGAACGGGCTGGTGGCGCGTTATCCCGAACTCGCAACGCTGGGCGACCAGCCGCTGATGGCGGGCGCGCTGCACCGGATCGACACCGGCACTTCGGGGCTCGTGCTCGCGGCCCGCACGCAGGCGGCGTTCGACGCGCTTCGCGCGCAGTTCGCCGCGCAGGAGGTCGAGAAAATCTACCTCGCCTTGGTCGAGGGCCATGTCGCTGTGCCTGGCCGCCTGACGCACGAACTGGCGCACCATCCCGCGCTGCCGCACTGCAAGCTGGTGGACGCGCGGTCGCTGGCCGCGCCGGACCGTCGTATGCGTGCCGAGACCGCCTACAGGCCGCTGGAGCTGGTCGGCCGCAACACATTGCTGGAGGTGACCATCCGCACGGGAGTGACGCATCAGATCCGCTGCCAGCTCGCGCTGGGCGGATACCCCATTGTCAACGACACGCTCTACGGGGCCAAGCCCGTCGAAGGCTGCACGCGTCATTTCCTGCACGCCTTCGAGGTGCGGTTCAAGCATCCGGCACTGGGCCAGCCGTGTTGCATCCGGGCACCGCTGACCGACGATTTCCAAGCCTTCTTGAAAGGGAAACAAGGGGCGGACTGTGAAGGCGAAGTCTCATAGTCAATCCGCTTGCCCCTGCGCGGTGATTGGACTACATTAGCCGGGATGCTGAACCATTGTGTAGGATGATCCCATTATGCCCCGATTGTCACTCGCCAAACTGGAACGACACCTCTATTCCGCTGCCGACCGCCTGCGTCAGGAGGGGCTGGATGCCGCCACGTATAAGGACTACATCTTCGGGATGCTGTTTCTGAAACGCTGTTCGGACGTTTTTGACGCCGAACGCGGCCGGATCGTGGAGCGCAAGGTCGAACAGGGCATGGCCTCGCATGAGGCGGAAGAGACCTACGGCGAGAATCCGGATTTCTATGACGGCTTCTTTGTCCCAGACCGCGCACGTTGGGAGCATCTGAGCATTAAGTTGAACGACGGCGCGGAAACCTATGGCAAAGTCCTTGATAAGGCGCTGGAGGCGCTCAGCGAGTCGAACGCGTCGCTGGAGCACGTGCTCGACCATATCAGCTTCATGCGCGTGCAGGGAACCAAGCGCATTATCTCCGACGATGCCTGCAAGGACCTTGTCCGCCTGTTCAGCCGCTACCGTTTGTGCAACGAGGATTTCCAGTTTTCCGACCTGCTGGGCGCGGCCTATGAGTTCCTGATCAACATGTTCGCCGAGTCGGCGGGCAAGAAGGGCGGCGACTTCTATACGCCGCGCGATGTGATCCGGCTCATGGTCCGCGTCCTCAAACCCGCCGAGGGCATGAAGGTCTACGACCCCACCTGCGGGTCGGGCGGCATGCTGATCATCACCCGCGAGTTTGTCGAGCAGTCCGGCGGCGACCCCTCCAACCTGCGCCTCTGCGGCCAGGTCAACGACGCCTCGGCCTGGTCCATCTGCCGCCTCAACATGCTCCTGCACGGCGAGTCGGGCGCGGACATCCAACTCGAAGACACGCTGTTGCATCCCCTGCACCGCGAGGGCGGGGAACTGGAACGGTTTGACCGCGTGATCGCCAATCCGCCCTTCAGCCAGAACTATACGAAGAGCAACATGGAGTTCCCCGAGCGCTTCCGCTGGGGCTGGTGTCCCACCACGGGCAAGAAGGGCGACCTCATGTTCGCCCAGCACATGCTCGCGGTGTGCAAGCCGGGCGGCATGGTCGCCACCGTCTTGCCCCACGGCGTGCTCTTCCGCGGCGGCGCGGAAAAGGAGATCCGCAGGAAGTTCCTTGAGCAGGATCTCATCGAGGCGGTCATCGGCCTGCCGCAGAATCTCTTTTACGGCGCGGGCATCCCGGCCTGCATCATCGTGATGCGGCCCAACCTGACCGGCCAGCCGCCCAATCCGCACAAGCCCGCTGACCGGCGAGGCAAGGTGCTCTTCATCAACGCCGATGCTGAGTTCCACGCCGTCCGCGCCCAGAACTACCTGCGGCCCGAGCACGTCGAGAAGATCGCCTCCACCTTCGACCGCTACGAGGACATCCCCGGCTATGCGCGCGTCGTGCCGCTCACCGAGATCGCCAGCGAGGCCAACGACTTCAACCTTAACATCCGGCGCTATGTGGACAACTCGCCGCCGCCGGATGCGCACGACGTGCGCGCCCACCTGCTCGGCGGCGTGCCCGTGGCGGAAGTGGCCGACAAGCGCCCGCTGTTCGACGCCCTCGGCTTCGATCCGGCCCGCGCTTTCGCCAAGCGGGAGAAAGAGTCCGCCTACTGCGATTTCTCCTCCGCACTTCCGGACCGCGCCGCCATCCGTGCGCGGGTTGAAAACGATCCCGGCGTTCAGAAGCGTCTCGATGCCGTGCGGCAGCGGCTTATCGGATGGTGGGCGGAGCATTCGCCCCGTCTCGCGGCCTTGCCGGAACGCCGCGACCTGAACCGCGTACGAACCGAAGTGCTCGACTCGTTTGTCGCGTCGCTTGCGCACGTAGAAGCGGCGCCCCCGCCGCTTGCCAAGAAAAGCGGCGAGACGCCGCTTCCACCTTGCCTCGACCGCTTCAAGCTCGCGGGTGTGATCGCCACGTGGTGGACGGACAAGCTGCCGGATTTCAAGACCCTGATGGAGAACGGCTTTCCCGGCGTGATCGACGGCTGGGTGGACGCCATCGCCGACGCGGTGGCGGACGACGAGGCGGCTTGCCCGGCCTTTGACCCCTTCGGTCACAAGCTCGTGCGCCGCACCATGGCCGACTATCTGGCGCGCATCGCTGCGGCCAAAGCCGATATCGCCCGGCTCAAGGGCGAGAAAGAGACCTTCGAACAGAGCAATGCGCCTGACGATCTGGAGGAAGAAGAGCTGGCTACGTGGAACTATGCCAAGGAGCTGGAGCGCCAGGCCAAAGAACTCAAGGCCGAGCACCGCGACGCACTTAAGGAACTGGCGAAGTCTGCAGGGGTAGGGACGCCTCCCCGAGGCGTCCGCAGGTCAAAGGCAGCGGCTCGCGGGGACGCTCGCCCTCCAGTTCTGACGGCCAAGGTCAAAGCTGTATTTGACCAGCTCGCCTCTATCGACGCGACGCTCGCGCCTTATGATGAGGCCAAAAAACAGCTTGCCGCCGCCCGCGCCCTCTATCGCACGCTGACCGCCGAGTTTACGGACGAACTTAAAGGCCGCTGCGTCGCAATGAGCGACGGCGAGAAACGCGCCCTCGTTCTTGAACTCTTCGAACAGGACGTGCAGGGTGGTCTTGATGCGGCCATGGCTGAAAAGCGGCAGGAGTTGGTGCGCTTTATCGAAGGCCTGTGGGACAAATATCAGGTGACGCTGACAGACTTGCAGGCTAAACGTGCGACGGCGGAAACTCTATTAGAGGAACACCTGCGAGAACTGGCTTATTTATGAGCGGCACCAGCCATACATCTGTGTTAGATGAACTGGTCGAGTTGCGACTGGAAAAGGTTGCAGGCAACAAAGACCCAAATCTTCCCTACATCGGCCTTGAGCAAATCGCTCAAGGGCAGCCGAGATTGTTGGGCACGCTGCCAAGTAGTTCCTCTGTCAGCATTAATGGCCAATTTTCCAAGAATGATATCCTCTTCGGCAAATTGCGTCCTAACCTTCGTAAGAGTCTCAAGTCAAGCTTCGCCGGTTATTGTTCAACGGACATTCTGGTTCTCCGTTCGCGAATAGGTGTCCGACCAGATTTCGCAGGACATGTGCTCCAGTGGGAGAAGGTCTTTTCAGCGGCTGCTTCAACAGCTTCTGGCACAAAAATGCCGCGGACTTCTTGGAACGAGTTGAAGAGATTTAAGGTCTTCAAGCCCTCATCTGAAAATGAACAGTTCCGTATTGCGGCGGTGCTCGACACTGTTGACGAGACGATTGCGAAGATGGAGGCGGTGATTGCGAAATTGCGGCAGGTTCGGACTGGTCTGCTGCATGACCTGCTGACCTGCGGACTCGACGAGCATGGCCAGCTCCGCGATCCTGTCGCCCATCCCGAACAGTTTCAGGATTCGCCGGTCGGTCGGATACCGAAGGCATGGGAGATCGCAACACTTGTTAGCCGTATCTCTTTCCCTCAAGGACAGGTTGATCCAAAGCTTGAGCCCTATTGCACTTGGACGTTGATTGCCCCTGATCATATCGAATCGGGGACAGGTACGCTGCTTGCACGCATTACGGCGCTGCAACAAGGGGCTATCAGCGGTAAATACATGTGTGAGCCGAACGACGTCATATACAGTAAAATCCGCCCGTATCTTCGGAAAGCTGTACTTGCCACAGAACGAGGACTCTGTAGCGCCGACATGTATCCGCTACGACCTAACGAAGGCGTTGACCCGCGATTCTTGTTGGCGGTCGTTCTATGCCAATCTTTTACGCGATTCGCATCTGCCGTGTCGATGCGTAGCGGCTTTCCAAAGATCAATCGCGAAGAGATGGCCGGATACATGATGGGATGGCCGGACTCGGATGAGCAAAATCGGATCGCCGATGCGTTGGCGGCGACTGATGCCGTAGCTTCCGAATGTGCCAAAGAACTGGTCAAACTCAACCAGCTCAAATCCGGCCTGATGGACGATTTGCTGACGGGCCGGGTGCGGGTGCCGGAACTCGACTTCACTGCAAAGGAGGGGTAAACTGTGCTCATGAATGTGCCTGTACCCATTCCATCGTGGAACCCAGAGGGATTGATACCGCCGGTTGATGCCGTAGACCCCACGTCGGCCAACCGGGCGCCATATCCGGTCGCATTGACGGATTTTGTGTTGCGCTTTTCCACCAGTGACGAGCGGCGGGCGATTCTTGCGGGCTTTCTGGACTATCGCGCGGCGCTCCATGGCCTCGGACTGGTGGCGGGTTTCCAGTGGGTGGACGGCAGTTTCGTGGAGCACATCGAGGTGGGAGAGCGCCACCGTGCGCCGGGCGATGTGGATGTGGTGAATTTCTGTCACCTGCCGCCGTCCCGCTCGGAAGAGGACCTTGTGAATCAGGCGCCGGAACTTTTCCCAGCCACTCATGATGAACAGCAAACGCTCAAGACCCGGTTCAAGGTCGACGGGTACACGGTCATATTGAACAATGCCCCTGAACAACTGGTCGACCGGAGCGCATACTGGTACGGGCTTTGGTCACATCAACGAGGCTCTTTTAGGTGGAAGGGTTTTCTGCAGTTGAATATGGATCCGACCGACGATGCCGCTGCCAGGGCACTGATCAATGCGGGAACACCGGGAGGTACACCATGACACGACAAGAATATGCCGATTTGCTTTCCCAGCGTTCCGCACTCGAACGGATGATCGCCGGTACGCCGGCATCTGCCGTGATTGATATGCGGTCGCTCAAAGCTCGGCTGGACACTGTCAACCGTCAACTGGCGGTCTGTACCGCCGATACCCGGATGCCAGCCAAGGCGCGTCTGACCTTTAGGGGTAAGCCCGTCGTTGGCAGTCACGGCATCTTCGCTGAGTTTGGGATGTCGGCGACCAAGGCGTTTACGGATGCGGTCGCCCTGCTGGCCGCCGCAGCCGAACGGTCGGTTGCTGCGACGGGGCCGATTCCTAACCGTTCGCAGAATCAGCTCCTGATCACGAGCACGGCGCTCGGCTCTTTTGGATTCGAACTGGAAGAGTATCGCGAGGGGCAACTGCTCATCGATGACGAGAGTCCCGTGGCACAGGCGTTCTTGCAGGCTCAGGCGTTACTGCGCGGGGCCGCCGAAGGGAGCGACGACGAATTGACGGACGCGGCTAGCGGTCAAGATCCGCGCGCGGTTGAGACCCTGCGCGACTTTCTCAAGAATCTCGCGGACAACGAGGCTGTCTGTGCGTTTTCCGTCGGTGACAAGGTGTTCGGGTTCAGTGACGTGGGGGAGGTCAGAAGAAGTTGGGTGCGGCTCGGCTCGGACAACCTCCATGAGGATCGACAAACATTCAAAGGTGCGTTTGAAGGCGCGTTACCCAAGCGGCGCAGTTTCGAATTCAAAGTTGCCGCATCGGGAGATGTGATCAACGGCAAAATTGGGCCGGGCATCGAGGAACCGAACGCAATTAATAGGCACCTTTACCAACCTGTCGAGGTTCAGCTTGTCGCCACGCGCATCGGTCAAGGGCGACCGCGGTATGTACTCGACCAGATGCCTGCATGGCCGGATGCGAATTAGTGCCGGAAGGAGCGTGTTGTGGCGGCTGAGACGGGCCATCGCCGGTCGATCCGGTTGCGAGGGTACGACTACACGCGTCAGGGCGCGTATTTCGTGACCGTGTGTACGGAAGAGCGGCGGCGGGTGTTCGGCACGGTGGTCAACGGGCGCATGGCGTTGAACGACGCGGGACGGATGGTGAAAACCGTGTGGGACGAATTGCCGGGCCATTATCCGGGCGTGGAAATCGATGCGTTCGTGGTGATGCCGGACCATGTGCATGGGGTGGTGCGGCTCGTAGGGGCAGGCCCCTGTGCCTGCCCTGCATGTGATGGGGATGGG
>JANYBJ010000212.1 GCA_025360845.1 bacterium
GATAAGCCATTTGGCGCTCGGCAGTTGGCGAAGAGCAGCCTATACTAAAAAGGCCTATCTTAATAGCATCTTTTCGTGTATCGCTGGCAGTCAAGCCACAAGCGAAACACGAAAAGATAATATTTTCAGGATAGATAAAAAGTAGTGTTATTGAGGGCTCAATCTTATGGCTGAGTTAAAACTGGAAAATCAGGCAGTGACGCCCGCTCCAACCGACACCAACAGTCGGCAAATTAAGCCTTTGTATAGCATCGCTGCCTTTGTTGCGACTTCTGCACGCACCGTCAGACGTAAATCATTTCGTCATCAGGCAGATGACCAACGCGAAAAGTGCCGTGCCCTCGATGAGCGCCGCACCAATCAACATCACTGCCTGAAGCTTGGTCTGAAGCTCAGGCTGACGCGCCATACTCTGCAATCCCGACGCCCAGAGGAGTCCGATCCCCATCCCGGCTCCGATCAGGGTAAGCCCCGCACCGATCGCCGCCGTACTCATCGCCATTGGAACCATCATCTCGTACCTCGTTTCTTTCCGTTCAATGTTCCGGATTCACCATCATGTTCATGAAAATCGCCGAGAGCAGGGTAAAGATATACGCCTGCAAAAACGCAACAAAAAGCTCGAAGAAATACATCACAACCGCCATGACCAGCGCGGGGAAAGCCACCCAGCCGAAAACAACCGTCATCCCGACCATCGAGTAGATCACCATGTGGCCGGCCAACATGTTCGCGAACAAACGCACACTCAAAGCGAACACGCGGGAAAAGAAACTGATCACTTCCATCACCAGCATCGGCCCCACCAGCCCTCCGGGAATGCCGGCCGGAACGAAGGCGGCCTTGAACCCGCGCCAGCCGCGCAGCTTCATCACCGCGCCAAGCGTCAGAACCATAAAAATCGTGGCCAGCCCGGCTGTCACATTGATGTTGCCGGTGGCCGTGCTGAAGATCGGCATCAGCCCGAGCAGGTTCGCCGTGAGGATGAAGATGAAGAGCGTACAGAAAAATGAGACGAACCGGCGACCTTCTTTCTCGCCGAAGTTCTCGTACACGATCTGGTCGCGAATGAAGAGCACATAGGCCTCAATCACGGAGGCGAAACCTCGCGGAATCGGACTCTGCCCGTACGCCCGACGGACAATACCCGCCATCGTGATCAGCAGAATGACCACAACCCCCAACATGATGGAATCATAGCGGAACCAATCGAGCGCGTTGACATGAACGAACGGCAGGTTCCACGTTTCCGCCGAACCGGCGTGTCGCGTCACGTGATGGTTGATGAACTCTGTAAGGGCTTCCTGTTTATCAATAGCCATGAGAAACCTGCGCCGCCACTTGCAAAACCTTCGTCCTCTGCCGGTACCCTTCGCATGTGCTGATGATCTCGAACGTGATTACACGCAACAGCAATGGCCGAACCGAAACCGGACATCCGAAACAAACATGCCGAATGAGTTTACATGATGGCGGTCCACCGCGTCAACAACGACTTGAAATAAAACAAAAAAACGGAAACGCTTCATCTTACAGAATTGTTTTTTCACGCTGTATCGTCAGGCTTTATACGCACGACACGCTTCTACGAATGCCTGTTCTGCCTTTAAAAATTTAAACACACCGCCTCGTCTTGAGATCTTAAAAAAAGACAACCGTCCGCCACCGCCGGACAAGACCAGACCTCTGTCGCCGCCCCGTCCGGACGCGGAGAAAACACCGTTACTCTCTCGGGTTTATCCCTGTTTCCGGCAAACGCGTCGAACAGAAACAGCTCGCCCGTCTTGGCAACCGCCAGGACCCGGCATCCGTCCGTCACCAGCGACGCGTAATCCTTGAAGGCCTCGTCCGTCCACAGGCCAACCGGCTGAAGGCTCGTGCCTAACGCCAGCGTGCTGACGCTCCCCCCGGCCTGCCCCCAGATCCGGCTGCCCGCCCGAACCGGCGTCGCGATCTGAGGCGACAGCGCCCCGGTCCGCAGAACCGGTTCGGGCCGGATGACGCCGTCGTCGCCGAACGCATACAGCCGTGTCCCATTGTTCTCTGTCGCCGCGAGCAGCAAGTCGCCCACGCGCCTCGGTGTCGGCACGTTGAAGTCGTGCGGCTCCGGCGGAACCACTTGCCAGAGCCGCTTCCCGCCCTCGGGGTCCCACCCGCATAAGGCCCGCGACTCATGTCCGACGATCTGCCAACGTCCGCCGAGATGCACGTGGATCAGGCTGCCGTAGCCCGGTCCCGCACCCGGCGTCCGCCACAGCTCGAGCCCTGTCCGACGGTCCAACGCCACCAGCGAGGCCTTGGGCGCGGCGGTCTGCACCACGACCCGGTCTCCGACGACCAGCGGCGTCCCGCAGAATCCCCACGTCGGCATCGCACCACCGAAGCGTTTGAGCAACTGGCAACGCCACACAACCTTACCCGTCGCCAGGTCGGCGCAGACAAGGTCGCCGAACGCGCCGAGCAGATAGACTTGCCCGCCCGCAATCACCGGCGTGGCCCGCGGCGCACCGGTATAGTCCATCCGCGCCGGCGCCGGGTAAGCGATCTCCCAAATCGTCGCGCCGCTCACCGTCTCCAGGCAGCGCCACACGTCCGAGGCCTCCGCAGCGTCTTTGTCCGACACGATCAAATACCGCCCCTCAACCGCCAGCCCGCCAAGACTCTGAGCGCTCAGCGCCCGGCGCCAACGGATCACGGGCGACGCGGGCAGACGGTCCGGCAACACCGCCGGACTCGCCCCCGACTCGACGGGCATAGCCTCCGGCATCACAAAGCCGTCACGCGATTCGAGCGCCTTCCGGAGACGTGCGTTCCGGCTCACCTTCAACAGCGCCGCCTGCACCGCCGACCGCTCCTGAGCCGTCAAGTCCGCCGTCGCATAGACCGCCACGAAAGGAACCGGACCGGTGCGCCCGATCACCCGCAGCCCACCTGCGTCAACCGCCCCGCACCCGACCAGCAGCGGAAGCGCGTAATCCGAAACAAACGCCGCAGTGCCCCGCCCTTGCTCGGTCACACGGCGTACCGCCAGCGTACAGTTGTCCGCCTTTTCCGGAGTGCCGTTCGTACAGTAGCCGAACGTCCGCATCAGTTCCAGCGCCGCACCGTATTTCTCGACGCACGCTTCGGGCCCGAACACGACGCGATATCCCACCGCATCAGCGACCCGTTGCGCAGGATCATCGGAACGGACCACCAAGGCACCCTGGAAAACCGTGCCGCCGCGCGAGTCCGTGAGCCGCGCGAGACACACGCCGGGAGGCCCGCCGGAACGAGACAGTTCCGCCTCCACCACCGAAGCCTTGCCGATCAACAGGTGCGGCTCGCCGCCCAGCCGTTCGCGCGCACTTTCAAAAGTGTTGGCGAAGGCCAACTCCACGGGCCTCCCCAACTGCTTGGCGAGAGCCTCCGCCAGCACGCGGTAATCCCGCTGGGCATAACCGGCCACACAGGCGCACGCGTTCTCGGCCGCCAGCGGGTCGCCCACGGCCACCCGCAACGGACGTGACTCCGAACCCAGCGCCAGCCCGACAACAAGCACGGCGCCCGCCGTCACTCCGTATCGAACCATAGTCAACATCAGTCCTTCTTCTGCAGTATCCGCACGATATTCTTCTGCGTGTCCAGCATATAGACCCGTGAGCCGTCGGGGCTCGCGGCAACGGTCACGCGCACACAGCCGCCAATATCCTTGATGATCCCGACCTCGCCCAGATGTTTTCCGTCCGTCGAGAACCGGTTCACCGCGCACTTCCCGGACTCCGCCACATACAACGACCCGTCCGCGCCCATGCTGACGTTCTTCGGCTCGCAGCACCCGTCGAAATATTTCGCTCCATTCGGCTTCTTGATCGCGCCCTTCTTCTTACCTTCTCGGTCGTACAGGCCGATCTCAAAATCGCAGTTGGCCGCCACATACAGCGTATCGCCACTGGCCATCGCATCCATCTGCCCGCAACACCCACGCAGCCCTGAGAGGATCGCTTTCGGGTTTTCCAGCTTACGGTCGAGCCGGTACACCGTGAAACCCGTGTACGCGCGGATGGTCACAAACACGTCCTCGCCGCTGGACGTCACCGACGTTGCATCCTTGTAGCGGCTCGCCAGCGACTCGCGTTCCGCGGCGCTCATCTTCTTGGCCTTGTCTTCCGGAATGTCAGCCTGCGGCAGAGAAGCCGAGCACACCACCTTGCCCGAAGCGTCCAGCACCGCCAGCTTGCCGGAGCCCGCGACCAACACCGTCTTGTCCGACGCGCTCCACGACACGGCCTGCGGAGCGAAGTCCAGTTTCACGAGGGCCTTCAGCGTGTCGTCCGGCGTGATCACGCGCAGGCAGCGCCCCGCCTCGTCCGCCGTGACAATGTTGCCGTCCCCGTCCATACAAAGACCGCTGAGCTGCTTGCCCCGCGTCTCCTTCTTCACGCCGATCGAGCCTTTCGGCTCGTGCGTGTACGCGTTTGACTCAGTCACCATAACACCCGACACGACCGCCGCAATTACCCAGGTTCTCATGCTTTTTCTCCTTTTCCGCCGCACGCACACTCGTTCGACGGCTTTGATTTTACTCGGACTTCCCGCCTTTTACAAGCGCGCCGCTTTTGCAATCGCGAAAGTTCCTGCTTCAACTGTCAGCCCCCGTCAGGTATACTTTCAAATTCAAACTTATGACCCATTTTCATTTGAACTTTTACGCACTCTTATGGGTGCCTTTCGTCTGGCTTCAGGCAGCTCAAAGCGAACCCGCAGCCGGATCCGTGCCGTGGCGCAGCCTGGCGTACGTGCAGAGCGCCTTCGGCGTAACCAATTACGCCTGGGACGGCGACTCGATCTGTTTTTCAAACAGCCATAACCTTGTCCGTTTCTACCAAGGCCGACGCCGCTTGGACGTGAACGGCACCACCGTCTGGCTGAACGCCCTGCCCGACGGCTCGGTGACCTCCGGCAACTGGCGTCTGGCCAGCGTCGACCTCGACTTTCTCCAACTCGCCGTTCTCCCCCAAGAGGAGAGCGATCTCAAACCGATCCGCGTGATCCTGGACCCCGGCCACGGCGGAGAGGACGACGGCGCCAGCAGCAAAGAACCGCTGGTGCGCGAGAAAGACCTCACCCTCGCCATGGCCTTGCAGATCGGCAAAAAGCTGGAGGCGGCCGGCCTGACGGTCACCTACACGCGAACCAACGACACCACCCTCGCGCTTGACGACCGTTCCCGACAGGCACGTCAGGCGGCCGCCGACGTCTTTGTCAGCGTCCATGCCAATTATGCGGGCAACGCCGACGCGAGCGGTGTCGAAACTTACGTGTTGCCCGCCAGCGGTTTCCCCGGAACCGCAGACGGCAGCCGCACGCGCGGCTGGCAGATCGGCAACCGCAACGACTATCACAACGCTCTGCTCGGCTTCTCGATCCACCGGAACCTTTCGGTGTTGAATCAGGGCGGCGACCGCGGCCTCAAACGCCAGTCCTATTTTGTCCTGCGCGAGACCAGTTGCCCCGCAGTCCTGCTCGAATTCGGGTTCCTCTCCAATCAGGCAGACACACGCAAAATGCTGGACCCCGGGTGGCAAGACAAATGCGCCGCGTCAATCTCCGACGGCATCCTTTCCTACGCCAAGAAGGTCGACACCCTCGATAAGGCGGTGGCCGAGAAACGCAAACGCGAGGCCGAGGCCAACGAACGCTGGCGGCTGCATCTGGCCACGCAGGCCACTGCCGCGGCCACGCCCAAAGCCGCGCCGCCTGCCCTCAGTAACGCACCCATCCACTTGGCGGGTATCCTGTCACCCGCCTCCAACCGGCTCTGTGTCGTGGCGAACCACACCGCCTCTTTCACGGGCACAAACGCCATACCCGCCGGACTCGACACCCTGATTGATT
>JANYBJ010000238.1 GCA_025360845.1 bacterium
CGGCTCGCGGGGACGCTCGCCCTCCATGTCTTTTCGACCGGCAATCAGGCGAGGTGGAAGAGCTCGGGGAGTTCGGCGCAGAACGGCGAGTTGTCCGGATTCGTCTCCATCAGCGGCGCCATGTAGGCCCACCACTTTTTCACGATGGCCGTCTGGGGCAACCCGGCGGCCGTATTGTTTTCGCTGAGCTTCTGCACCGCGAAGAGCGTGAGCGTCTCCTCGTCGAGAAAGATAGAGTAGTCCGAGACACCGGCGTCACGGAGTTCGCGGGCCAGTTCGGGCCAGATCTCGTCGTGGCGTTTCTTGTACTCGGCTACGACGCCGGGCTTGAGTTTCATTTTGAAGGCGTGACGTGTCATACGGTTCTCCTGGATTGTGATGTTTCAGTATGTCTCTCTTCAGGGCTCGGCCGCCGGGCGGCTCGTGAGGACACTCGCCCTCCAAAAACTCCCCAACGCCCTTGGCAGCCTCTGGAGGGCGAACGTCCCCGTGAGCCGACGGCGGCGGGTTAAAGCGCGGCCTTGCGCTGGATGCGTTTGCTCAGAACGATGTAGAGCAAGACCGTCACGAACCAGCCGGGCAGGCTGACGAAAAAGATCTTGTCGGCACCGAACACGGCCAGCAACGCGACGCAAAAAACCATGCTGGCGACCCACGCGGCGGCGGCGGCCCAGTTCAGCGGCAGGCCGGTCTTCGCGGCAAACTCGCTGCGCATCCCCAGCTTCGGGAGAATCCAGAAATCGGCGAAGATCACCGCGCCCATCGGCATCAGGATCATGCCCCAGAGCGACACGAAGCCGAGCAGCTTCATGGTCACGATCGGGAAGACCGCGGTGACGCTGGCGACGAGGCCGGTGATGAGCGTGGCCTTGACCCGCGAGGAGTTGGGGATCAGCGACTGGAAGGCCAGGCCCGCGCGGTAGAGCGTGGGGTTCGCGGTGGTCCAGCCCGCGGCGATGACGCAGAGCAGCCCGGCGACGCCGCAGGCGCTGTAGGCCAGCGGGCCGGGCAGCACGGCGGTGTTCGTGGGGTCGGCCCTGAGCTGCACGGCGTAGAGCGTCGAGGCCGCAATCCACGCCATGAAGTGGCCGATGTACATGCCGGCCGCGGAGGCGACTCCGTACCACGACTTGCGGGCGAAGCGGAAGAGCGAGAGGTCCGCCATGCCGATGTGCCACGCCATGTTGCAGAACCAGGAGAAGAACAGCACGTGCCAGAAAGTGAACTTCACCTGTCCCGGCTGCGGGGCACCGCCGGTCCAGATCTGCGTCGAGGCGATCTCCCAGAAGTTGCCGAGCGAGGTCACTCCCAGTTTGCGCAGGCTGATGACGCCGAAGAGCACGAACACGAGCACCATCCAGGGCGCGGCGTAGTTCGCGAAGGTCGCCACGAAGCGGTAGCCTTTGGCGGCGACAACGGAGAAGAGCGCACCCGTCAGCAGCACCGCCACCACCCACCCTATGCCCGGCGGCAGCGTGTCGCTCAGCTGCGGCATGGCGAAGTTGAAGTAGACGCCCAGCACAGTCGCCGAGACGGTCATCATGGCGCCCGCCAGCACGGTGAACATCACGCCGTTGACGGTGTTGTAGACCACCACCAGCTTGCGCCCGCAGATTTTCTCTAAGTGGCAATAGAGCGTGAGGCGCACGCGCGTGGCGATGGGCGCGGTGAAGAAGGTCCAGCTCAGCACGGCGAGGAGGTTCCCGACCAACAACCCGACGATGAAGTCGAAGGCGCTGACGCCCGCCGCCAGGAAGAGCGGCCCGATCATCAGCTCCGTGCCTGCGACGTGTTCGCCCGCGAACTGGCCGACGTAGCTCTTCAAGCCGAGCCACGCCTTCTCCGGCACGGGCTCGCGCTCATACTCATTCACGACGGACGATTGGGTCTCTGCCATAAGAAACGCCTCCGGGGATCTCTGCCTACGGGCAAGATAGTTAAGAGCTTACACCACCCGGAAACCCCCCGTCTAGTGCTTTCAGGGCCGGACAGCGGTTCCAAATCAAAGGGGTCGGGATGCTGGGAGGCGCGAGGGAGGTGGCGGAGCGGCATAAACGGCAAAGCGTGGCCATCCGGCCGGGTGCCGGCAGGTGTCGTTTTGTCGTTGGAGGCAGGCGGGTTCGTTCGGGAGGACCTGCTGCGCCCCCTCTCAGGCTGAGGAGAAGCGCAGTTGCCCGAAGGTCGGCGCGTCGTCAGTGA
>JANYBJ010000241.1 GCA_025360845.1 bacterium
CCGCCCTCGGCCGCGCCCTCCGCGGCTCTTTCACGGCGCAGTCTATGTAAGCAAAAAAGGGGGCTTGCGTTTAGCTCAAAGTCATCGCCTAGATAACACAGCGCAAGAACCGTTCACTTAGAAACGCCCTGACAGGTATCCTGAATTTTGCCGTTTCTTCTTCGTTTCCCGCCGAGTTTGTGTTAAAAATAACAACTTATGCAAACTGCGTTTGACCTTTCCGTATCGACGACCTCCCCGCTGACAGGCGACATCTGCCTGCCGGGAGACAAATCGCTCTCGCACCGGGCGGCACTTTTTGCCGCGCTCGCGGAGGGAACAAGCACCATCGACCGCTTCCTTGTCTCCGGCGTCACCCGCGCCATGTTGAACGTCCTCACGGCCTGTGGCGTGGAGTGGCACCTCGAAGGCGCACGGCTCACCGTCTGCGGCAAAGGCCTGCGCGGTTTCACACCGCCGACAGAACCGCTCTGCTGCGGCAACTCGGCCACCACCATCCGCATGTTGGCCGGAGCGCTGGCAGCGAGCGGGACACCCTGCGTGCTCGACGGCTCCACAGGCCTGCGCAAACGTCCGATGAACCGCATCACGGATCCTCTGCGCGAGATGGGTGTCCCGGTGACCTCCCCCAACGGCTGCGCCCCGCTCACCCTCGCCGCACGCGCCGCCGATGTTCCCCTCCGGGCGATGGACTACACGCTGCCCGTGGCCAGCGCACAGGTGAAATCCTGCCTCATCCTTGCAGCACTCGCTGCCGACGGCGTCACCACGCTCCACGAGCCCGGCCCCTCCCGCGACCACACCGAGCGCATGTTGTCTGCCATGGGCGCAGACATCCGTACGAACAAGCCGCATGCCATCCGCGTCGCGCCCCTCACGCGGCCGCTCGCACCTCTGAACCTCGAACTCCCTGGCGATATCTCTTCGGCCGCCTTCCTGCTGGTCGCCGCCGCGCTCGTGCCCGGCTCCTCGGTCCGCATCCGCGACGTGGGCCTCAATCCTACCCGAACCGGCATCCTCGACGTGCTGGGCCAGATGGGCGCGGATATCCGCATCGAGAACCGCCATGACATTCTCGGCGAACCGGTCGGCGACATCCGCCTCACCGCGGCCCCGCTCAAGGCCGTGAGCGTAAGCGGCGACACCGTCGTCCGCATGATCGACGAGTTCCCGATCTTGGCGGTCGCCGCCTGTTTCGCGTACGGCGTCACCGACGTGCGTGATGCCGAAGAGCTGCGGTATAAAGAGACCGACCGCATCTCCGTGATGTGCAGCGAGCTGAAGAAACTGGGCGTGCGCGTCGAAGAACGCAGAGACGGCTTCTCCATCCATGGCGGCACGCTCGCAGGAGGGGCCTGCGATGCCCACGGCGATCACCGCCTCGCCATGTCGCTCGCCCTCGCGGGACTGGCTTCGCCTGCCCGCGTGACGGTCCACCACGCCGAGGTTCTGAACGAATCGTTCCCCGATTTCGTACCCCAGCTCCGCACCCTCGGCGCTTCCGTCCATTAAGATCGGCAAAGCTTCATGCCGCTGAACGGAAGGCGCCTGAGCGTCACTGCTCCAGCCAGACGCGTCCGCGGAAGAAGCGGCGGTCGGCGTCTTCCGTCCGGTTGGTGAAGATGACCGACTGCCCCGCGCCAACCACGTTGGTGTAGCCCGGCACGCCCCGCCAGTCTCCGGACAGCAGGTCGTCCGTCTCGTACAGCCCGTAGCGGCGCACGCCGCCCATGCCGTAGAAGCCTCCCTCCGGCACGGTCGCGAAGGAGACCACCGGCACCCCGTTGCTCACGCCCATGTCGAGGCGGAACACGCTCAGCCTGTTGGTCGCGTCCGTCCCCATCACGTACTCGTCCCCCGTGGGCGCGCCGTCCCCGTCCAGGTCCGCGAGCGCGTGCGCGTCGAAGTTGTCCGTCCAGGCCGGGTTGACCCGGTGCAGCCACACCTCCGGCACGCCGGACGTCGTCAGCTTTTCGGCGAAACCGGCCGAAAACGCGTGCTCGTCCACAACGTTCAGGAACGTGTAGTTCAGCGCGGGGGCGACCGCATCCCCGTCCACGTGAAGCGTGCCGACCTTGTAGTACGCGTCGGGCAGCACCGCGATGTTGGTCGATGCCCCCACCGGGACCATCAGCTCGCCGGCCGGCGAGACCCGCCCGTGAGGGCCGGCCGAGGCCGTGATCCGGCGGTACAGCATCGAGTTGTAGCTGTCCACCACCAGGTCGTCGATCTGCCCGGTCCCGTTGAGCTCGATGCTGGTCAGGAAGTTGCGGTTCGTGTTGGCCGTCGCGAACACGGACGCCGGCCGGGTCACCGGCTGGCGGTCGACCCAGACCCTGAACCCGAACGATCCCTGCGCGTTGCGGACATAGTCGGCCATCAGGGTCAGCCGCATGAAGGCGTTGGACGAGACGGCCACATCGGTCAGCTCGGTCCACCGGTTCGTGCCGCCGGCCTGCCCGTGCCACACCAGCAGGCGGCGGCTGCCGTTGACCCAGAAGGCGATCTGGGCCGCGGGCGGCGGCTCGGGCGGGTTGTCGACGCCCGGGCTGCACGCGATGAGCACGTCCACGCAGATGTTGGTGAACGCGCTTGTCCGCTCCAGCAGGTTGGTGATCTCGCCGCTGAAGGACAGGCTCTTGCCGTGCGTCCCCGCGATCGGGCAGCCGCCGGGCCCCGCGTCCGACCGGTTGGTCTGGACCACCGCGAATTCGGCGTTGGCGCCGTACCAGCCCTTGACTCCGATCAGCGTCGAGCCCAGCTCGTAGCCCTCGAACGACTCCTTGTACGGCACGCGGTTGGGCGTGTTGGCGTCGGTGACCGTCACGGTGATAAACTGGTTTGTCACCAGCCGGCCGTAAACCATCGTCAGCATCAGCTCGTACTCGCCCGTCCGCGTGAAGCGCGCCGAGGCGCCGGTCTGCGCCGGGTTCCCGATCACGACCGAGCCGTCGCCCGGGCAGGACCAGAAGGTGCTGACCGGCTCCGTCATGCCGGGCCGCACCGCGACCGCCGCGTGAAGGCCGACGCTGTCCGTCACCGTCAGGTTGATCGTCTGGTCCAGTCCGGCCGTGAAGGAGGGGATGTTCGTGTAGCACGTGACAATCACGGCCGGGCACGTGTAGGCGCCCTCGTCGTCGGTCAGGCGCGCCGTGATCCGCCGCGCGCCCTCGCGGGCGTCCAGCGCGACGACCGCCGCGTACGGCGCCTGCGTGACGCTCGCCGCGTCCACGCCGTCGACGGCGAACACGATCCCGCGGACCGTTCCGGCCACGAAGGCGGGGTCGACCGCCGCGGTGACCGCGACCGCGGCCGGCGCCAGGTAGCCCGTGCCGGACGCGGGGGCGGTCACGCAAACCTTCGCGGGCCCCCGGCCCGGCGTCGCGGCGAAACCCGCCGTCCAGCTCGCCGGATCGTCCCCGTCGTTCTGCCCGGGCAGCCGCGTCAGCGGGCGTCCCGTGCCGTCCGTCCCCGCCGGCCAGGGCGCCGCGTCGAAATACGTGGCCTGATCGACTACATGCCAGGAAATCCCGTCCCCGGGTGCGTCGGGGTTGACCGGCCGCTCCAGCCGCACCGTGTCGGTCTTGTTGTCCAGGTGGCCGGTGTACGGCCCCAGCAGGCGCGCCTGCCCGTCGGTCAGCCCGTAGGCCGACAGGAACGCGCCGAGGGCCGCGGGGTCGTACGCCGGGTCGAAGGGCACCACCGCCAGCCGGCCGCCGGCCGGAAGCACCGTGCCGTCGGGGAAGGTGTAGCCGATCCCGCCGGCCAGGCGCCAGACGCCGACGTCGGTGACGAGGTTCTTCAGCGTGATTGGCGACGCCGTCGGGTTGTAAAGCTCCACGAACTCGTCGTTCTGGTTGTTCTCCGGGTTCTCCAAGGTCGGTTCGGGATGGTACACGATCTCGGAGATCACGACGCCGGCGGCGGCCAGCCGGTTCGAGGCGCCCGGCGTGGGCGCGCCGTGGAACCAGGACGCCGCGCCGTCCGGGTAGCGGACCAGCGGCACGCCGTTCTCCTCGCCTTTGAAGGAGACCGCGTCGACCACCCGGTCCTGGCCCGTGCCCGGCAGGTACGAGAGCAGCACCTGCTCGGCCGACTTGTTCAGGCCGAACCCGTTGGTGATGGGCGCGTGGAAGTCGTGGACCTCGTCGAACCAGCGCCACCCGTGCGCCGCGAGCGAGTTGGTCGCGGGGATAGCCCACTTGGCCAGGTCCTGCGGGTCGTCGCTCAGGTACCACCCCGCGCCCAGCGGGAACGTGGCGGCCGTCGCGTTGTACAGCTCGATCCCGTCGTTGGAGTCGTAGGGCGGCACGGCGTAGTCCGTGTGCGCCAGGATCTCGTTCAGCACCAGCGAGGGGGCCGGCGCCGCGGGCTCGGCCTGCCCCGGCGAGCCGCCGATGTAGACGCTGGCCTTCCAGTTCCCGGGGTAGTCCAGCTCGCCGTCCGCCTGCGCCACGCCCGGCAGCGGGACCAGCGAGTGGCCCGCGCCGTCGGTCTGCACCAGCCACTTGTTGTCATAGGTGAACGACACCAACGTGCGCCCGAGCGCGTCCTGAAGCTCGACCGCCGCGCCGGCGTCGTTCAGGCCCGCCGACGGGAAGGCGAACGCCCCGGCGATCCGCTGCGGCGGGACCGCGGGGTACCGGTTGGTGAACGCCGCGATGTTCTTGACCACCAGCACGAACCCGCCCGGGGCCAGGGTCTGCACCGCCCCCTCCGTGAAGTCGAACGACACGCCCCGCGTGAAGCGCAGGCCCGCCAGGCCGATCGGCGCGGAGCCCTGGTTCTGCAGCTCGATGAACTCGTCGTCGCCGTCCTGATACCCCTCGCCCGTAACAACCCCGGGCTTGCGCGGGTGGTACATCAGCTCCGTCACCCGCAGCGACGGCTTCTCGGACGGCGTGAACACCGCGTCCGTCAGGGCGCTCCACACGCCGTCGGAGGCGCGGCGGGCGCGGGCCTTGACCCGCGCCGCGCGCGTCAGCGCCACGCCGTCCGCGTACAGGGTCCCGGCCGCCGCGCCCGTGCCGTACTGGCGCGGGTCGCTGCCGTCGGTCGTGTAGTAGACCGGGTTGGCCGACGTCATTGTCAGGCTCAGGCTGTTGGTGAACACCCCGCCGAAGCGGCTGAACACCGGCGCGTCGATCGCCGGGTAAAGGCCCGCGTTGCGGAACTGCTGCAGGGCGATCGCCGTACGCTGGGGCAAATAGTTTGCGAGCATGTTGTTGCGCGCCGCCCGCCACGTTTCAAGCGTGTAGGACGTTCCGCCGTACTGGTCTCCCCAGCGGGCGGTTTCGCCGACGATTGCCGGCTCGATGCCGTTGACCAGAGCCGTATAGCGGGCAACCGCCGCCTGCGCAGTGAGTCCGCCGCCATTGAACATGTTCCGCTGCACATGGTCGGCAAACTGCATCAGGAACTCAGGGTTCTGCCGCAAATACGCATACGGCTCGGCGGCCCCGTTGTTGGCACCCGTCATGTCCGTGTATAAACCCGTCCACGGACTCAGCATGGACAGTTCAGCGTCCCATTCCACAAACTTGAACCCCGTGCCTACCGCTGAGCGGTCGCACACGGCCCGCCAGTTATTGCCCGGCCAATCGGCATTGCCGATCCAGAGATTAAGGAGCATGTAGTCGATGTAGTTCGGCACATCGAGCAGCACCGGGTACGCGAGGTTGCGCGTGCCGTCAGGGTTCCTGCCCTGGAGCTGCTGGTACGCCGCTTCGCTCGTCAGGCCGGCACGGCACTGGTTGAGCATGGCGTTCCACATGTCGGCGTTGCCGTCCTGAATTCCGTCGTTGCCCACCGCATCCCAATTGGCATTGTTTCCGCCGAAATAACTTGCGGCAAACTCCGCGTCGATGTGCTCAGTGAGATTGTAGAGCCCCCAGTAGAGACCGTCGAGGTAGAGATTGACGAACGTGCCATGAGCTGCGGGGCGTCCCATGTCCAGATGCGTGCGCCGCACGAACTCGTCGATGATGTACTGGACGTAGGTGTTGCCAAACCCGTTATACGCGTCGTTGGCGCCGGCCCGCAGGACCAGATTGTTGTACGTTCCGGACGCGTCTCCGGAAAACAGATCCGCTGACAATCTTCCTGCGCCATAAACGTTTCGGAACTGCAGCGAAAACGACTTCTTCCTTGTAATGCCCATGTCCCTGAAATATCCGCCCTGTATCCTCAGTCCGCAATCGATCTGGAACTTGCTGGAGTTGTCCGTATCGATCCACTCCACAGACGTCTCGCGTTCCCAAGCGACGCCATACCCCCCCGGATTGGCATAGATGCCCGTCGACGCGTCGAACAGGTTCGCCTTCGGAGTCACGATCGACACGGAGGGCAGGGCCTTCAGCGCGTTCGTCAGGGCCGCGCCGGCACCTGCCACAATGGTCGGGTCCATGGCATAGTCCGCCGTAGTGCCGTTCCACAACGTCGGAAATCCCGCCGGCGTGGAGGACTGGCGCAGGACGTCGTCCGCCGAGATGTAGGTGTGGTTGTCGATAACGGAAGGCGCGAAACCGCTCTTGAACGCGGCGGCGCGGATCACGGCGGTGTGGGTCAAGGCGAGCG
>JANYBJ010000262.1 GCA_025360845.1 bacterium
ATAGACGGTCAACTTCTCATGGTCAAACAGCCGCATTCATGATGACAGCGTAATAGAACGTGCGCGCCTAAATCAAGATTATGATTACGAGCAAGATTACGATTGCGATGCGCCGACCTCAACAGAACTGCCATGCGCCCCTCCACTTACCGCCCCCACCTAAACCCTTGCCTTCCACACCGCACTTCAACTACAATGCTCCATATTAATTTTTGTATTAATTAACGACCTCTCTCCGGCGGCGTAATTTTTCTCGCCGTGAAAAGGCGAAAATCGGAGATGGCAAAGGGAAGGACGAAGGTAGGTAAACGCTCAACGCTAAAATTTCAACGCTCAAGTGATTGGACTATGGGCCTGGAACGTCACGAAACGACAGTAGATCCGTCCATATAACCTGTGCAGACTATAAGGCGAAGTGCCGGAACCGGCCACGCAATTCTAAATTTGGCAAGGAAGCGCCTCACGGCGCCACTACGAACGCAAGAAAGCTTAGGGAAATCCGTTTGTAGTGTGCCCGTAAGGGCATTCTTTCAGGCGGCCTAAGCCAAATTTAGAAGTGCCGGAACCGGCCCGATCCTTATTCCAATTCATCACCCTATGTTTAATACTTTGGGGGCGAGCA
This sequence comes from bacterium, assembly GCA_025360845.1. Classification (GTDB taxonomy): domain Bacteria; phylum Verrucomicrobiota; class Kiritimatiellia; order RFP12; family UBA1067; genus JAHFSX01. The sequence continues at coordinate 623 of JANYBJ010000262.1, forward strand.
ATCAGCACTCCTCGGCGGAAGAGTACCTCTCGTCCGTTATCCCGTGGGCCGCGCCTTGAGCAGAACAAATTCGCAGGTGAATTCCGCGCACGGCTTGCCGTCCGCGTCAGAGACCGAAACCGTCACGCTGAGCGTGTGGTTCCCGTTGGTCTTGCGCACGGGCTCGCCGCACGCGGAAACGACGGCGGTGCCGTCCGACACAAGGCTCTTGAGCTAGCGGATCGACGCCTGCCTGGCCACGAGGCCGCCCGTGAGGCCGCGGTCGGCGAGGAGCCGCTCCGCCGCACGGTAGGCCGCAAGAATCGCACCCGAGTAGATCGAGCCCGCGAAGAGGCATCCTTTGTCGTTGAGATTGGGCCCCAGAGGAATTCGCACCTCCGCGCCCTCTTCGCGCAGGCGCAGGTTGTCAGTGGCTGGCATGTGCATAGGGGATCACGTTCTCCGCCTGTTCAAGCAGGGCTCTTCTTCCCAGCGGCCTTCAGCTTACCCTTCTTCTTGCGCACCAAATGTCCGAGCGCGGCCAGCGGGGCATGCAGCAGCATCCGCGGCCCGGCATACCGCATCACCGCCTGAATGGCTTTGCGCCGGTCCGGCGAATAACAGTGGATCGTGCAGTCCCGGCACGCGGGCTTGGCTGCGAACGGGCACGCGGACAGGCGCTGCTCAGCGTACACAAGTAGTTCGCGGCAATCCTCACACAGCACCTTGTCCGTGTGGTGATTGCCGCGACAGTAGATGCCGATCATCAAGCCGATCGACTCTTTTTCGCGCTCCCGCTTGCTCATCTTCAACCGCGTCTTAGGCCGGCGAACCCTGATACTGAGCGTCGCCGAAGGCCAGCATCGGATAGAAGATGAAGGGCAGGAAGATCATTCCCGCGGCATAGCCGCCGCCCTTGCCAAAGCTGTTCGCCACACCGACCGTCGTCAGAATCAGGATGATAATGTTAACGAGCGGAATGAGCATCAGCACCAGCCACCAGCCGGGTTTGCCCGCGACCTTCAGCATCACGAACAGGTTATAGATCGGAACCAGAGCCGCCCAGCCTGGCTGCCCCGCTTTGGAGAACACACGCCACACCGCTGCCAACATGAGGATGCCAATCGCCAATTGAAGAATCAGGATCATGCCCGCCGCGCCTGCGCCTGCTGTCTCGTTCATAGCTCTTAACCTTTCCGTTCGTAATGAACACTCCGAGTCGTGTGAATGCTTGATGCAATGACCAAGTTCATAACCCACGTTCACCTTTAGCTTAGACGCAGCCGACTCGTTCCGCAAGCGGTTTTTTGACCGAATCAGGATTTTAATGGATTACAGCATTAATGGGCTATGCTATAGTTCATTCGATTGTCTTTGTCATGGGCATCCTGCTTCAGTCGGTCCGCCACACATTGAAAAAAAGGAGTATCGTCATGATCCAGCGCAATAAACCCCTCGTCGATAACTTCAACGGTAGGGACGCCTCCCCGAGGCGTCCGCAAGGCAATGACCGGCGGACGGTTCGGGGAACCGTCCCTACCAGCGTTACCCGTACCGTTTGTTCCCGCTCCGCGGGCGGCGGGCTCGTCT
>JANYBJ010000146.1 GCA_025360845.1 bacterium
TCCAGCTGCTCATGCAGAAGTCCTGCGGCTACCGCAATCGTCAGCGGCTCAAGACAGACATCCTCTTTCACTTTGGCGGCCTCGACATGGATCCGCTACCCATTCAATGAAAAATCCCCCCACAAACCCGGAAGCGCCTTCCGGAATCCCCCTCCAGACACTGCGCGTCCGCGACCGAGAGACGCGGCACCCGCGGCGTGACCACGACGCTTCCGTACGTGCAGAACGCCGCATCCGCAACCGTGTCGCGTTCCGCGCGGATCCAGTCCGCCGAACGCGCGACCGCGGAAATCCTCACCTCATCAATGCTTCCGTTGAAATACTCGCCCAGCGAACCGGTGTCGCGTCCGCCGATGCGGACGTTACGAGACGTGAGCCAGATAGCGCCCGTCTTGCTGAACGAGCCGGCTGGCTGCCCGTTGACAAACAGGGTGACCTGACTGCCGTTGTAAACCGCCGCAACGTGCTGCCACTGCCCCAGCGAAAGCGTCCCGTACGTTGCCGCGGCCGCGTCGATCCTGCAGTGCAGGCTGGAACTCACCGTATAAAGGACCCAACTGTAATAGGGAGGCGAATGCGCGGCGTCGTACGCTTTGCTGATCACCGCGTTGCCCGAGATGGCGGCCGGCTTGATCCAGGCCGACAGCGTGAGCTGGTCACCGCTGAGATTGAGCGACGCGCCGTTGCCGCAGTCGATGAAGGCGGTACCGTCGAAGGCGCGTCCGCCCGCGACCGCGCCGTCCGTCGCGACGGTGCCTGTGTTGACTCCGGTGTTGGCGTTGGCCGTGGCGTCGCTCAGCGTGTCCGACAGATGCCAGACGCCGCGGAAACCGGCGTCCCAGACCTGGTCCGATCCCGGAGCCCCAGCCCCGGGGTTATTCCAGAACGCCTTGATGACCCGGTTCGTGACCAGCGAGGGTACACGCACCCAGACGCGCGAGACGCCGTTGGTGTTCCACGCCTCGATCTCGTGACTCAGCGGCACCGTGTTGTCCGCGTCGGTGAAACGCAGGTCCGCACCCTGCGGCGCGAACCCGGCGTAGCTGAAGCCCGCGACGGTTGCGGGATCGAACGTGACCAGTACCGGAAAGTCCGCCAGCGCGGAGGCGCCCCGGTAGCCGCTCGCGCGGATTTCCAACGACGCGGTCCAGAGCCCGGTGTCCACGGCCTCGGCCGCCGCACGGCACGCGGTACCGATCCCGGACGCGAACAGCCAAGCGACCGACAGCAGCCCGCATATTCCGACTCTCGGCACCGTTCTCATGGCCTCCGCCCTGCCGCGCCGCTGTCCGTCTTTTCACCTGCAAACAGGGAGTTTTCACATATGAACTTCATTTCCATACATAAAAATTGTGCCACATTCTGGGTATCGGATGCAAGCCCGCAATCTGACTTATTTAGGGGCACCGCACGCAGGCCATGAAAGTGGCGGCGCGATTTTTGACCTGTTACGGGGTTCCTCATTTATGGTATAAGAACCGCATGTCTGATCCCGCCTCACCGCTCCTCGAAATCCGCGGCCTAAAGACCTGGTACCCGATCAAAAAAGGCGTCTTCGCCCGCACCGCCGGCTTTGTGCGGGCGGTCGACGGCGTGGACCTGACGCTGCTCCGCGGCGAGACCCTCGGCGTCGTCGGCGAATCCGGCTGCGGCAAGTCCACGCTCGCGCGCACCGTCCTGCGTTTGGAAAAGGTGCGCGAAGGCGCCATCGCCCTGAACGGGCAGAGCGTCCTGACCCTGCGCGGCCCTGCCCTGCGCGCCTACCGCCGCGCGGTGCAAGTCGTCTTCCAAGACCCGCAGGCCTCGCTCAACCCGCGCCACACCGTCCTCGATCTGCTGACCGAGGCGATGCTCGTCCACGGGCTCGTCACGCGCGAAGGCCGACGCGACGCAGCCGCGCGGCTGCTGGCCGACGTCGGGCTGCCTCCCGACGTGCTCGACCGTTACCCGCACGCCTTCTCGGGCGGCCAGCGCCAACGCATCTGCATCGCCCGCGCCCTGGCCCTCGGGCCGCAGCTCCTGATCTGCGACGAGTCCGTCAGCGCCCTGGACCTCTCGGTGCGCGCCCAGGTGCTGAACCTGCTTCAGGAGCTGAAAGATAAGCGCGGGCTTTCCTACCTGTTCATCACCCATGACATCGGCGTGGTCCAGCACCTGGCCGACCGGATCGCGGTGATGTACCTCGGCAAGATCGTCGAGACCGGGCCCGCCGACGCCGTGCTTCAGACGCCCGCGCACCCGTACACGCTGCTGTTGCTGCGGGCCGTGCCGCGCATCGGCACGCCCCTGCCGGAAGAGGCCGCAGCCGCCGAAGCCGGTTCTTCAACCGATCCAAGCGGCTGTCCCTTCGCGCCGCGCTGCCCCCTGGCCGACGACGCCTGCCGCGCGTCAGCACCGGCTCTTGCGCCGCTCGCCCATGCGTCCGCTCACCTGTGCGCCTGCTTCAAAGCCCGTTAGTGCCTTACAAACCAACAACAGCAATAAAAAACAAGTTGTTTCACCACGAAGACACGAAGTGTACGAAGAAACACAAAGCCGGAGGGAGGAAGAAGGCTGTCAGGTGTTTAGGCTGTTAGGCTGTTAGGCTGTTCAACTCCTAAATTCTCCCTAACTCCTCACAGGTGGTTAGTGTAGTGTCCCTTAAATGGCTATACACATGACAGTCACCTTAAACCGGTTTTTTTTGACAGGTTTGACAG
>JANYBJ010000150.1 GCA_025360845.1 bacterium
CAGGCGATCGAGCCGCGCGAGAAGCCCGTCAGAAACACGGCCGAGGGATCGCCGCCGTACGTCGCGCACACCTCGGCCACCACGCCGGCGCAGTAGCTGACCGTCGCTTCGACATTGCCCCACCAGTTGGGCTGGTTGCGCCGATGGTCCGGGCTGATGTACGGCACGCACACCCAGATGAAACCCTTGCCGCCGCTCGCGCCGTAACCCAGCTTGCTCGACTCGACCTTGCCGTCGCAGACATCGCCGTATTGGTTCGAGTAGGACCCGTTGCCCGCATACTCGACGATCACCGGAAAACGCTTGCCCGCCTGCCAATCGGTCGGAAGATAGAGCGCATGATAGACCTCGGTTCCCCGGAACGCCTCCAGCGTCAGCTTTACGCGCCGTCCCGCCGCCGGCTTTTCGCATGTCATCGCCGGCACGGTCAGGTCCGTCTCAACCGGCCGGATGTCAGGCAACTCCGCCGCATACGCGGTTCTGGCCAGCACAATGAATGCGATTGCGGGATAAAGGTGTTTCATATTCTTTGCCTCCGCGTCTATGCGCGAGAACGGTTGCCCTGATTACCAAGCGGTAGCGTATAGGTCGATGGGATGATAATCGCAGTCATTGCCGCTATTCAAGCCCCAAGGAGGTGTGTATTGAACGGGCAGATGGGGAAAACACCTACTCCGCGGGCCTGGAAACGGGATTGACTCTTTTCATCGTCCCCTCTCATAATAGCAATTGATACTCAGATCCGGAAAGTGGCGTGCGGTTTGTTCCGGGCCCGTTATCAGGAGAGACTGACATGAAGAGCCAAACAGGCAGAGTGACAGGTAGACGGCGCATTTCGTTGCGCAGACGCCACGCATGGCTGATGGTCTTCGTCTGCTTTGTCCTGGGTGAGACCCGGACGCTCGGCAGCAGCACGTCCGCTGAACAGGTTCCGGATGGGAATGCGGCCGGAACCCCGTGGGTTGGCCCGGCGGGAATACAGGAGTCTGTCTCCGACATCATGGCGCGCGAAAAGCGGATGGCGGCGCTGGAAGCGAAACCGGCGCGGACCAAGCCCGCGCTGCGCCCGGACCGAAAAGGGCTGCCGCAGAATCCGCTTTCTCCGGGCGGGGCGCAGAATACGCAGCAGGCACTCGCGATTCCCGAGCGCAGCCTGCTCTCGCCGCAGACGCTCGGCACGAGTTTCACCGGCGCGACGCTGGCGGACACGAGTTCCTATCCGCCGGACACGATGGGTGCCGTGGGACTGACTCAGTTTATCGTTGCGGTCAACGGGCGCATCCGAACGTTCAATAAAAACACCGGTGTCGCGGATGGCGCGCTGAACGCGTCCATGGACACGTTTTTCAACTCCGTGATGACGCCCCCGACGAGCAACAACTTCTCCAGCGATCCGCACATCCGCTACGACCGGCTCAGCGGGCGCTGGTTCGTGGTCATGATCGACGTGCCGGGTAGCGCGACCGCGCTGCCCAACCGCGTGCTTCTCGCCGTCAGCAGCGGCAACACGGTCACGAGCAGCTCGTCGTTCACCTTTTTCTATTTCCAGCACGATACCGTCTCCCCCGCCGGGGACACCGGGAATTTTGCGGACTACCCGACGCTCGGCATCGATGCCAACGCGCTGTACATCGGCGACAACGTGTTCACGCCCGCTGGCGCGTTCGTCGGCTGTTCGGGTTTTGTGGTTCGCAAGAGTTCGCTCCTCGGCGCGGGGCCGATCGTCGTGACGGCGCTTCGAGGACTTGTGCCCAACGCGAACGCGTCCGGACCTTTTGCCCCGCAGGGCGTGGACAACGATGACCCCTTGGCGACCGAGGGCTATTTCATCGGCGTGGACAACGCGTCCTTCGGTACGTTGATGATCCGCCGGGTGAGCACGCCGGGCGGAACGCCGACAGTCTCCGCCAACATCTCGCTGACCGTTCCGTCGACCGCCTATCCGGTCACCGTTCCGCATCTGGGAAATACCAGCGGGGCCAACGGCTATCTCGACGCATTGGACGATCGGCTCTTCGCCGCGCACCTCCGCAACGGACGGCTCTGGACCGCGCACAACATCGAGGTCAACAGTTCGGGATCTGCCACGGCCAGCAAGTCGAACATCCGCAACGGCTCGCGCTGGTACGAGCTCCAAAATATGACTACAACCCCCAGCGTGGTGCAGTCGGGAACCGTCTTCGATTCAGCCGCGAGCAACCCAAAATCCTATTGGATTCCCTCGATCATGGTCTCCGGTCAAGGCCATGTGGCGATGGGCTTCAGCACCGCAGGGACCACCTATTACGCCAATGCGGCAACCGTCGGAAGACTCTCCGGCGACGCGCCCGGCACCATGCAGACCCCCGTGGAATACACCGCGAGCAGCACAGCCTACAACCCGCCCGGGGACACGGGCGGCGCTGGCGGGCGGCGCTGGGGAGACTTCTCTTTCACCAGCCTGGACCCGTCTGACGACATGACGATGTGGACGATCCAGGAGTTCTGCGACGCGGCCAACAGCTACGGCGTCCGCGCGGTCAAACTGTCTGCTCCGCCGCCTGCCACGCCGGTCTCGTGCTCACCGTCAAGCGTCACCCAGGGACAGACAAACGCGAGCGTAACGGTGACGGGCGCGGTGATTTCCGGATCGGGTTTCTTTGATCCCGGACCCGCCTTCCCGAACCGTCTTGCGGCCGTCGTGAACGGCGGCGGTGTCACGGTCGACAGCGTGACCTTTTCGAACGCGACCACCCTCACCCTGCATGTGTCGGTCTCCGCTGGCGCCGCTACGGGAGCGCGGACCATTACGGTAACCAATCCCGATGGCCAGGCCGTCACGAGCGCCTCCGGCCTTCTGACCATTGCCTCCTCACCGCCGCCACGCACGGTCACCGCCGGTAAGACAGGCAACGGCACGATCAGCCCGGCGGGCGCCGTGACGGTTGCGAATAACGGCACGACCAACTTCTTGATCACGGCTGCCGCCGGCAATCACATTGCGAGTATTCAGACCAATGGCGTCAACATCACGGGCAGCCCGTTCGCAGGCAATGGGATCACCAGCACGAACTTTGTGTGGAGCAACATCACCGCAGACGGAACGATCGCCGCCACCTTTGCCGTCAACGTGTACACGCTGACAGTCGCTTCGGCGCAGGGCGGCGCCGACCCTGGAACGGTGACGACAAACTGGGGCTCGGCGCTGAGCCTGTGGGTGACAAACTCGCCGGTGTCGGCCGGGGCGTCCACGCAGGCCGTGTGTACGGCCGGAACGGTGACGGGCAACGCTTACGCGCAGGCCGGCCCCACCAACGTGACGCTCACGCTCACGAACAACGCGGCGCTGACGTGGCAGTGGCAGACGCAGTACCGGCTGACGACGCAGACCAACGGGAACGGGAGTGTGACGGCGGCGGACGGTTGGTATGTGGCAGGCAGCAATGCGGTGCTGGTGGCCAGCGCTGGGACCTACTGGCACTTTGTGGCATGGGACGGCGACACCAACGGCTGCCTGTGGGTGGGCGGCATGATTATCGTGTCGATGACCCAGGCCCGAACGGTGGCGGCGGATTTCGCGGAAAATCTTGCGCCGCTAGGAACCCCGGAAGTGTGGCTTGCCCAGTATGGTCTGACGAATGGAACGCCCGCCGCAGAAGAGCTGACGGACACCGACGGGGATGGCATGCTGGCGTGGCAGGAGTATGTGGCAGGCTCTGTGCCGACGAACCACGAGTCGGTCTTCCGAACCCTGATCACGATGAGCAACAGCTTGCCGCGGGTGGCCTGGGCGCCGGATCTCGGCGCGGCACGCGTCTACGCCGTCATCGGCAAGACGAACCTGCTCGACGGGGCCTGGGGACCGACCAACACCGGCAGCCGTTTCTTCAAGGCCGAGGTCTGGATGCCTTAATGCAAGCTTGCGGCGCCGGCGCGGGAGGCGGTCGGCCAGTCGGCGTCAGGAGAGACGCCGACGGCGTCGAGCATGGGGCAGCGCAGCGCGCGGTTGCAGCCCACGGTCGGGATCAGCGGGAAGGCGTGCTTGCGCAGATCGCCTGTGCCGCCGACACGCAAGGGGTGGATGAGGCAGCCGACCCGCCCCTCTGACCGGTTCAGGTAGCCCGCGAAGCAGCAACTGCCGTAGCGCCGTTTCCAGAACCAAGCGCTGATGCCAAAAGTCAACGGCGCCAGCCACGCGGCCAGCAGGTGGTCGCGCCAGCCGCCGCGTGCCAGATGCAGCCTCACCAAAGCTCCATAGCTGGGCCTGCCGCCTGCGGGGAAAAGCCGCTCGGCGGCACGCGTGTTGGCGGCGAGAAAGGCGGCGATCCGCTCCGGTTGCCAGCGCATGTTCACACAGCAGCCGCAGCAGCCTTGTTTGAAGGTTTGGCACTCCATGGCGAAATGAGATTGACAGAAAGGCCCCGGGTGGGCAATCATTTTGCCATGGAAGATGTAAATTCTTATCTGGGACTTTTCTTTGAACCGATCCGGCAGTTCCTTCAGGACGACGCCGTTTCGGAAATTCTGATCAACGGGCCGAATCAGGTCTTCATCGAACTCAAGGGCAAGCTGCAATCCACGGAGGCGCGCTTCGTCAGCGAGCCGGCCCTCAAGGCCGCCGCCGTGAACGTGGCCAAGAGCGTGGGGCGTCTGCTGAACGAGGAGAACCCGCGCCTCGACGCGCGACTGCCCGACGGCTCGCGCGTGCATGCGGTCATCCCGCCGCTCGCGCGCTGCGGCACGGTGGTGGCGATCCGCAAGTTCAAGAAGGAGAAGCTGACCATCGGCCAGCTGATCGAGTTCGGCAGCATCACCGCCGCAGGCGCGCAGCTGATCGACACGATCGTGAAATTGCACAAGAACGTGATCGTTTCGGGCGCCACCTCGTCGGGCAAGACCTCGGTGCTGAATGTGCTGAGCAGTTTCATCCCGGAGAGCGAGCGCATCCTGGTGATCGAGGACTCCAGCGAGTTGCAGCTGCAACAGAAGCACACGGTCTGCTTCGAGACGCGCAAGCCGGACAAGAACGACAAGGGCGAGGTGACGATCCGCGACCTGATCCACTCCGCGCTGCGCCTGCGCCCCGACCGCCTGGTCATCGGCGAGATCCGCGGCGGCGAGGCGCTCGACCTGTTGCAGGCGCTGAACACCGGCCACGCGGGCAGCATGTCCACGATCCACGCCAACAGCTCGCGCGACTGCCTCTCGCGCATCGAGACCTGTTCGCTGCTGAGCGGCATCGACATCCCGCTCTCCGCGCTGCGCGGCCAAGTCGCGGCCGCCGTCAACGTGGTGGTCCACACGGCCCGCCTGTCGGACGGCTCGCGCAAGATCACGGCGGTCTCGGAGGTGCTGGGGCTCAAGGACGGCGAGTACGTGATGCAGGATCTCTACCTCTACAACGTGTTGGGCATCGGCCCGGACGGCAGCCTCGACGGCGTCTTCACCGGAACCGGCCGCAAGCCGACCTTCCTGCACGATGCCGCGCTGCGTAAATTGCCGCTGGACGAAGCGATGTTCAACGTGGCCCCCGGCGTGCAGCTCGACTGACTATGGACCGCATGACGCCAGAGCAGCGTCACACCTGCATGTCGCACATCCGCGGCAAAGACACCGCGCCGGAGTGGGTCGTGCGTCGCATGGTGTACGCCATGGGCTTTCGCTATCGCCTGCACGTAAAGGGCCTGCCCGGCAAGCCGGACCTCGTGCTGCCGCGCCACCGCAAGATCATCTTCGTGCATGGCTGCTTCTGGCACGCGCACGGCTGCCGCCCGGCGCGGCGTCCGCCCGCCACGCACAAGCGTTTCTGGAAAGAGAAGTTCGCGAAGAACGTTCAGCGCGACCAACAGGCGCTGCGCGACCTGTGGCAGGCCGGGTGGCAGGTGCTGGTGGTGTGGGAATGCGAAACGAAAGACCCCGGCCGCCTCCGCGCGCTTCTTTCCGCGTTTTTCGCGCCCTCCGCGCGGACGGCCAACTACGACCTCGCCGATCAGCACGCGCTCTACGGCCTGGCGGCCGAGACGCCGAAAGAGTACGGAGAGGAGTAGGCTCCTCCGATTCTCCCCGTCCGCGCGTCGCTGGTCGCTAGCGGCGCGTCCGCCTCGCTGAATAGGTTTCGCGCTTTTCGGCGACACTGGCGCACCGAGCCTCACTCCGGATTTCGTCGAACGGATTGATCTGCACGTCGCCTTCGGGAAAGCTTGCGATAATTTTCAGGTCGGCACCCATGGCGGTGAGGATGTTGCGCAGGGTACTGATGTAGATATCCGACTGACGCTCGAACTTCGAAATAGCGGCCTGCTTCATGTTCAGAGATTCGGCCAGTTGCGTTTGGGTCAGATCGAGTGCCTGCCGCAACTCGCACAACGCCATCTCCTGTTTGAGTCGCGATGTTTGCGCAGCAATCTTCTTTCGGCGCATAGACGGCAGCTTCTCCAGCAAGGTGTTGAAAGGTTTACTCATGGCATCAGTCCTTCGTTACAGCCACCTTGGAAACGGCACTCTAATTTCAAATTGGAATTGCTGGTCCACTTGACACCGGCCCTGCATAACACTATGGTAATGCTTAAAAGTTTCAACGGCTGGGGTTGGTCATTTCAAGAATGCTGAGCACCCATGGCGGCCGACCCCGAGCGTTTTGATGCCGCGCCAGCGATGGCGATGGCGCGTGCGATAGCCAAAACAGTCCCCTCGGGGTGTGCGCCCGCATAGAGAGGAGTCGGCAGCGTGAACAACAGAAAAAGAAGAGCAATGAAAACAAAAAGAATGTATGCGTGTAGCTTGTCCCTGGCCGCAGGAGGTTTGATGTTCGTGTCGGGTTGCATCGTTGCGCCGGACAGGTATGTAGAGGGGTCACGGTCGGCCGTTATGGTTGAAGAGCCTGTCATGGTTCCTGCCAGTTACGTTATCGTTGATGGCGAATACTTCGGCTGGGTTGGTGACCGGTATTTCTATTTGGGCGCTGGCGGCGTCTGGCTGGTCTGTGATTCAATTCGGCTGGAACATTTTCATCGGTGGGAAAGAAGCCATCATGATTGGCGAGAGCACGCCATCCGGAATGATCGTTTCAGAAAAGATGCGCAGGGGCATGAGTACCCAAGACATGACGACAGGCATGTTCAGCCGGGCCACAGCGACCCGCGTCTTCAGCCGGGCCACAGCGACCCGCGTCTTCAGTCCGGTCACAATGATCCGCATGTTCAGTCGGATCGCTACGACCCGCAGGTTCAGCCGGGAAGCGGTAAGCCTACAAAGGCTGCACCGAAGAAAAAGGTGACGGAGAAAGAGAAGGACGCATATGAGGTGCGGTGACTGTCGGGCTTAACCGTCAGGACCTGCAAATTCCCCTTCCAATACACCCCGGTAATTTTGTATTGTATCCACTAATTATTTTTCTTAAAAGCGTCGTATCTCTGGGGGAGAGATTATGAAGCAAGTGGGGATTCTTCTTTTCGGTTGTTTTCTGACAACCGCAACCGGGCTGCATGCGGCCACGTGGTGGCAGGCGCAGCTCGATCAGGTCGAGGCGTTCAACAAACAGCCTGCGGGGGAGCGGAAGGCCGTGCAGAGCGCCAACGGGGTTCTGCCCGAGATCGCCCGCCGGTTCAGCACGCCGCAGGACATCTTCGAGCAGCTCCTTGAGCGCAAGGATAACATCTGGAACGGTAATCCGCCCTCATCCGACCTGCGTCAGCTCACCGACCGCTACACCTCGGCCTGCCCGAACGGGCTGCGCGAGAAGGCCGAGAAGCTCCGCCCCTACACGCGCGAGAACCTCGAAAAGGTGCGGGCGCTCTACTACCTCGAGCAGGCGAAGCAGCGGCTTGACCTCTGCCGCAAGACCGCCGACCTCGTGGCCCGCGAAGGCGGCGACGTGTCGTGGGCCAAGGCCGAGACGGAGGCCCTGGCAGCGAAGGTCACCGCGGCCTTCGCCGCCGATGGGGCGGACGGCTCCGCGCTCTTCGGCGAGGCTTTCCGCCTGCGCCGCAAGATCCTCTTCGCGCACCCCTCGCTGAAGTTCGAGACGCTGCTCATCAACAAGAACGCGCCCACGATGTACAGCCACAACTGCGACCAGTACCTCGGCCGCCACAGCCGCGTCGGAGCGGGGCCGACGCTCCTGACCGGGTGGCAGAACGATCACCCCAAAGAGCGCAACCTCGTCAAAGACCATCTGCCGCCCGGCGCCTTCTACCGCCCCAACCTGCATCCCGACGCCACCCGGTTCGTCTTCGCCTACGCCGACCACTCGACCAACAATCCGACCTACTTCCGCTACTTCCTCTACGAGGCCGCCATCGACGGCTCGTGGGTGCGGCAGATCACGGGCACGCCGCGCGACCCGCTCAAGACCATGGATGACCGCGAGACCGTGATGATCGAAGACAGCGACCCCTGCTACCTGCCCGACGGCGGGATCGTCTTCGTCTCGACCCGCGCGCAGAACTACGGCCGCTGCCACGGCGGCCGCTACACGCCCGCGCTGATGCTCTACCGCTGCGAGAAGGACGGGAGCGCCATCCGCCCGCTCTCCTACGGCATCGAGAACGAGACCACGCCCTCGGTGCTGTGCGACGGCCGCATCGTCTACACGCGCTGGGAGTACGTCGACCGGCACGAGATGGAGTTCCACAAGCTCTGGTGGAAGCGGCCCGACGGCACCGGCGTTTCCAGCTACTACGGCAACGACACCATCTATCCGCTGATGATCTCGGAGGCCCGCGCCATTCCCGGCTCGCAGAAAATCATCGCCACGGGCGTGGCCCACCACAGCTTCCACACCGGCACGATGATCATGATCGACGTGCAGAAGGGCGAGAACGGCCCCGACCCCGTCACGCGCATCACGCCCGAGATCAAGTTCCCCGAGTCGGACGAGGGCGGCGGCGCGACGGGCCAGTTCTCCACCCCGTGCCCGCTGACCGAGAACCTCTATTTCGCCACGTACTCGCCGAACAACATTCCGTTCCAGGGGACGGTTCCGGACGACACCGGCTACTTCATCGTGCTCGTCGACACGGTGGGCGGGCGCGAGCCCATCTACCGCGACGCGGACACCTGCTGCTTCTCGCCCACGCCCGTCGTGGCCCGTCCCGCCGCCCCCGCGCTGCCATCGATGTTGCCCGCGAAACCCGAGAGCGACACGGGCATCTATGCGGTCCAGAACGTCAACCTCACGCGCAACGATCCCAACGGCATCCTCAAGCCGGGCCAGATCAAATACCTGCGCTTCAACCGCATCTACGTCAAGCCCATCGCCTCCAACGCCGGGCTCAACAGCCGCGTCGGCGTGGGCCTGGCCAAACGCATCCTCGGAACCGTGCCGGTCGCGGACGACGGTTCGGTCGTGGTGCGCGTGCCGGCGGGCGTGCCGGTGCAGATCCAGGCGCTCGACGAAAACGGCATGGCCGTGATGACCGAGCGCTCCTTCCACTACCTCCACGCGGGCGAACGCCGCGGATGCGTCGGCTGCCACGCCGAGAGCCATGCCACGCCGCCCGCCGACCCCACGCTGCTGATGCGCACGCCCGCGGCGCTTACCCCGCCCGCCGGCCCCGATTATCCGGGCGGCTTCAGCTTCGTCAGGACCGTCCAGCCCGTGCTGGACCGCTACTGCATCCGCTGCCACGGCCTTGGCGAGAAGGAGCCGCCCAACGGCGTCAGCCTGATCGGCACGCAGCAGGGCAGCTTCTCGCAGTCGTACCTCACGCTCGCGCGCTTCACCAACCCCATCGGCAACAAGCCCGAAAGCCATGGGCTCGACAAGAACATCAGCCGCCCCATGGACTACTACGCGCACGGCTCGCGGCTCGGCAAGATGCTGCTCGCGAACCACAAGAAGGTGAACCTGCCGCGCGAGGACTTCCAGCGCATCATCGACTGGCTGGACCTCAACAGCCAGGCCTGCGGCGACTCGTCGCACAACCGCGTCGAGCACTCGGGCGTCAACGGCGGCAAAGAGAACGCGCTGCGCGAGGCGGTCAAGGCCCGCTTCGGCGAGGCGCTCGCGAGGCAGCCGTATTACGCGCTGGTCAACCTCGCCAACCCCGACGAGAGCCGCCTGCTGATGGCCCCGCTCGCCAAAGCGGCGGGCGGGTGGGGGCAGATCGACAAGGGCTGGGCCTCGAAAGAGGATGCGGACTACAAGAAGTTCCGCGAGCTGATCGTCGCCACGATCGAGCCTCCCAAACCCGACATCCACGGCACCTGCGGCCGCGACAACGGCTGCGCCTGCGGCGACTGCTGGATCAGGCTCAACAAGCTCAACATTCCGCCGCTGGCCGCCACGCCGATTAAGTGACAGGCCCCCCCCGCGAACATCGAACCGGATGGGAAGCAACGCGAACATCGTTCAAGACGGAAGATGAGGAAAGAGAGTTTTGGGCCTCCCACGACTCCGCGGATTTTATCGATTGGTCAAAGGCCAAGCGGACGGCCTTCCCAAATCTTAAGCCCTCGACAAAAACCATTTCTTTGCGTTTGCCGGAGTCGATCATTGCGGCGCTCAAAGTGATGGCGAACAAACGCGACGTGCCTTACCAATCCTTGCTCAAGGTCTTTCTGGCCGAGCGGGTCGAGGAGGAGTTGCGTCACGGCCATGTAAAACCCGCATCGGCCAGCCCCTGTCAGGTTTCTCCCCTCTTGCCGGGGTATCCCTGAACATAAAGATTAGTCCCCGAAATGGGACGACGGGGTGGTTCCGTTAAAAGCAAACGTAAAGCTGTCAGCAGTCGCGCCAACGGACTCAAGGGCGGTCGCCCTCTCAAGAAAAGAGAACGGGTGTTGACGTAGACGCCCCGCTTCTTCGTCCCCCAAACGGTACGGTATAGCCTATATAGACGAGCCCGCCGCCCGCGGAGCGGGAACAAACGGTACGGGTAACGCTGGTAGGGACGGTTCCCCGAACCGTCCGCCGGTCATTGCCTTGCGGACGCCTCGGGGAGGCGTCCCTACCGTTGAAGTTATCGACGAGGGGTT
>JANYBJ010000283.1 GCA_025360845.1 bacterium
CTCTTTTGCTTATTTTTTTTCGCCATGATTCTGTGCGTTCCCTTAATAATGAGCCTGACAAGAAGAACATTGGGGGAAAAGATTACGCTATTCGGCAGGCACATGGTAGAGAAATTACACAAGAAAATATCGACGTGCGAAGTGCCGGATGTCAAGACGCCGTATTGACAGCCGGGGAGAGAAAGTTGTAAAATCCTCTTTCAATTGCGGTCGAAAGTGAGTTTTTTAAGAAGGGGATGAACGTATGATGCTGCCACTGGGTTTCATTGAGAATATAGCGTCGTCGCACATGCTGATCTGTCTGGCGATTGTTCTGGTGCTGTTCGGGGGCAAGAAGTTGCCGGAACTGGCACACTCTCTCGGGCGTAGCCTGGGCGAGTTCAAGAAGGGCAAAGAAGAGGGCGAAGTGCTGGCCAACGAAAAGGTCAAGCAGGTCGTTGACGACATCAAGAAAGAAGAGCCTGTCAAGGTTGAAGGCCCGAAGGCGTAAGCGCGCGTACGGGTCAGGTTAAGGCTGCGGCGGGTGCCGGCGCTTCTTCCAGCGTCGTGAAGATCGAGCAGGTTTTGTTCGCCCGCGTGATCTCCAGCACAAGCTTCACGTTCGGGCGGGGCCGGGCGAGCCGCAGAGCGCCGTTACGGGCGGCCACCCATTTGCGCATGCCGATCAGCGCACCCATCCCTGTGCTGTCCATGAAGGTCACCGCGCCCAAATCCACCACGACCTGATTGAGGTTCGGCTGCGACTCAAACCAGGCGGAGGCTTGGCGCCTCATGGATTCCACGGTCGCTTGTATTCGTGCAACCGTTTGATCTGCACGTCGAACAGCGAGTCCAGATTGACTTCGGCGCCGGTCCGCGCGGCGATGACCCTGATCCTCGGCTCAATTTCTTCGGGTGTGCGTGCCATAATAATAGAAGTTGTCATGGGACATTCATTGTTCACGCTATGGCGGCGTGCGGCTTGTTCCGTTTGACCGATGGGTGCCAGTGAAAGGGATCAGCTATGGGCGCAAAAATTCAAGTCGTGTTTTACAGCATGTACGGCCATGTCTACAAAATGGCCGAGGCCGTGGCGGAAGGCGCGGGGAGCGTTCCCGGTGTGGAGGTCGTGTTGAGGCAGGTGCCGGAGACGCTGTCGGACGAGGCGCTGGCCAAGATGGGCGCCACGGAGGCCCGCAAGGCGTTTGCGCATGTGCCGGTGGCCGATGCCGACGGTTTGCGAAGCGGCTGTTCGGGAAATAGGCACCCTGGGGTGTCGACATGGCAACAACAAAACGCTTCCCGGCCTCGGGGGGCGTTTTTTGTGTCCGGAAGGTGCAGCCTCGACCGCGTGTCACCACCGCGGTGGATAAGGGATGTGGTGCGTGGGTAACTCGTCACCGTCGTCACGGCTGCGCGGTTTGCGATGCCCTTTGCCGTCTATCTTATCCTCGCCAGCCTCAGAGTCAGCATCGTGACTCGCATGGCCGGCAAACCAGCCGCAAATGAGTTTCCATATTGACATTGGGAAACCCTCCTTTGACGCCACCATCTTGAACGCATTCAAAATACTCAACCGATATTGTGTACTATAAGCTCGATGACCTAACCTGTCTATTAAAATCACCATTAATTTTATGCAATGTCTTGCCAGCAAACCTATATACAAAACGCGACAAGAATTGCCTCCAATTACCAATGCTTCATAGCCACTATGCCGTGAGCCTAAAGGACCGCGTCATAGGGGACGAATCCACACGTTCCGGTAACGCACCGGGTTGCCGTGGTCCTGAAGGTAGAGCGGCCCTTTTTCGACTAGACCCTGAAGGGGCGCGGCTGTGGTCGGTTCACCTCCAACCGGGGTCTGATCCTGGATAAGAACGCCATTGTGCAGCACGGTGAAAGAGCCCGGCTTGACCGTGCCGTCCGCAAGTTTCTTCGGCGCGTGGAAGATGATGTCATACGCCTGCCACTCGCCGGGTTTGCGGCATGCGTTCACGAGCGGCGCGCTGTGCCCGTAAAAAGCGCCGCACTGGCCGTTCGGGTAGGTCTTGTTGCGGTAGCAGTCGAGGACTTGGATTTCGTAACGGCCCATCAGATAGACGCCGCTGTTGCCGCGTCCCTGCCCTTCGCCTTTCACCTCGGATGGCGATGCCCACTCGACGTGCAGCTGGCAATCGGCGAACTCTGTGTTGGAGAAGATCCCGCCAGAAGGAGTGGTTTCCATGATGCCGTTTTCCAGCTTCCATTTCGGCTCGGGACTGCGCTCGCCGCGGAACCGGGACAGATCCTTGCCGTCGAAGAGCACGACGGCGTCCGACGGCGGACCGCCGACGGCTCCGGGATCAATGACCGGCGGTTCCTTGTTGTCAGCGGGCTGATCCGCAGCGGACGTCCTGAAAACGAGTCCGGCGAAAAGAAGGTTCGCCACGACAAAGGTGGACACAAGCGTTTTTGAGGTCATGATCGGTTTCATAATCTATGTTCCTTTGGGATTGTTAAAGTGACCAGCCGTCCCTGTGGCGGGTTGATCAAAGGGTTTGCCTCTGTCGCTCCCGCAGCTTTCAGACGCCGGCGACGATTCATGTTGATCGTGTTCAAATGACATCTTCCGAAATTGTGGTGAAACATTATTAGACACACATCCGGTCATTTTGTAAATCCAAAAGACTCGAGCCGTGTCGAACCTCGAGCCAACCGGTCAACACCGGTATGGGGTGGTGGGGTTTAGTGCCTTACGGCTTCGTAACAGTGATAAAAAGAACGTTGTTGCCCCCTCCCTCGCCCTCTGGGAGAGGGTCGGGGTGAGGGTTGCGGGCTCCGCCCGCGTTAGCAACAACACTGGAAGTGGGTAAAGGTGAGTTGTTGGGATGGGTGTCGACGATCAGCAAGACGAAAAAAAAGATGCAGCGACCGACCGAGGGGCATAAGGGAGGTTGGCGCTGTTAACCCGTCACTTGGCTTAACTCGGGGTACCCCCCTACGTAAACAGGGGTACAGGTAGGGACAGGATAAGACAGGCCAAAAAGGGGCATTTGCCCCACAAAAACGAGAAAACCCCAATATTTCATGGGGTTTTGAAGATGGTGGTAGGGCTTGGATTCGAACCAAGGAAGGCGTTCGCCAGCAGATTTACAGTCTGCCCCGTTTGGCCGCTTCGGTACCCTACCGGGTCAAAAAGACGTGCGGAATATCGCAAAATCGGGGGCGGATGTCAACGGCGGAATCAAGTTAATTTTGTCGCGTATTGACGGCTATGGGGGTTTTCTGATAAATTACTAATTCACTTTTTGACCTGAGCGGCAGCAACTGTGGACCTGGGGTCCGATGCGAACGGTTGGCCGAAGGTTGCGAGAGGGGGTGAACAGCGTGATACAACTCCGATTGAAGAAGGGCGAGTCGGTCGAGCGTGCGCTCAAGCGCCTGAAGAAGATCATGGACAAGGAAGGGTTGCTCAAGCAGCTCCGTAATAACCGTTATTACGAGAAACCGTGCGAGAAGGCTCGCCGTAAATCGGCACGCGCCCGTGTCCGTAACAACTCTCGTCGCGGCATGCGCGAGATGATGTAAGTGACGCGGTTCACTCTAAGACAAAGGGCTCTCCGGGAAACCGGAGGGCCTTTTTTGCTTCGCTGACTACAGCTGACAGGAGGGGCAGTAGGCGGCGATGGGGCAACCGGCGCAGCGCGGGCTGCGCGGGGTGCAGCGCGTTTGGCCGAAGGAGACGAGGTAGGAGTTCCAGGTGATCCAGTAGCGGACGGGCAGGAATGCGCGCAGGGCCATCTCGGTGTCGTAAGGCGTTTTCGTTTGGACGAGGCCGAGGCGGTTGGAAATGCGGTGGACGTGGACGTCCACGCAGATGGCGGGCTTGCCGAAGCCGAGAGCGACCACGAGGTTGGCGGTTTTGCGGCCCACGCCGGGCAACTCGCAAAGGGCCTCCACGGTATCGGGGAGGACGCCGCCGAACTTCGCGTCCAGCACGTCGGGCAGTGCTTTCAGGTGACGCGCCTTGTCGCGGAAGAAGCCCACGGGGTATATGGTCTGCTCCAATTCGGTCCGCGGGATGCGGCGCAGGTCCGCGGGCGTGGTGACTTTTTGGAAGAGCCGTTCGCAGGCGGCGGCGGTGCAGGCGTCCTTGGTGCGTGCGCTCAGGATGGTGCCGAGCAACACGCGGAAGGGGTCGCGCGTCTGGATGGCGACCAGGTCGATGATCGGCGCTTTCACGCTGTGAAAAGCCTGCTTGAGCAACCGGTTGACGGCGGGGATGTCGGAGGAGGTCATTGGAAGGGAGGAGTGAAGAGTGATGAGTGGATAGCCCGTTGGGGATATTAAGCCACAGAAACGGGTCTGAGGGAAAGGCGAAACGAACGGTGCGGGTTTTCGAAAAGGGGTTCCACCTTTACAAGCGGAACGGGAAAGTTTATTTTTATCTCCGTAATTTTTCTTAACGCGTATGCCGGATGTAAGGGGAGTCGGATGAAAAAAACGTATGGGATGACGCTTTTGCGGATGCTGGTCGGCTGGCACTTTCTCTATGAGGGGCTCTTCAAACTCGTGCAGCCGGGCGGCTGGTCGGCGGAGGGCTTCCTGCGCACGAGCCAGTGGTTCGCAGCCCCGGTCTTCCACAAGATGGCCGCGACGCCGTGGCTGCTGAAGACGGTCGACCTGATGAACATGTGGGGCCTGACGCTGATCGGCCTCGCTCTGATCGTCGGCATCCTGGTGCGCCCCGCGGCCTTTTTCGGCTGCGTGCTGTTGCTGTTCTACTACGTGGCTCAGCCGCCGTTTCTGACCGCGTCTGCGGACGGGCATTTCCTGTGGTTCGACCGCAATGTCGTGGAGGCGGCGGCCCTGTTGGCGGTGATGTGGGTCCCTTCCTACACCCTCGGCGGATATATTTCCGAATTGCCGCGTAAGCTGTTCAGGCGGCGGCTTGAGAAAGAGGCCAACGCCGCGCCCAGAATCGCCTCGCCCGAGCGGCGGGAGCTTCTGCTGAGCCTCAGCTCCTTGCCTGTGATCGGTTTGTTCGGGTACGCTTTTTTCCGTAAGCACGGGCCGGTTTGGGAGCGTAAGAATCTGGAGGCTAAGCCGGACGCGGTGACCAGCGCCACAGTCAAATCGTTCGACTTCACGGACATCAAGGAGCTCAAGAAGCCGCTCAGCAATTACGGCCAGATCGGCACTCTGAAGCTCAGCCGCATGGTTCTGGGCGGCAACCTGATCGGCGGGTGGGCGCATGCCCGCGACCTGATCTACGTCGACAAGCTGGTCAAGGCCTACCACAGCGACTGGCGGGTCTTCCGCACACTCCACATGGCTGAACAGTGCGGCATGAACTCGCTAATCACGAACCCGCAATTGGCGCGGGTGATCAACGACTATTGGAAGAAAGAGGGCGGCAAGATCCAGTTCATCTCCGACTGCGGCCACAGCGACGGCCCGATGGCTGGCATCCGCCGCTCGTTGGAGGGCGGGGCGCATTCGTGTTACATCCAGGGCGAGATCTCCGACCGGTACGTGCGCGACGGCAAGTTCAAGAAACTGGAAGAATCGCTGGCGTTCATCCGCAAGGAGGGGCTGCAAGCCGGCATCGGCGCACACAAGCTGGAGACCGTGAAGGCCTGCGTGGAGCACGGCCTCATTCCGGACTACTGGGTGAAGACGATCCACAAAACCGACTATTGGTCGGCGCGTACGGACGGCCCGCAAAACGACAACATCTGGTGTGAGAATCCCGAGGAGACGGCGGCGTTCATGGAGACGCTGCCGCAGCCGTGGATCGGGTTCAAAATATTGGCGGCCGGGGCGATTCAGCCGGAGGTCGGGTTCCCGTTCGCCTTCCAGAGCGGCGCGGATTTCATCTGTGTCGGCATGTACGACTTCCAGCTTGTCGACAACGTCAATCTGGTCAACTCGGTCTTGGACGAGAAGATCGAGCGCAAGCGTCCGTGGCGCGCCTGAAAATCCTGCTCCACAGAGGCGGTGCGTTTCGTGTATCCTTGTCGCGCAAACAAGGATGGTAAGGAGTTTATGAAGAAGAGCGTTGTGCTGGGTTCTGTTCTGAGTGTGCTGCTGTGTGCGGGCTGTTTCAAGCACCGCGAGGCGCCGTACCGGCCCGTGATCGCAACGACGCTGGCCGATGCCGTCGCCAAGAAGGATACGGTCGAGCGGATCGACTTGTCCGGACAGACGATCGGCGCCTTGCCGCAGGAAC
Organism: bacterium; assembly: GCA_025360845.1. GTDB lineage: Bacteria > Verrucomicrobiota > Kiritimatiellia > RFP12 > UBA1067 > JAHFSX01. The sequence goes on from JANYBJ010000283.1 coordinate 6,194, forward strand.
TGGCGTCGATGCCCAAGCTGTCTGCGCTGCTGTTGCGCAACGGGTCGGGAGTCACCTCGCTGGCGGTGTTGTCCTCGCTGAAGGCGCTCAAAACGCTGGACCTTTCGTCGACGAAAGTGCCGGAGGTGCCGGCCGAGGTGTTCGCCCTGACGGGGTTGAAGCAACTCTATCTGGCGGAGAACGGCATCGCCGCGCTCGCGCCCGCCATCGGCGGCTTGACGGCGCTGACGTATCTCAATCTCGACCGTAACCAGTTGGCTCAGGTGCCGGCCGAGCTTGGGAACGCGGCGGATTTGCGCTGGTTGCGCTTGAACGAGAACAAGTTGACCGCGTTGCCGCCGGAGCTTGCCAAGCTGACGAAGCTTCAGCGAATCTACCTGCGCCACAACCAGCTCACGGCAGTGCCGGAGGGGCTGAAGGGCCTGCCGCTGCTGGAGGATATCAGCTTGAGCGGCAACAAGATCGCCGAGGTGCCTGGCTGGATGGCCGAGTTGCCGAAGGCGCGTCAGGTGGATCTCGACGGTTGCCCGGTGACCAAGTTGCCCGAGAAATTGGACGGCTGGAAAAAACTTCAGGTCTTGTCGCTCGTGCGCTGCCCGATCGCGGACGCCGAAAAGGTCCGCATCCGAGCGGCGCTGCCGGACACGCACATTGCGTTCTGATGGTTGCGGCATGAAGCGCATGGCAACAGGCTCTTGGGCAGACTGGCGCTGGCAGTTACGCCATGCGGTTACCGAAGTGACGCCCGAGCTGTGCGGGTTCGGACTTGCCGTGCAGGAGGCCGAGCGGGTCCACCGCCGCTATCCGCTTAAGCTCACGCCCTATGCGATGTCGCTGCTCAGCCGCGACGATCCCCGTGATCCGCTCAACCTGCTGGCGTTGCCGTCCTCCGGGGAGCTGTTGGCCGAGCCGGGCATGGTCGCCGACCCTTTCGCCGAGAAAACCCGCGCGGCGTGTTGCCATGGGCTGAAGCGGCGTTTTCCCGATCGCGTGCTGGTGATGGCGCACGACCAGTGCGCGATGGCCTGCCGCCACTGCACGCGCAAAGGTCTGCTCAAGGGTGCGGAGGTCGTGCGCACGCCGGCGCAGCTTGCGGCAGCCGTGGCGTGGGTGCAGGCACACCCCGAGGTGCGCGAGGTGCTGCTCTCCGGGGGCGACCCGCTGCTGCTCGCCGATTCCCGCATCCTGACGTTTGTGCGCGCCTTCGCGCGGCTGCCCCAGATCGACGCGGTGCGCATCGGCACGCGCGTGCCGGTGACGCTGCCGATGCGGGTCACGCCGGAACTCGCGCGCGGGCTGGGCGCGTTCAAGAAGGTCTGGGTGAACACGCAGTTCAACCACGCGCGGGAGATCACGCCCGAAGCCGCCGCCGCCTGCGCGCGGCTTGTGGACGCGGGGATTCCGGTCTCGAACCAGTGCGTCTTGCTCAAAGGCGTCAACGATTCAGTCGAGGCGCTTTTCGACCTCTGCACGGGCCTGCAGCGCATCCGCGTGCGTCCGTATTACGTTTTCCAGTGCGACCCCGTCGCGGGTATCGCGCACTTCCGTGTGCCGCTGCGTCGGGCACGCCGGCTCGAACGCGAACTGGCCGTGCGCGTCGGCGGGCTCGCCCTGCCGCGTTTCGTGATGGATCTTCCGGGGTCGCTGCGCAAAACGCCGATCTGATTGCGCCTTCACGCTTGATTTCCCCATGAAAAAAGGGAATCATATCAACATCGGTTAGCATGCGTCATTTGATGCGTTTGAAAGGGTCTCGTGCCTGAGCAATTCTGCGGGTTGCTTGGCGTAAGACGTTGCACATAAGGCCTTACGAGATGACGCGAACCAGAAAATGAGTCTGAATATGGCGAACAAGGCGGAAAAGGCCCTTTGGTCGATGGCGACGAGTTGGTTAACCTGATTTTGCAGCACTACGAACAATTTGATTCCAAGTACAAAGGCCTTCTGCCGCTGAAGCGCGTCTATGTGCCGGAACTTTTGGAAGAGACGGAGAGTTGATGGATGTCTGATCACACAACGTTAGCGAACCACATCTGGCAGATCGCCGACCTCTTACGCGGACCTTACCGTCCGCCGCAATATGAACGGGTGATGTTGCCCCTGATCGTTCTCCGTCGCTTCGACTGCGTGCTCGCACCGACCAAGGACAATGTGCTGGCCGAATACGACAAGCGTAAAGGCGGTAAGTTTGTCGATGAGGCAGTCGACAAACTGCTCAACAAGGCCGCAGGGCAGCGTTTTCACAATCACTCACGGCTGACGTTCGAGAAGCTCAAGGGCGATCCTGACAATATCGAAAAGCACTTGGTCAGCTACATCAAGGGCTTTTCCGCCAACGTCCGCAAGATCTTCGATTATTTTGAGTTCGAAAATGAAATCGAGAAGATGCGCGAGGCGAACATCCTTTTCCTGGTGGTTCGCAAGTTCACTGAGATCGATCTGCATCCGGATAAAGTCCCAAACGCCCAGATGGGGCTGGTTTTCGAGAATCTGATCCGGCGCTTTAACGAATTGGCCAATGAGACTGCCGGCGACCATTTCACACCGCGCGAGGTGATCCGCCTGATGGTGAGCATCCTGTTCATCAAGGACGACGACCTTCTGTCCACACCCGGTACTGTGCGCAAACTGCTTGATCCGGCCTGCGGCACGGGCGGTATGTTGGCCGAAGCACAGAACTACTTGCGCGAACACCACTCCGCCGCCAAGCTCTATGTCTTCGGTCAGGACTACAACAAGCGGGCCTTCGCCACCGCCGCGTCGGACATGCTCATGAAGCATGTTGACCAGAACGGCGGCAGCGATAATATCCGGTATGGCGACACGTTGATTGACGACCAGTTCAAGGAATCACCCTACGACAAATTTGACTACCTGCTCGCCAATCCGCCCTTCGGAGTGGACTGGAAGAAACAGCAGAAGGAGATTGAGAACGAGCACGACAAACTGGGTTCCGCCGGCCGTTTCGGAGCCGGTCTGCCGCGCGTCAACGACGGCTCATTGTTGTTTCTCCAGCACATGATCTCTAAATTCGAGCCGGTGCAGCCAGAAAAACAGAAGCATGGCTCCCGTCTCGCCATCGTGTTCAGCGGGTCACCGCTATTTACCGGTGGAGCGGGGTCCGGCGAAAGCAATATCAGGAAGTGGGTTATAGAAAACGACTGGCTTGAAGCCATCATCGCCCTTCCGGAGTCGATGTTCTACAACACCGGTATCGGCACCTACGTCTGGATTGTCACCAACCGCAAAGAGAAACGGCGGAAGGGCACCGTGCAACTTGTTGACGCCCGCGATATATGGACGGCGGGCGGCAGCGAGGAAAGCACGCGCAGTATGGGCGACAAGCGGCGGCATCTGACCGGCAAGCAGATCGCCGAAGTCGTGAAGCTTTACGGGCGGTTCAAGGATGAGGGCAACGCGAAAAATTTTAACAACGATGATTTCGGATACACGCGCGTGACCGTTGAACGCCCCCTGCGTCTGCGGTTTCACATCACGGATACGGCCAAGGCCGCGTTCGCGGCTGCCTTTCCGGATCTTCACGACGATCTGGACGCCATCGACAACGCGCTCGGCCGCGAAACGCAGAGCGACTGGAACACCGTGTGGGCGAAGATCGGGAAGCTGTTGCTGGCACGCAAGAGCCGATGGTCGGCCTCAGCGCAGAAATCGTTCCGAAGTGTCTTTACGCAGAAGGATCCCGCCGCTGCTCCTGTTCGTCTGCCGCAAGCTGGAGGGCGAGCGTCCTCGCGAGCCGCCGCATGCGAGCCAGACCCCGACTTGCGCGATTGTGAGAATATCCCGCTCACAGAGGATGTTGACGCGTACTTCAAACGCGAGGTGTTGCCGCATCTGCCCGACGCGTGGATGGACCGCACGAAAGACAAGATCGGTTTCGAAATCAATTTCAACCGTCACTTCTACAAATACACGCCGCCCCGTCCGCTGGCCGAGATTGACGCGGAGCTCAAGCGTGCTGAAGAAGAGATCATGCGCCTCTTGCAGGAGGTTACCGCATGACCGGCATAAAGTCATTTGTGGTTCAGAATCCATGGCTTCCTTGTGAGATAGAGGAATGGTCGCGGGGGCCAGTTAAACACTTTTTTGTCATTGATCTTGGAAAAATGCTGCAACATGCGCCCTCCTCTGGGCAGGACCAAGAAGTGCCTTATCTCAAGTCCCAGCATGTACAAAAGGGCAGAGTAATTTTTCATGAGTTGCCCACAATGTGGGCGACTCCGAGCGAAATAGAGGCGCTACGCCTTTACAACGGTGACTTGCTTGTGTGCGAGGGCGGAGAGGTTGGACGGTGCGCAAATGTCGATACTTCGCCCCCACAAGACTGCATCATTCAAAATGCGTTGCATCGGGTAAGAGGTCGTAATGGCAATAATACTCGGTATCTCGCTTACCTCCTTGACCAAGCTGCGCATCAAGGATGGTTTGACGTGCTATGTAATCGTTCAACCATTGCACACTTCACTGTCGAAAAATTTGGCGATCTTGATGTAACCTTGCCACCTAAAAGCCAACAACGCGTCATCGCCGATTACCTCGACCGCGAGACGGCTCGGATAGACGCGCTGGTAGCGGCAAAGCAAGGCGTGTTGGCTCTCATGGCGGAGAAGCGCCGAGCGCTGTTGACTAACGCCGTGACTCGCGGACTGAACCCGGCCACACCTCTTCGAGATTCGGGCATTCCTTGGCTCGGAAAAATCCCAGAGCATTGGGAGACCGCACGGGCAAAATGGCTTTTCACGGAACGCGATGAACGGTCTTCTACTGGTGAGGAAGAGCTTCTGTCGCTACGCATGGAAAAAGGACTGGTGCCTCACAATGATGTCTCTGAAAAGCCAATTCGCCCAGAGGAACTTGTCGGATACAAGAAGACCTCTGTAGGCGAAATAGTCATAAATCGAATGCGGGCTTCGAGTGGACTGATATCCATAACACCACAAGAGGGGCTTGTCAGCCCAGACTATGCTGTGTTCCGCATCGCAGAGGAAGCCGACGCGCAATTCTTCACCTACCTTTTTACAACTGAACTTCTCCAGGGTGTTTTCAGGTCTGAATCGACCGGTTTAGGAACAGGATCATCGGGTTTTTTGAGACTTTACTCAGACAGCTTTCTAGCGTTATGGTTCCCCCTTCCATCCGTGCAAGAGCAACGTGCTATCGTCGCCCACATCACAGCCGAAACCAGACGCCTCGACGCGTTGCGTAACGCCACTGAACGCACCATCACGCTTCTCAAAGAACGCCGCTCGGCGCTGATCACGGAGGCGGTGTCGGGAAAGTTGCAGAACACCCCTTGAATCGTTTACACTAGGATGCGTTATGAAAATTGACTGGCTAGAGATTCAGAACTTCAAGAAGTACGAGAGGCAAGAATTTGAGTTCCCGACTCAGTTCACGTTGCTTGTCGGTGACAACGGTTCTGGCAAGACTACGGTGCTGGATGCGCTGGCGGTTGCAGCCAGCGTCTGGCTGGCCAAATCTCCTGATTCGATTCTCAACAACAGCCGCAGGAATATTCGTCCATCGGAAATGCGGCTGGAGCCAGTGCTAAGAGGGGATCGTGTTCAGTTCGATCCGCAGTCACCGGTGGTCGTTAAGGCAAGGGGTAGAATCGGGGCGCAAGAAGACGTCACCTGGTCACGTCAGATACGGCCTGGGGGCACAAGGACTACGAATGCCGATGCTGAAAAGGCAATCGACCTTATAGACGGCCTGTATGCACAGGATCGTGAAGGTGTCCACTTGCCTTTTCCCGTGCTTGCCTATTACGGTGCCGGACGAGGGTGGATCGCCTCTAACGAGCGGAAGAAAGAAGAAAAAGCGAAAGGCCCGGCTAGGCGTTGGGCAGCGTTCTACGACTGTTTCAGCGAGCGGATACGTTTTGGTGATCTTAATGAATGGTTTAAGAGCGAGACCATCGAACGCGGGAACCGAGGGGGCCGGTGGCGACCCGGCTTTGAAGTTGTCAGGCGGGCTCTGTTGCAGTGCATTCCTGACGCAGACGACATCTGGTTCGATGGAGACCGCAAACAGATTGTCTTCTCAATTAGAAACAATGCACAACCGTTCGACAACCTGAGCGCCGGCCAGCGCATGATGCTTGCGCTTGTGGCTGATTTGGCCATCAAGGCCGTTACGCAAAACGCCTACCTTCTCCCGTCCGATGAATTGGGGCCGGAGGGTGAAGGGTTGCCGCGCGTGTTGGCGCAGACGCCGGGGGTGGTTTTGATCGACGAGTTGGATGTACATTTGCATCCGACGTGGCAGAGACGTGTCGCCACGGATTTGAAGAAGACATTCCCCTGTATTCAGTTCATTTGCACCTCGCACTCTCCGCAGGTGATCGGGGAATTGCAGCCGGAAGAAATCACTCTCTTGAGAGGCGACGAGTATTCAAAGCCTGTTCAGTCTTTCGGGATGGATTCAAATTGGGTCGTCGAGCAATTGATGGGTGGCGACAAATGTGATCCGATGATTAATGCTGATACTGCTAAGGTGCTGAGGTTGATTGACGAGCGAAAACTGACGGAAGCGGAAAATGAGGTTATTCGACTGCTCGGTTTGGCGGGGAACAAGGATGATCTCCAGCGGGCCATGTCGATGATCGAGCGGATTCGTTTGGTGGGCAAATGAGACATATCCCCAAGAACGGCCCTGTGCCTGCGGCGATCCGCGACTTTTTGCAGAATCAGAGTCCTGTTGGGCATGGGCTCGATTACAAGACGTTTTCGCAAACGGCAAGCCCTGGCGGGGGGAGTCGGGGGCGGCAGTTGTGCAAGGAGTTGACGGCCGAGCAGTATGGGCTTTGCGCTTATACGGGCTGCGGAATTGATGAGCGACTTGGAAAGCTGAGCGATCCAAGCCAGAAATTGAAGTTCGAGTCGCACAATGAACATATCAAGCCGCAGTCGGTCTGCAAAAATGAGTTGATAAATGCGGGTAAGCCCCCGGGTATCGACCTCGGTGACGATATGGCCTATTCGAATATGGTTGCGGCATTATTGGTTAGCGGGATTGCCCGGTCACATGTGGCGGCAGGAAATCAGAGGGCAAATGTCAGATGTGGAGATTTGTTCGGTGCGTCACATCGCGAAAACGAGTGCGTGCCTGTTCCGCCGACCGATCCAACGTGTGAGCATCGATTTATTTACAACGTGGGAACTGGAAAAGTGTCGGCTCAGTCTGACGCTGACGCGGCTGCCCAAACTACTATTGATGTCCTCAACCTCAATCATGAAACTCTGAAGGGGTGGCGCCGACAGGCCGTTTCGACGTTTCTGGACATTGTTGAAAGTCGTTCAGATTTGCAGTTGATTATCGCAAAGACGACCACGCCTGATGGCGGGAAACTTCCCGAGTTCTGTTTTGCTATCCGTCAAGCCGCTGAACGTCTCGTGTCAGGAGGTTGATACCCTTCAGCCAGCGTGGTAATATTCTCCCGTAAGAACAAGGGGCGAAGGTGATGCGTGTCGCGGTAAAACCGGAGTTGTTGCAGTGGGCGTGTACTCGCGCCGGGGTTGCCCCCGACGAGATGACGCACCGTTTTCCGCAACTTCCGGCTTGGGTCAGCGGCGAAGTCATGCCGACCCTGCGACAGGTCGAGGACTTCGCTAACGCCACGCATGCATCGGTTGGGTTTTTCTTTCTGCCCCAACCTCCCGTCGAGCAGATCCCCATTCCGGATTACCGCACAATCGACGGCGGGCCTATGCGCCATCCGAGCCCGAACCTGCTCGACACCATCTATATCTGCCAGCAGCGTCAGGAGTGGTATCGCGATTTCGCACGGTCGGCGGGGGATGCCCCGCTGCCGTTCATCGGCACAGCCGACCTGACAAGTCCTGTCGAAACGACGGCTGCCCGTATCCGGACGACTCTGGGGTTTGACCTCGACGAGCGGCGCATGCTGCCGACATGGACCGAAGCGTTGCGACGCTTCGTCGTGCAGGCGGATGAGGCCGGCGTCCTCGTCATGGTGAGCGGCGTAGTCGGCGGCAACGCCCACCGCACACTCGATCCGGACGAGTTCCGCGGATTCGCACTGAGTGACGGCTATGCGCCCCTGGTGTTCATCAATGGTTCTGACACTAAGTCCGCTCAAATGTTCACCTTGGCGCATGAGATCGCCCACCTCTGGCTGGGCGAGACCGCGCTGTCCGACGTGGTCCCGACCGCGATACCGGTCAACCGCATAGAGTCTTGGTGCAATCGCATTGCGGCCGAGGTGCTGGTTCCGCTCGATGTCTTGCGTAGAGAGTATCGGGCTGATGCGGACTTGCGCGAGGAAACCAAGCGACTGGCGAAACGGTTCAAGGTCAGTACACTTGTCATTCTGCGGCGGATTTATGACGCCGGAGGGCTGACGCAAGATGAGTTCTGGCAGGCCTACCGCGCCGAATTGGCATTCCTTCGCGCGATCCCAAAGAGTACCGGCGGGGATTTCTATCGGATGCAGTTGACGCGCGTGGGCAAGCGGTTTGCATCCGCCCTCGTCATCAGCACACTTGAAGGACGCACCTCCTTTACCGAGTCTTTCCGCATGCTCGGCTTGAAAAAGATGGCGACTTTCCGCGAACTTAGCCAGAGTCTAGGAGTGATCTAATGGCCTACCTGCTCGACGCTAACGTTTTCATCCAGGCCAAGAACCGCCACTACGGGTTCGATTTCTGCCCGGCTTTCTGGGAATGGCTGATCGCGGCAAACACGGGCCAGCGAGTTTTCAGTATTGATAAGGTCGGAGAAGAGGTCTATCAAATTGAAGACGAACTCTCGGAGTGGGCAAGCGCAAGAGGTTCTGATTTCTTTCTCCCTCTAAAAGAAAACGTTCTTCCTTCTTTGTCTGTCGTCAGTTCTTGGGCATCAACGGGCGGGCGATACGAGCCGGGTGCCGTAAGCGGGTTTCTGCAGGTGGCGGATTACTATCTTGTTGCATGTGCCCATGCGGGTACGCACATTGTCGTTACCCATGAGGTCCCCTCTGCCTCGCGAAAGAAGATCAAGATCCCGGATGCGTGCATCGGCTTAGGTGTCAAGTTCATGACGCCATATGAGATGCTTCGCAGGGAGCGCGCGAGGTTTCTCTTAGGGCCGCAGCCATGAGCCATAACCGTGAAGTCGACTTCGAGACCGTTATCGAGTCGCACCTGCTTGCGAACGGGTATAAGTCGTTCCCGGCGGATAGCTTTGACCGCGAGCGGGCTATCTTCCCGAGTGTCGTTCTGGACTTCATCCGCAAGACCCAGCCCCGCGAATGGGCCAAACTGGAGGCCTTGCACGGGGACAAGACCGGCGCACAGATCATCGGCGACCTGTGCAAGTGGATGGATGCGAACGGGGCGCTGGCTACGTTGCGCCATGGCTTTAAGTGCTATGGCAAGACCCTGCGCGTGGCATTCTTCAAGGCTGCCCACGAACTGAATCCAGAACTTGAGGCACGGTATGCGGCTAACCGGCTGGGCATCACGCGGCAGATCCATTTCTCGCCCCGTTCGGAGCAGTCGGTCGACGTGACCCTCAGCCTGAACGGCATCCCCGTCGCCACACTGGAACTGAAGAACCCGTTGACCGGTCAGACGGTCGATGACGCTCGGCGCCAATACCGTCATGACCGCGATCCGCGCGAACCGATCTTCGAATTCAAGCGGCGAACGTTGGTCCATTTCGCGGTGGACACGGAGACCGTGTCCATGACCACCCGGCTTGCGGGGACGGCAACGCAGTTTCTGCCGTTCAACAAGGGGTGCGACGGTGGCGCGGGGAATCCGCCCGACCCCGCCGGCCGCACCTACCGCACGGCGTACCTATGGGAGGAGGTCTTGCAGCGGGACAGCTTCCTTGACCTGCTTGCCCGGTTCATTCACCTCCAGATCGAGGAGAAGCGCGATGACCAGGGGCGCAAGGTCAAGAAAGAGACCATGGTCTTTCCGCGCTATCACCAACTGCAGGCCGTGCGCATGCTGGTGGATGCGGCGAGGGTTGAGGGCGTCGGTCACAACTATTTGATCGAGCATTCGGCCGGCAGCGGCAAGAGCAATACCATCGGCTGGCTCGCCCATCGGCTGGCCTCGCTGCATGACAGTAAGAACGAACGGATCTTCGACAGTGTGATCGTGGTCACCGACCGCCTTGTTCTGGATCAGCAGTTGCAGGACACGATCTATCAGTTTGAGCATAAGCGCGGCGTCGTTCAGAAGATCGAAGAGAATTCGCGGCAATTGGCTGAGGCGCTTGAAAATGCCGTGCCCGTGATCATCACCACGCTCCAGAAGTTCCCCTTTGTGACGCGGCAACTGCATAAAATGGCTGAGGAGCGGGGTGACAACGGTTCTGGCGCACTGCCCACGCGGCGTTGCGCGGTCATTATCGACGAGGCGCATAGCTCGCAAGGTGGCGAGACGGCCACGGAATTGAAAGGCGTTTTAGGAGGCGAGGACCTCCGAGAAGCGGCCAGAAAACAGGCGGAGGAAGAAGGCGTTTCCGACTTGGATGCGTTATTCCGCAGCATGGCCAAGCGGGGCAAGCAGGCCAATCTGAGTTTCTTCGCCTTCACTGCGACGCCGAAGTACAAGACGTTGGCCGTATTTGGCCAGAACGGCAAGCCGAAGCATAAATACACCATGCGCCAGGCCATCGAGGAGGAATTCATTCTCGACGTGCTCAAGAACTACACAAGCTACGCTTCCTACTACAAACTGCTCAAGGCATGTGAGGACGATCCCAATGTCGAGCGCAAGAAGGCCGCAAAGGCGCTCGCCCGCTTCATGCGGCTCCACCCGCACAACATCGCGCAGAAGACAGAGGTCATGGTCGAGCACTTCAACGCGGTGACGCGTCACAAGATCGGCGGACGGGCCAAGGCGATGGTGGTGACCGGCTCGCGTTTGGAAGCGGTGAAATACAAACGCGGGTTTGACAAGTACATCCGAAAGAAGGGTTATCCCATCAAGACGCTGGTGGCCTTTTCCGGCACGGTGATTGACGATAAGCTGCCCGGCGTGACCTACACCGAAGAGGGCATGAACGACGGCATCCGCGAAAAGGAGCTTCCCGAGAGGTTCGCGACCCAGGAGTACCAGGTCCTTCTGGTGGCCGAGAAATACCAGACCGGCTTTGACCAGCCCTTGCTTCATACGATGTACGTCGACAAGCGGCTGGACGGCATTCAGGCCGTCCAAACCCTTTCGCGTCTGAACCGCATTCATCCGCTCAAAGAGGAAACCTTCGTTCTCGATTTTGTGAATGACCGCGATGACATCCAAGCTGCTTTCAAGACCTACTACGACGGCGCTCAGATGGGCGAGGAGGTCGAACCGGCGCGGCTGTACCAGCTCAAAGGCGAACTGGACGCATCGGGCGTCTACCTGGCGGAAGAGGTGGGGCGCTTCACGGACATCTACTTCAAGCCGAGGCAGAAACAGAGTGCCGCCGACCATCAGGCCATGAACGCGGCACTCGATCCGGCGGTCTCCCGCTTTGTGGCGCTCAAGAAGGAGAAGGATGAAGAGGCCGAACTGTGGCGCGGCAAGATGCAGTCTTTCCGGAACCTCTACGGTTTCTTGAGTCAGGTGATTCCTTATCAGGACTCCGACTTAGAGCGGCTTTACATTTACCTGCGGCATCTGGCCGCCAAGCTGCCGCGCCGGAACTCCGGCCAGTCTTACGAGTTTGACGACGAGGTTCGTCTAGCGTATTACCGCCTTCAGAAGATCAGTGAAGGCTCGATCTCGCTTAAAGAGGGCTATGCACCACCTTTGGACGGGCCTAGAGATGTCGGCAGCGGAATGGTGCGGGAAGATCCCATTGCCTTGTCTCGCCTGATCGATGCGGTCAACGAACGCTTTGGGACAGACTTCAATCAGGCCGACCAGTTGTTCTTCGACCAGATTGTGGAGGTTGCGTTATCGGATGAAGGGCTCCGGCAGGCTGCCGCCGTCAATCCTTCAGACAAGTTCGAAATCGTGTTCAAGACGCTCCTCGAAACACTCTTCGTTGAGCGCATGGATCAGAACGAGGAAATCTTTGTCCGGTTCATGAACGATCCGGCTTTCCAAAAGGTCGTTACAACATGGATGGCATCCCAAGCCTATGATCGGTTGCGTAAAGAAGGCAGTCAGCCGACATCTTCAAATGCTCTTGGCATCGAAAAGTAGGGTGTTTTTGATGAAGAAAGAGGATGGACATGACCTCTAAGACATTCATGTATGTGGCGTTTCTTTTCGTTTCGGGACAAGCCTGGGCGGACATTCCCGTTGCTGCGCAACCTCTGATGGCGCAGGGTGTCGAGCCGGACATCATGATCAGGCAGGGCGTGTTCGTCACGCGGAGCACGGGCAAGGAGTTTGTGCCGCGCGGCTTCAACTACATCCGGCTCTTTCCGCAACGCAGCCACAACACCTTCGACCCGGAGCATTACAATGCGGGTGCCGTGGATGCGGAACTGCAGCGGTGGCAGGCGGACGGGTTTACTGTCGTGCGCGTGTTCCTCAACGCGGCGGCGCATGTGCCGGGCACGCTTGCGAAGAGTGGCGAGCGGGGACTCGTTCCGGCCTATGTCGCGAACGTGGCCGATTTTCTCGACCGCGCGCGGCGACACGGGATCACGGTCATGCTCTGTACGGAGTCGTTTCCGAATGTGGCTCCGTATACCGACGGGGTCCGTTCGCCCGACCCCGCCGTGAGTTTGCCGAACGCCGAATACATGGATGCGGGACGCATCGGGGCCAAGGCGCTGTTTCTCAAGGACCTGATCCGCGGGCTTCGGGCGGCGAAGCCATCGTGTCTGCGCGCGGTTTTCTCGTACGACATTCAGAACGAGCTGTGCTTTCAGGTCAGCCCGCCTTTCACGCTGGAGTCGGGCTCGGTGACGTTGGCCAACGGGCGCACGTATCAGCTTCCGGCGCAGCGTCAGGAGTTGGCGGACGATGCGGCTGTCGGCTTCATCAACCGCGTGGCCGCCGCCATCCACGATGTGCAGCCGGACGCGCTGGTGAGCGCCAGCGTCTTCACGTACGCGGCGGTGGGCAAGGACGGCCCCGGCGACTTTCGCGTCGTGCAGGCCGACTGGAAGAACCGCGTGCCGTTCCGTTCGCTCGCCCTGGCGCGGTCCAAGGCCGATTTCGTCGACCTGCATTTCTACGCGGAGAACGGGGCGGCCTGGGAGCGCGATCTCCGCTCCGTCGAGTTCGACCAGGTCCGGCAAGTCTCCCGCGAACTGGGCAAGCCGCTGCTGGTAGGCGAGTTCGGCGCCTTCAAGGGCAAGTTCCCGACCGTGGAGTCTGCCGCGGCGTGGATCGGCGAGTGGTCGGCGCAGTTTGCCTCGCGCGGGTTCGCGGGTTGGCTCTACTGGACGTACGACACCTCGGAACAACCCGAGCTTTGGAACGCATGCGAAGGACAGCGACTGACTTATCAACGGCTGATAAAGAGGTGAAAAGCAGCAATTCTAAATTTGGCAAGGAAGCGCCTCACGGCGCCACTACGAACGCAAGAAAGCTTCGGGAAATCCGTTTGTAGTGTGCCCGTAAGGGCATTCTCTCATGGCGGCCTAAGCCAAATTTAGAATTGCTGGGTGAAAAGACACTTGGCTTGGCAATCATGGGTGTATGGTGTAAAATAAAAACCTGTCATGACAAAGTCGTTTCACCATATGAAAGCCGTTTTGTTTGGCTTCGTTCCTCTGTTTCTTGCGCAGAGGTCCGAGGCGCTTGTCTATTGCGTGACCAATGCCGTGGACTATCACCAGGCCGCGCCGACCGGCGAACTGGCAAACAGCGGGTGGAACGAGACGGTGCCGATCAATAAATTTCTGGGAACGGTCATTTACTCCAATGCGATGTTGAACGCGCAACACATCTGGGAGATCAGCGTGGGGGATACGTTCACCTACGAGGGGAACTCGCATTCGGTGACATCGATCGTGAAAGATACCGAGAGCGACCTGTCGGTTCTGTTTTTCACCTCGAATGTCACTCATTTCGCTTTGCTGAACATTGAGACCAATGAGGCTCTTGCAAAACCCCCCGGACGCTGCGCCTGACGGCTTGCGTCGCGGGGCGTTTTGTAAGTTGAAAAATCGCATCGCCCACCCTGAGCATACGCGACGTTCCAACCTCTGCCCCATCTTCTGCTGCGCGGCACCA
>JANYBJ010000304.1 GCA_025360845.1 bacterium
GCCGCACGATGTAGAGCAGCGAGTTCTGCTCGCAGTTCACGCGGGCCTCCAGCAGATCGAAGGTCTCGCCGGAGCTACGTCCCTTCTCCCACAGCACATTGCGCGAGGTGCTCCACAGAATCAGCATGCGCTCGGCGAAGGCCTTCTTCATGGCAAGTTCGTTCGTGTACGCCACGAGAATCACCTCCTGGGTGTCCGCGTGCTGCACAGCCACGGGGATCGCGTCCTTGCAGGTCTCGGCGATCTTGGCGATCTTCGCGAAATCCAACATCAGCGTATTGCCCTCTTCCAGCTCTTTGCTCATCTCAGGCTCCTCTCGTTTACCGAATCAATACGTCAACTGGCTGCCGCCGATATACTCGCGCAGGATGGAATCGCCGGGGACCACATCGGGCGACAGCGTCGAGAAATTGTGGAGAAACCCGGAGAGCCGGCGCGCCTCGAGGTACTCCTCGTCCCACGGCTTGATCTGGTTCAGCAGCGGCGCGGCCAGCGGCTTCAACACGGCCAGCTCATAGTCCAGCGCGGAGTTGAACACCGCGTCCGCCAAGTGCTGGAACGGATAGATCCAGCGCTTCTCGCCGCGTATCACCGACTTCCACATGCGCAGGGTCCCGAGCGTCGGACGGTCACGGAACTGGTGGTCGCGCACCATGCGCCGGATGATGCGCGTGTCGTTGGTGGAAATGCGGTTGCTGCTGTCCACGCCGAGCTGCGTCAGCGCGTTGACGTAGATCAGGAACTTGTGCTCGCGCGGAATGTCCGAGGTCAGCCGGGGGTTGAGGCTGTGGATGCCCTCCATCACGATGATCCCGTTGGGCGGCAACTGCGTGGCCGCCGCCTGATCATACCCCTGCTTCTTTTTGAAGTCGAAGCCCCGCATCCGGACCGCCTCGCCAGCCATCAGCCGCAGCAGGTCGCTGTTCAGCCGCGGCAGGTCCATCGATTCGATGTGCTCGTAGTCCAAGCTGCCGTCCGCGTCGCGCGGGTTGAGTTCGTCCCCCACGAAATAGTTGTCGGTCGAGATCAGGGTCGGCTTGTACCCGTTCACGCGCAGATGCGTGACGAGCCGCTTGGAAAAAGTCGTCTTGCCCGCCGACGACGGCCCCGCCACCAGCACCAGCCGGACCGGGTGTTCGCGCCGGGAGATCTGGTCGGCGATGCGACCCAGCTTCTTGTCGTGCAGCGCCTCCAAGGTGTGGATGAAGTCATCCGCCCGTTTTTCGACGATGGCCTGGTTGAGCTGGCCCACGGTCGTGATGCCGACGATCTTGCCCCATTCGATGTGCTCCTGATACACCTTGAAGAGGTGCTCATACGGCGGCAGCGGCGGCAGCTCGCGCGGCTTGGCCGAAGTCGGCACGTTGAGCACGAAACCCTGCGCGTGCGGCAGCAGGTCGAATAGCTCCAGAACCCCGGTTCTGGACACCAGCGGCTCCTGGCTCAGCTCAAGAAACGTGCCGCACCGCGTCAGACAGACCACCGGCGGGTTGCGATGCGCCAGCAGGTTGAGCTTGTCGGTCTGCCCGGTCTGCTTGAACAGGTTGAACGCCGCCTCGTACGAAACCGTCTCGGAGGTGATCGGCAGATCCTGTTTCACCGTCGCCAGCATGGCCTGTTTCAGCTTTTTGACGTTCGCCTCCAGCGCGGCGGGCGACAGGTCGGGCCAATCCACGGTGCAGTAGAGCCCGGAGCCGATCGAGTTGCGCACGCGGCTTCCTACGTCAGGAAACAGCTCGTGCGCGGTCTTGGCCAAAAGGAAACAGAGCGACGTGCGGTAGATGTTCCAGCCACACTCGTCGGCGATTGTCAGCGGCGTGATCGTGGCGTGGGTGATGAGCGGCGCGAAGAGCGGCAGCAGCATGTTGTTGGCGATCACCCCCAACACCGGATAGCCGTTCTCGTCCACCGACGCGATCAGCTCGCTGATGCGCGTGCCCGCCGCCACCACGACCGGTTCCTGTCCCTTGACTGTCACGGTTATCGCATGCATGACTGACTCTCCCAAACGGGCAGGCACGGGGACCTGCCCTACAGCCGGTCAGGGCGACCCGCCCCTACAGCCGGTCAGGGCGACCCGCCGGTCGCCCCTACTGAACCGCTCCACCCTCGTTATCCTCTTCCTCGTCCCCCTCGCCCCGCTGGGTGCCTTCGTAAAGGTTGAACACCACCATGCGGCACTCGATGGGACCGTTGAAGAAGGGGATGCGGCGCACAGACCTCAACCCGATCTTGCGCGACATCTCCATGTTTCCCGTGAGAATGCAGCCGGTGTATCCCGTACATTTCTGCTTCAGGAAGTCTCCGATACGGCCGTAGAGCGGCTCAAGGTCCTGTCCTTCGCCCAGACGCTCGCCGTACTCCGGGTTCATGAAGATGACACCGGGAGGAGGAGGCAGCTTGGTGGCCGCGAAGTCGCATTCGCCAAACGTGATGTACTCCGAAACTCCCGCTGCGATCGCATTCATGCGGGCGGTCTCAACCGCCTCGGTGCTGATGTCCGTCGCGATGATCGGCGGAAGCCCCTGCCTGCGCTCCTGCGCGCGGGCCGTGACGACCATGTCTTTCCAGATCTGCTCGGGCGAAGCGCCGAAGCGCTGCCGCACGCTGGCGCCCGCAACCTCGCCGGGAATCGTTTGGCGGTACCCTTTGAGCGCCACGAAGCCGAAGTGGCTTTTGAAGCTGCCGGGCGCGCGGTTGAGCGCCAGCAGGGCGGCCTCGATGGCCGGCGTGCCGCTGCCGCACATGGGCGAAACAAAAGGCGAGCGGGCATCCCACTCCGAAGCCAGAATGCACCCCGCCGCCAGCGTCTCCTGCATCGGCGCCGGGCCCGGCAACTTGCGGTAGCCGCGCTTCGAAAGCGGCTCGCCCGTCGTGTCGAGGTACACGATCAGCTCGGTGTCCTGCCAATAGACGAAGACCGACGCGCCAAAGGTCTCCCGCCCCGAATCGGGACGCCCGCCGCAGCGCTGGCGCATGCGGTCGGCGATGGCGTCTTTGGCCTTGAGCGAGGGCATGCGCGTATCGCGGATCGTATCGTTGTGGACCACGGTGTTCACCGTGAAATAACCGTCCGGCTCCAGATAGTTCTCCCAGTCGATCGACAAGACCGCGTCGTAGAAGTCGTAGAGGTTGTGACACTCCGTCCTCAGCAGCGGCGCCAACACGCGGTGGGCCGTGCGGAGCCGCAGGTTGAGGGTCATCATGTCGCGCATGCCGCCGCGGATCACGACGGTGTTCTCCGTCGAGTCGATGATCGCATAGCCGAGGCGCATCAGCTCTTTCGAGGTCTGCGGCACAAGCCCGCGCGCGCACGAGATGATCAGCGGATAGGTGTCTTTCCAGATATTCATAGGTTTTGTCGTAAAGGTGTGCCGACTTTATACCATATTCGCCCCACCGACGCAGTAGGGAAGTTGAAAACGAAACCGCAGGGAAGTCGCCCTCCCCGCGGTTTATCTCGAGTCGGAAGCGGAGCCTTGAACTCCTCCTTCCTAACTCCTAACTACTCCCTCCCGCTCAGAACTCCCAGCCCTTACGGATGAAGGGCTTGATGAGCGCGTTGGCCGCGTCGTTACCGGCGAACGACTGCTTGGCGCTGTTCCACGCCAGTTTTCCGGGAACCTGCTGCGCGATGGTGCCGACCAGCATGCCCTCGAGCATCGGCACCGAGACCCCGACATCGGAGTAGCAGGTGCCCTCGCCTTTGCAGGCGTTGATGAACTCTTCAGTGTGCCCGCCCTTGCAGCGCGCGACCGTCTGCGGAATGTTCACCAGCGCCTCGTGCTTCATGGTGGACTTCATCTTCGCCTCGCCCTTGAGCGCGACATAAGCCTCCTCGCCGTAGTCGTTGGTGCTGACCATCATGCCCTTGTCGCCGATGATGAGACAGCCGGTGTTCGGCACCGCGCCCAGCGTGGCGATCACCTGCGGCATCATCTCCGCGGAGGGCTTGAGGTTGCCGTCGTACCAGAAGAGGTTGACCGCCGGCAGGTTCTTGCGCGCCGCATAGGTCATCTTCACGATGCTCTTGCTGGGGTAGGTCTCGTTGTTCTTGCCGTCGATCTGTGTCGTCTCCGCGGCGATCACGTTGGCGAGCTGCAGGCCGCGGAACGGCACGTTCATCGTGTGGCAGGCCATGTCGCCGAACGCGCCCGTGCCGAAATCGAAGAAGCCGCGCCACTTGAAGGAGTGGTACACGCCGGCCTTGAACGGGCGCTCCTTGGCCGTGCCCAGCCAACTGTTCCAATCCAGGTTCGCCGGAATCGGGTCAGAGCCATCGGGCCGCCCGATGCCCTGCGGCCACACGGGGCGGTTCGTCCACACATGCACCTCGGTGACGTTGCCGAGAATCCCGGCATGCAGCAGCTCGACATTGCGGCGCAGGCCTTCGTTGGCGCTGCCCTGGTTGCCCATCTGCGTCACCACGCCGTTGGCCTTGGCGACCTTCTCGAAATAACGCGCCTCCCAGATCGTGCGGACCAGCGGTTTCTGGACGTACACGTTACAGCCCATTTTCATCGCGCGGATGGCGGCCGGCGCGTGCGTGTGGTCGGGCGTCGAGACCGTCACCACGTCCAGGTTCTTGCTCTCCTCGAGCATCTTGCGGTAATCGCTGTAGCACTTGACGTCCGGGTTCTTCTCTTTGATGATCGCCAGCGCTTTGTCGACCGGATCGCGGTCCACGTCGCAGATCGCCACGATGTTCTCGCCCATCTTGAAAATCGGTTCCCAGTCGGACCAGCCCTTGCCGCCCACGCCGATCACGCCGACGTTCAGCTTGTCCCCCGGCTTGCGGACCTTGGCAGGCACCGGCTTCACGGTCGGATACGCGTCCGCGCCGAACGAATTACATCCGGCCAAAGCCAACGAGGCTGCCGCGAAACTGGAGCCCTTCATGAAATCACGACGATTAAACCCCATCATACTGAAACATCCTCTCTTCAATTTATTGCCCGGCCATCCCACGCGACAACCGGAATTGGATTGTGAAAAACATTTTATTATTATAAATCAGTCAGAACCTCAATTGCAACCGCAAGTTTTAGAAAAACGAACGGCTCGACAGGACCCCACCCTCCAGGCGCTTTCAAGCGCCGATGGAGGACGCGCGTCCCGTCGAGCCGTCTCGTCCGACTGCGGCTTACTTGCCCCAAGGCTTGCCCGGAAGCGGCGCCGTGTTCTCTTGCGGCAGCGCCACATCAGCGCTGGCCTCAAAATCAACCGCGGCCGGCTTGCAGGCCATGTTGTAGTACTCCGACTTTTCGTTCGTCAGGATGTCCGACAGGCGGATGGTCTGGCCCGTGTAGGCCGACATACGCCCGATGATCGCACAGGCCGTGGATGTGGCCACGTTCTCGCCCTCGTTGACCACGTCACCGCTCAGGATGCCTTTCAGCAGGTCGACATGTTCAACCACGTACGGGTTGCCATCCATGAAATCGCCGTCCAACGCCACGTCCTGGCCGTTCTTCGAGATTTTCCCGCCGCCGGAGATCTCCGCGTCGGTCGTGCGCAGGCGCTCGCCGACGAAATCAGAGCACCCGCTGACCTGGCGGCACATGCTGTGGATATGCACGCCGTCACCGTAGTCGAAGTCGATGCTGAAGAAGTCGTACTGGTTGCCGGAGACGCGGCGCGTGCGCGCCCCAAACCCAGTCGCGGTCTTCGGCACACGCCCGATGAACCAGTTGGCCACGTCGAGGTTGTGAACGTGCTGCTCGACAATGTGGTCGCCGGACATCTCGGTCCAGTTCACCCAATTGTTGCAAAGGTATGACGCGTTCGACTCGCCGTCCCGGCGGTCACGCACCCACGGCACCGCGCCGTTCCAATACACCGCGCCGCCCACCACGGGGCCGATCTTGCCGTCCTTGAGCGCCTTCGCCTGTTTTTGATAAGCGGCCTGATGACGGCGCTGCGTGCCCGCCACGAGCGCCAGCTTCTTGGTCTTGGCCTCGGCCGCCGCCGCCAGGAACTGGCGGATGCCAGGCCCGTCCACGGCCACCGGCTTCTCGGCGAAAACATGCTTGCCCGCCTTGATCGCGGCCGCAACGTGAATCGGACGGAAGGCGGGCGGCGTTGCCGTCACGATGATCTCGCAGTCGCTGCCGATCACATTCTTGTAGCCGTTCGCACCGCCGAACGCCATCTTCTCGTCGCAGCCGAACTTCTTGGCAGCCCCTTTGGCTCTGTCCTCAAAAAAGTCGCAGACGGATACGAGTTTGATCGTGTGGCCGATGATCTTGGCCGCCTCGAGCAAGTTTTCCATCGCGCCGGTACACCGGCCGCCGGCACCGATCATGCCCACCTTGAACACGCGAGGAGCGCCCTGCCCCACAACGATGGTCGGCGCCGCCGCCATCATGGCCGCGAACACGGTCGACCCCTTAATAAACTCACGACGATTCTGCATTTCTCTCTCTCCTTTATTGTGTACGGGCGACCGGCCGGCCGCCCCTACTGAAAAACATCCTTACGCCTGCGCCCACTGCTCGCGCAACAACTTGGCCATATTGAGAATCAGCTGCTTGCTGTCCGAATTCTTCGGGAAGCCGCCCTCGAGGCTGACCGCGCCGCGGTATCCGATGAACTTCAGTCCCTTGAACCCGTCCACATAGTTGTCGGCGTCGCCATCCACGCCCGGCACCTGGCGGTTCTTGAGCGAGGCGATATGCACGTGCGACAGCAGCTTGCCCGCGCAGATGAACGCGCCCATGAAGCTCGTCTCTTCCAACGCCATGTGCCAGAAATCCCCCATCACGGTCGCGCCGGGGCCGATGTCCGCCGCCATCCGCGCGCCGTCCGCCACCTGCCGCAGAAACGGCGTTTCGTTGCGGCGCAGCGGCTCCAGCACGAGCGAGGTGCCGTGTTTGGCCGCATGTTCCGCCAGCCGCTTGCCCGTGTTGGCCACGAAATCCTCGCGCAGCTCCTTGAAGCCCATCGGCACCTGCCCGCGCGCGGGGCACACGATCAGTCCGACCGATTTCATCGCGCCCAAGGCTTCGATGACCGGCAGGAACTTCTGCACCTCGGCCTCGCGCTTCTCGGCTTCGGCATACGAGAAATCGCTCGGCCCGCACGCCGTCGCAACGAACAGTTTGCGGCCCGACATCGCCTTGTTCATCGCCTCGACGTTCTTGATCGGCCAATCGCCGGAGGGGATTTCGACCGCGCCGAAACCGTTCTTCTCCAGAAAATCCAGCTTCTCGGGAATTTCCGAGCCCGGTATCGACCCCCATTGCAGACAGAGATTCAATTGGGCCGGCTTATCCGGCGGCGTCAATTTGGGCATTCCGTTACCCCCACTTGCTTGATCTTGTGCCGACGCACGCTGCGTGCCGCACACGGTGGCGACCCCGGCAACCGCCGAAGCCGTCAGAAAATCGCGTCGATTCATGTCGTGTCCTTTTACTTGAAATCCACTCAAAACACGTTTGAGCCCTTTACCAGTATTAACATCACATATACAAATAACACGGATGGGGTAACAGGTCAAGGTTACAAAGTGTTCACGGCAGGGCACGGGCCGAAACCTCGACCGCATGACGGGCGCGGCGGACAAGGTCGGCGAGCGCGGCGGCATCGCTCGTCTCGGCCGCTTTGAAATCGAAAGCCGACAACACCTCGGACAGTTCTCCGCCGACCGCGTTCCTGTCGCGCAGCAGGCGGATCTTCTCGGCCTCCTCGATGCCGTCGCGCAGCATCTCCCAGCGCACCGAGGAGCGCGGCCCGGGATAGAGGAGGAACGTGTCCCCCGCCGGCCACGGCCCGAAGCTCGAATCGTAGAGCGGATCGCGCGGCCAGTTCACAAACGCCCAGCGCAGAAAACCGTCCAGCCCCTTGGCCGCCGCATAGTAGCCGAGCCAGACCTGCTCGTCCGCGGGACTGAAGGTGAACGTGTTCGGCCGGCGCGGACCGCAGCACACGTAGCAGGTCGTGACCTTGCCCTGATCGTGCCGCGCCTTGACCTCTTTCAGGAAGGGCTCGTCGATCTGCGTGATGAACTGACAGTAGTTCGCGATCTCGATGCCCTTGAAGTGGCTCGGCGGATGGTTGCCGGGCATCGCGATCTTCAGCCGCGGCGCGTATTTCTTCACGCAGTCGGCGGTGGCCTTCGTCTCGGCCGGCCCCTGCTCGTCCATCGCGATGTAGGTGTCGTCCGCCCAACCCTTCTTTTCCAAATGCCGCTGGAAGTCTTTCAGGAACGGACCCCAGTAGGCCTCGTGCTCCGGCGTGCCGGGCGCGGCGGTGAGCGCGACTTGGTCGCCGCTTGCGCCGTCGATGTAGAACACGCGGTTGCCCCACGGCGCCATGGTGTAGCAGTGGATCTGCGGCCCTATTCCGCACTTCTTGCCGAAGTCCACATACGCGTCGAAAATCGCGTAGTCGAACGTCCAGTTCCCGCGGGCGTCCTTGATGTGCCGGATCATCGTGTAGTAGGCGTCGAAGTTCTGATGGTTCCACGGCAGATCGGTGATCGTCGTGGTGAGCGCCTTCTGCCCCGCGTTCGCCAGCTCGCGGTAGAGGGGCTCCAGAAAACGGTAATGCTCCGGCGAGAACGGCTTGACCCCGTGATAGCGAGCCACCGCCCACGGGTGCTGCCACAGGTCGAGGAAAAAGGCCCACTCCTTGGGATCAGGCAGCTTGGCCTTCAGCACCTCCAGCTCCAGCGGGAAGGTCACCGCCTTGCCGCCGGCCCCCGTCACCGTCAGCGCGCCGCGATACAGCCCGGCCTTGGCCGATGCGGGCACCGTGACCGTCAGCCACACGGGGCGGAACCCGTTCGGCGGCAGATCGACGCGCTCCGCCGTATCGAGGATATCGCCCGTCAGCTTCTTGTCGGCGAGCACATAGCGCACAAAGCGCGGCACCACGGCGGCGGCCGGAATTTCCGCGCCTTTCTCGCCGCTCAGGCCCGTACAGGCCAAGCGGAGCTGCGGGACCGCTTCGGACGACCAGACCACGAATTGCCCGTGTGCGCGCTCGTTGCGCCAGGCGGTCGCGCGCCAGGTCTTGAGCGACTCATCACCCTGGGCATTGGCGGCGTCGATGCGGTCGACGGCTGCCGCGCGCCCGTGAAATCCCGGCGTGATCGCTGACGACGAGACTTGGAACTCGACGATGTGGCCGCCTGCCCCGCGCACGCTGCTGTCGGTGATCGTGACGCGGAGAAAACGCGCCTCCACCGGCTGTTTGAAGGGAACCACAAAGCCTTCGGACGTCGCGGGTTTGTCGTTCTGCGTCCAGTCCGCGACATTCGTCCACGCCTGCCCGTCCAACGAGGCTTCGATGAAGAATTTATAGACGCGCGGCTCGCCGAAATAGAACCAGATGCGGCCGGCGCTGAGCGTCTGCCGCTCGCGCATCTCGATGGTCAGCACGGCGGGCAGCTTCTCGCAGGCCCAGTGGTTGTTGGCTTCGATTTTTCCATCCGTCACAAACTGCGGCCCGCGGTCGCTCCACTGCCCCGACACCGTGAGATTCGCGTCCTTCAGCGGATTCGCCAACACCGGCGTCTCGGGCTCATACGTGTCGTAACGCCAATCGAGCAACGGCTGCTCCGCGGCACCATGGGCCGCGACTTGGGCCACACACGCCAATCCAATAACCGCGATCCGTTTCATATGTTCCCCCTTTGTTTGATGCGTAAGCTAATCGAAATCCTAATCGCCGTAAAGGGGAAAGAAGGCGAAAGCCGCATTTCTGTCGAAACCACTCTCCTGGCGGGGCGGCGTCCCCGCCGCCCGCGCCCATGCGGCATCTGTCGCCTCTCGTTTTGCGTCAACGCGGCTCATGCCAAAGCAACGTCTGCAATGCGCCCTGACAGCGCGGCGCACTCTTTTTCGAGCCGCTTGCTCCGCCACAAAAACGGGAACCCTTTACACTGCGCAGGTTTCAAGGGCTGGATGCGGCAGGTGTTGTCCTCCTGCAAAAAAATGCAACTGCCGTTGTCTTTTTCGCTCAGGGAGAGGATGCTCCGGTTCAGGGTCAGCCGGGTGTAGTCCTCGGTGAACGCATAGACGTCCATCCCCATGAACGCGGCGATGGCCTCGGCCTCTCCCGCCTCGAGCGCGACGTAACCCGGAACGCGGCAGCAGGCGCCGCAGCGGACGCACCGGAAGGTCGCGGGGTCGATCATGCTCAGCCTCCGACCGCCGCTTTGACGATCGCGGCGACCGCCTCTTTGTTGGCGGGCACCACCTGCATGCGCGTCGGCAGCGCCGACAGCGCGTCGAGGATCGGATGGTGCGCCAGATCCTGTCCGGTCGCCCGCAAGATCGCGTCGCCGAACTTGGCGGGATGGGCCGTGGCGAGGCAGATCATCGGCGCCTCAGCGTCCAAGAAACGCGCACCCACCGCCACGCCCACCGCCGTGTGCGGATCGAGCAGGTAGCGGTACCGGTCCCAGTACTCGCGGATCGTGGCGAGCGTCATCGCCGTGTCGCCGCGTCCGGCGGCGATGCAGGGTTGAGGCTCAACGCCGGGCTTCAGCAGGCCGGTCGTCTTGAAGTCCGCCATCCAGCGCTTCAACACGGCGGCATCCTCGCCCGCAAGGTAATAGAGGTAACGTTCGAAATTGCTCGCCACCTGAATATCCATCGACGGGCTGAGCGTCGGCGCGACTGCGCCGGCGCTGTAGACGCCGGTGGTGAAATAACGCGCCAGAATGTCGTTCTCGTTCGTGGCCAGCACCAGCTTGTCGATGGGCAGCCCCATCTTCAGCGCCACATAGCCGGCGAAAATGTCACCGAAGTTTCCGGTCGGCACGGTGAAGCGCACCTGCTTCGCGCCGGTGGCGGCCTGCACGCGGAACGCGGCATAGAAGTAGTAGACGATCTGCGCCAGCACGCGCGCCCAGTTGATCGAGTTCACAGCGCCCAGCTTGAGAGCGTCGCGGAAGGGCAGGTCACCGAAGAGTTCCTTGACGATGTCCTGGCAGTCGTCGAAGGTGCCTTCCACGGCCAGGTTGTGGACATTGGCGTCCAGCACCGTCGTCATCTGCCGCTCCTGCACCGGGCTGACCCGCCCGTGCGGATGCATGACGAAGATACGGATGCGTTCCCGTCCGCGCACGCCGTAAATGGCCGCGCTGCCCGTATCGCCGCTGGTGGCCGCAACGATGTTCATCTCGCGGCCAGACTCGTCCAGCACATACTCGAAAAGATTTCCGAGAAACTGCAGCGCCACATCTTTGAACGCAAGCGTGGGGCCGTGGAAAAGCTCCAGCACATGCACGGGCCCGACCGGAATCACCGGCGTGACCTCGGCATGGCGGAAGGTCGCGTAACTCCGGCGCACCATGTCGCGCAGCGCGGCCTCGGGGATGTCGTCCGCAAAAAGACGGGTGATTTCGAACGCCAGTTCCGGATACGGGAGCCGGCTCCACGCGGACAGCCGGCCGCTCACATCCGGAATGACCTCGGGCAGGAAGAGCCCCCCGTCACGAGCCAAGCCGGTCAGAATGGTGTCCTTGAAATTCAGCGGCTCACCGCCGCCCCGCGTGCTGACGTACCGCATTACTTGAAGAACTCCGGCAGGAGCTGCTTGATGCTGTCCGCATCGACATCGAACTGCTGAGCGGCATCGTTCGCCAGCTTCTTCGCGAGTTCCTGCGCCGACGGGATCTCTTTGTAGAACAGGGCCAGACAGAGCGAGGCGTTGGTCATGAGCCGCGTCTTTTCGCGCAGCCGCAGCTCCTTGGTCGACTTCTCGTCCATCACCACCCCTTTGATCAGCTCGCCCACGATCTCGAGATGCGTGGCATACACCTCGGTCCACAGGATCTTTTTCCCTCCCACAGAGAGATTCTTCTGATCCGCGCTGTCGATGGTCCAGCCGCGCGCGGCTTTATAGCCAGGGACTTTCTCGACCAGAAAGGTGTGGAAGTCCTTGACGCGGTTGACTCGTTCGAGCGTGATCGCCACGGCGTCTTTTGCCTCCTGGGTCTGGACCTCATCTGCGAGTTCCTTCAATGTGCGGATCACCTCGCGGAACTGAAGTTGCTTCAGCGTCGGCACATTCGCGACCTCGGCCGCAGACACCCTCTCCAGTTCCCCCCTCACCTTCTCCTTGTTCGCCTCTTGCTCCAAGCGCTTCTTCTCGATGATCTCGTCGGCCTTCAGCTTCTTCTCTTTGTCCAGATTCTCCTGGCGCTTCATTTCGGCCAGCGTCGCCGTATCGGATTTAATGCTCGCCAGTGATTTCTTGAGTTGCGACACCTTGCGCGGAGCATCGCCGATCTCACGGGCATGCGAAAGAGAGTTGACCTTGTCGACGAGCCCGTTGGCGACTTTGACCAGGGCCTCCGCCTGCTCAGGTCGCATCAGGCCTTCGGCCTCTTTCGCCTGAGCCTCAACTTCCGTCAGCAGACGATCGGCCAGCAGCGAAGCGCCCTTGACCGCATACGCCTCCTCATACATCCCGCGCACAATCGCCACAACCGGAGGCACATCGCCCGCCGCCGGCGCGGCGGCAGCCGGAGCCTCCGCTTTGACAGGCGCCGCATTGGAGCCGGCCACCTCCGCGACGGCGTTCGACACTCCCGCCGCAGGTGGCGGCACCGCAAAATCAGGTTCCGGCGGCACCATGTTGGCCCGCACGCCCTCGCCCAACGCCACCACCACCGCATCTGCGGCGGCCTTGGCGCACTCCATCGCCTCCGGCACGAACGCGCGGGTGCGCTCGACCACAGCCTTGGCATTGGCGACCGATTTCACGATGGACGCCTTGGCTTTCCCCTGTTTGCTCTCGGCCTGCGCGAGTGCGTCCTTGGCGCTCTCTGCAGCCATAAACTTTTTGCCGCCGACAATGCCGCCCGCCACCACGAGCGCCAACAACGCGACACCGCCAACGATCAGCGCGATCTTCTTGACGCCGCGCTTGCGGGCCTCTTCCTCGCTCTCGCTCTCCTCGTCCTCCTGGCTCACAGGCGTCATGCTGGGCGGAATCGTGCTGAGGACTCCCGTCGTGCCCATCACGCCGGTCGTGCCCATCACGCCGGTCGTGCTCATCATGCCGGTGATTTTGCCCGAGCGCTTGTTCTTGATCATGAACTTCTTGGAACCGGCTCCGAACTGGACCGGGCCGGCCTTGGAAAGATACCGCCGCATATCGCCCAGCAGCGACCCGTACGTGGGATACCGCGTCCCAGGCTCAACCTCCAACATGCGCGCAATCAGCCGCTCCACCTCTTCGGGGACCTTGCCGCGGATCTCGCCCATCGGTTTCGGCGGCCCGTCGAACCTCGCCTTCACCACCGCCGTCGCATCCTCTCCCTCAAACGGGGGAACCCCGGCGATCGCATGGTACAGCGTGCCGCCGAGGCTGTAGATGTCCGAACGGAAATCGCTCTTCTGACGGCGCACCTTTTCCGGCGCGATATAATACGGCGTGCCCCAGACGTCATTTCCCGGGCCGCTGGCCATCGCAGAAAGTCCGAAATCGACCAGCTTGGCGTTCTTCTCGTTGTCGAACAGAACGTTTTCGGGCTTGATGTCGCCGTGGACCAACCCCGCTTCGGCGGCCTCGCGCAAGCCCTCGGCGACCTGCGCGCCGATGTGGATGATTGTCGTCGGGTCCAGCGGGCCTTGCGCCGCCATCATCCTGTCGAGACTGCCGCCGGAGACCAGCTCCATCGCGATGTAAGGCTGCCCCTTGACTTGACCGAACGAGTAGATCTGCGCGATATGGGGATGGTTCAGTCTGGCCGCCGCCTGAGCCTCACGCTGGAACGTCTCGACGAATTGCGGGTCGTCGCCCAAGCTCTTCAGCATGACCTTGATGGCCACCTCGCGGTTGAGGCCCTCGTCGCGGGCGCGGTAGACGCCGCCCATGCCGCCCGCGCCCAACAACTCCAGAAGCATGAAATTGCCGAATCGGGACGGGACCTGAAACCCGAACTGGCAAGACGGACACTGGACATCCGTAAACGGGGCCATTCCGTCGACCTCGAGCATCGCACCGCATTTCGGACATGCCGCCGACTTCACCGGATCTGTCAGAATATTAGAGTCGTTGACGCCTTCCATAAACCACCCTCTTTATTGCCTACACCTGCACGCACCGCACCTGCGAATAAAAAATCGATTTATGATGCCGAATTCCAGCGGCTTTGTCCATGCCCAAAATCGCGCAATAACGCGCCTTCCGAGAGCCTTGCCGACATGCTCATTCGCTGAAGGTCAGACGCAGACGGAAAAACCGCTTCGGCGCGGTCGCCTCCTTCTGTTCGCGCAGCAAGACCCGCTCGCGTTCTCCAGCCAGCGGCGTCGCGCTGTGGACCGAACTGCCGACCACCCCCCAAGGCGACAACACCAGGTCGTCCGTGGCCAGAAAGTCGTAGCTGATTTCGGGCGCGTTGACCGGGCGGCTGAAACGGAGCGCGGCATACCGCGCCTGACCGATCTCGACCCACTCGATCCCCACGGGCTCCGCCGGCTCCGCGTCAGCCACCCACGGGTCGCTGCCCAACGCGTATTCGACCCAGTTCTGCCGGCCGTCCCCGTCGGGATCGGCGTAAGGGCCCGAAACGAGCGGATCGGCACGCTCCAACTCCGTGAAGTGGAAGTTGTCCCACCCGTAATAGAACTGGGCCAGTTGCGCATCGGCCGCACCCGGGCTTCCCTGTGCCGCGCCGCTGACGCCCCACGTGACGGCCTTCCCGAAATCGTCATACGGGGTCGAAGGGTCACGCAACACGAGCGACCGCCCCGTGCCCTCGGTGGCCGGATACCACCCGTCCTTGTACTCGAAGTCGAGAATGTTTTCGCCGCAGACATCCGTCAGCTCCAGCCGCTCTCCCGCGTTGTCGAGCTGCCCGTCGTACGGGCCGAACACCGCCGCTCCGCACGACGGATAGCGCAGGGCGAAAGCGGCCGGCGTCTTGGCCAGAACCAGCCGCCGCCCCGCCCCGAGCGTCGCGGCCGGGAAGGTGAACCCGAGGCCTTGCGAAAAATACGCGCCCGTGAGCGTCAACGTGTTCGTCCCGATGTTCATCAGTTCGAGATATTCGAAGTCGTCCGCCGTGACTCCGACGCGCGCGGCAGCCTCGGCCGCCGACGGCCCGGCGGGGTGATACTGGATCTCGCTGACCCGGAGAGACCGCTGGGCCGGCACGGGCGCCCCGGCATACGTGTACGTCGCCATCAGCAGGCCGGTCTGGTCGCGCAGGTTCACCGTCCCGCCGCGCGCCGAGAGCTGACCGCGGTAGTTGCCCTGCACGAAACGCCTCTGCCCGCCGGTCGGCCCGCTGGAACGCGAACGGAACGCATAGGCGTCCTTCGCCAGGTGCAGCAGCCCCAGATAGTTGACCGCCGGCGTGCCGGCCCCCGCCGGAATGACCGTCCCGCCCTTGAAGACATAGTCGATCTGGCCATCCACCGTCCATCCAGAAACATCCACGGCCTGCGCCGTCGTGTTGCGCAGGATCACGTATTCGTGCGCCTGCGTGCCGCTGGCCGGCAGGAAATCGAGCGAGTCGATCACCACCATGCCGGACCTGTTGGTCTGCGGCGCGTCGGGGATCGGCACCCCGATGAACAGCGGCCGCCCCGCACCCTTGTCGAAGAGGAAGGTGCGCCTGGGCCCGAGATACTGCGAGATGACGCGCTCGACCTCCTCCCGCGGGCGATTCTGAATGAACCGCCCGTCGATCCCCCAGCGCGCCGCGTCGAGGTCGCCGTCCGTCCACGGCGACGGATCAGCGGGGTCCGGGTCGACGCTGGCCGCGATTTCCCGCAGGCGCGCCTCGAAGAGCCCGCCGGTCGTGCCCGGCGGCTGCAGAAGCGTGTCCATCAGCGTCCTCATGCGGCGCACCCACATCTGGCAGATCTCCGGGGATTCGAAGACGATGGAGTAAAGCCGGTTGTACGCCCCTGCGTTGAGCGGATTCGTGTAGACCAGGTCATCGTCGAAATAATTCTCGTCGAGAGTCCAGTTGTGTCCCTGCGAGAGATCCACGTCCCACATGATCGGCTGCCACTCGCGCGTCCTGTTGGTATCGCGGTAAAGGTAGTAGTTCTTGTGCCCGTGGTCTCCGTCGCTGTTCAACTGCCGCGCGACGAGGTAGTCGACGGTCGCGGCAATATCGACGTTATCGTAGGCGAACGTCTGGCGGGTGACCAGCGTCTTCGCATAATCCAGCCCCACGTAGAGGGCCTGCAGATCGGTGTTGTCCTCGGTCTTACGCGTCCTTTTTTCAACCCCCTCGAGAAACTCCGTGCTGTATGCCTTGTAGAGCGCACCCTCGGGATCAAGCCCGTTGCGCTCCAGCATGCGGTCGTCTCCATCCTCCACCAGGTCCAGGACCCCGTGGAAAAGGCCGTTCAGTTGGACGCGCACCGGAAAGGCGAAGTGGTATGGCGTGCCGGCCAGCATTCCCGCCCAGTGCGCCATGGTGTTGCGCGCCTTGGTCTTGTCCGCGTAGTTCGAGAGCAGATTGACATCCTTCACCCGCCGCTCACCCGCCTTCCACAGAAACCGGACTTCGCCTGTGAAATCGAAGCCGTAACTCTTCTTGGTGAACCCCGTCGTCGACTGGCCGTGAATCTGGTGGCCGGTGTTGTCGTAGAAGTTGGAAAGATAATAGCAGCACCCGCGGAAGGCTGCCGCCGTCGGCCCGTTGGCGGGGGAGTCCTGCACGAACCACTCCAGCACCGGAAGCTGGCTCGTGACGGTCGAAGGCGCGGCCGCCACGGTTCCGAAATACTGGGGCGAGTCGAGCGGGTCGGCATAGGCGGGCAGCTTCGTGATCCCCCCCAGCGCGTCCTGCGCCTCGAAACGCCAGCGGAGCATCTGGCCCGCCGCAGGGCCGGTGGTCGGCAGACTGGCCGAATAGATGCCGTCGCCGGCCACCGCATCCGGAGCCACGCCGTTGTCCAGCAGGGTTACCGCCGCCGACTCGGCGTTCCACATGACGCGGGTATAGGCTCTCACGGCGGAGATGTTGTTCTTGGTCTTGATGACGCGCACGGTGACGGTCAGGGGCGGACTCGACGCGTTGCCGAGCGGCCGCGGCACATCCGGGTCCGCGGGCGTGGCGTCAAAAAGCAGCGGCCCGGCCGTGCCGGTGCCGTTCCGCGCCCCGGGCGTGGGCGCACTGAAGTAAACCGACGCGACAGGGAGCTCGGGTGTGGTGCCGACCACCTCCGGCAGCAACAGGAAATCCGAACTGTAGGTGGTCACGTTCAGCCCCTGAACGGCCAACAGGTTCGTGCCCGCGACCAGCAGCCTGTTCGAGACCGCGTACTCCGTCCAACTGTTCAGGATCGTCTCGTCCAGCGCATAGTCGGCCTTCGCGTCGTAGGTCAGGCTGCTGGAGCAGTTCGCGCGCGCCACCTCGGTGCCGTTGATGAACGCCACAAAGCCGTCCTCGTACTTCATGCGCAGGGTGAAGGCCATGTTGGTCGGATTGGGAACGAAGAACGTGCGGCGGAAGCAGAGCGAGGTGTTGATGTTCTGCAGTTTGGACAGGCACTCCCCGGAAGGCGACACGCCGATCCACGGGGTGAAGTCGCCGGCGGTGTCGTATCCGATACCGGTGGCGGCGCGGGTCCATGCCGAGTCGTTAAAGGAAGGGCTCACATTCCAGCCGCCGGGCCGGTTATGCCCCAAATAGCCCAACCCGTAATTGCTCCCGACATAGACCGTCGCACCTTCCGCCGGCGTCAGAACCCGATACCGCCCGACCTCGCCGGAGGCCACGAAGGTCGTCGACGTCTGCGCGAACATTTTCCCGTACGAGACGTCCGGGGGCAGGGCGGGGAACTTCGGCGAATACTCGTCGACCATCACCGGCAAGCCGTTGGTGGGATCGGGCTTGTAAAGGCCGAGATACTCGCCGTCTTTCGACAGGCTGAAGTTGGTGTGCAGCGGGCCGGCCGGATTCGCGCGGTCTTTACCCGATGCCCAGAAGAACAGCGTGCCCTTGGCCGCGATGGAGACGTTCGGGATCCG
The DNA here is from genome assembly GCA_025360845.1 of bacterium. Taxonomy (GTDB): domain Bacteria; phylum Verrucomicrobiota; class Kiritimatiellia; order RFP12; family UBA1067; genus JAHFSX01. The sequence continues at coordinate 17,956 of JANYBJ010000304.1, forward strand.
CCACTCGGTCTTATTGGCAAGCTTGTCCGTGAGCCACCAGCCGTCGAGGTTCACCGCCTTGTCGCCGGAGTTGTACAGCTCGAGCCAGTCCTGACGGTCCCCCTCGTCGTCCGCAAGGCCGCTCGCGTTGTCCGCCAGCAGTTCGGAAATGTAAACGTCCCCGTGAGCAGCCTCTGCCAGCCACGGCCAAACCAATGCCACACATGCCGCCCGGCAGGCGTATGCGCGTCGTGCTATGGCCCATCCCAAACTCATGAGTTGAGTATAGTTTATACAACCCAGAAGGCAAGCCGCAAAGCAGAGCGGACGTTCTCAGAACAGGGCTGATTGTCAGAAAAACGCTTTCAGTGCCTCGACGGCCTTGAGGTATTTCGCGTAGCGGGCTGCATAGACATTGCGGCGAGCGGGATCGGGCTCGTGCCGGCGCGCGACACGGGCCATGGAGGCGACCGCCACTTCGTAGGACGGGTAGATGCCGCAGGCCACTGCCGCCGCCACCGCCGCGCCGAGCGCGCCGAGTTCGGAGCCGTCGGGGATCTCGACAGGCACCTGAAAAATGTCGGCGAACATCTGCACCCACACCGCGCTGCGTGCCGCACCGCCGGTGAGCCTGATGACCTCCGGCTTCGCGCGGAACGCGTAGAGTCGCTGCAAATGATAGTTGTGCGAAAAGATGCAGCCCTCATACACCGCCCGCATCACGTCGTCACGCGTGTGCCGGTGCTCGAGTCCGAGAAAGCACGCCTTGGCCGGATAGCCGACGTTCGAGCCATACAAAAACGGCAGGAAGAGCGGATCGCTCTCGCGCGGAGCCAGCGCGCTCACGGCCGCATTCGCCCACTCATAGATGCTTCCCTTCCCCGCCTGCGTCAGGGCCTCTTTCTTGTCGCCGAGAAACTCGCTGACGAACCACTCCAGATTGCCCGCGCCCGTGGGGCTGCCTTCGAGCATCAGATACCAGCCGGGCATGCTGTAACACGAGGTCATGAAGAGCCCCCTGTCGACCAGCGGCTGCCGCGCGATATACTGGTTGTTGCCCCATGTGCCCGCCACGATCACGAACTGGCGCTCGTCCACGCACCCGGAGGCCAGGCCGCAGGCGTCGATGTCGAACATGCCGCCCGCCACCGGCGTGCCGGCCTTCAGCCCTGTCGCCGCTGCGGCCGCCGGCGTGACGGTGCCGCAGAGGTCGGCGCTCTTCACCAGCGGAGGCAACAGGCGCTTCATTTCGCTGATGCCGAAGATCTCCAGCACCTCGTCGTCGTACTGTCCGGTGATCACGTTCATGAGGCTCGTGCCGCTCATGTCGGTGAGTTCCATCTTCACTTCTCCGGTCAGTTTAAACCGGATGAAGTCCTTGGCCATCAGCAACGAGGTGGCACGTTCAATCGACTGCGGCTCATGGTCGCGCAGCCAAGCCAGCAGGGCGTTGGGCTGCGCGGGCCAGATGCACTGCGCGGTCTTGGGCAGCGCCTGGGCGTCGACGCCGTCCGCCTTCCATTGCGCGATGATGCCGGCCGCGCGGCCGTCCATGGAGTTGATGCCGTTGCGGACGGGGTTGCCGTCCGCGTCGATCAGATAGAGCCCGTTGCCGTGGCCGGTGCAGGCGACGCAAACGATGTCCGCCGCATTCACGCCAGCCTTCGCGATCACCTCGCGGATCGCCTCGGCCGTGCCGCGCCACATGGCGTCCATGTCTCGTTCCGACCAGCCGGGCTGCGGCTCGAGGACAGCGACTTTGCGGGATGCGGCAGCCAGCTCGCGGCCGTCTTCGGTGAAGACCGCCGCCTTGGACAGTGTGCCGCCGTTATCGATGCCGACCAGGTAACGGGCCATGGCTTACGCTTCCTTCTTATCGTCGATCTTCGGATTGAAGAACACGGCCATCACCACCGTGCAGACAACTGCGCAGGCCAGCGTCACGAGCCAAATGCTTCCCCAGTTTCCCTTCAGCACGGTGGTCCCGCCCTGCAAAACCTCAGGCTTGGTGTAAAACTTGATCAGCGCATCGTTGAAGAACGTGCCGATGAACGAGCCGACTCCGAAGGCCATCAGCGCATAGAAGCCCTGCGCCTGGCCCTGCATGTCCGCGCTCGCCGTTTTGCCGACATAAATTTGGCCGCCGACCACAAAGAAACCGAAAATCACGCCGTGGATCAGGATGCCGACATACACCAGCGAGGTCATGTCCCCGGCCGCGAAATAGTACGCGACATAGCGGATCGTCAGGGCAAGCAATCCCGCGACGATCGACCACTTCACCCCGAATTTGCGCATGGCCCACGTCACCAGCAACATGCAGAAGACTTCCGCGGCCTGGCCGATATAGCTCACGGCCGTCACTTGCTGGAAACCCTTCGAAGCCAGGAAGTCGCCCAAGAACGCAAAGTGAATGTTGAAGGGGATCATCGCCACCAAGGTCACGAAGATGAACACCGCAAAATTCTTATCCTTCAGCATGGACAGAGCACGCAAGCCCAGCGCGTCGATAACCGAGAAGGGCTGGCCTTTGCCTTTGGGAGGCGTGGCGGGGCACATCCAGGCGACCAGCGCTGCGGCAATCGCCGCGCCGGCACCGCAGTAGAACGGGATACTCGTTCCGTCAATCTTGACATTGAACACCTGCATGCCCACCAGGCCGAACAGCACGGACGCAACCCAGCCGATGGTGCCAAACACGCGGATCTGCGGAAACTGCTCGGCCGGGCTGTTGGACATCGCGATCGCCGCGGTCAAACCCCATGTCGGCATGTAAAACAGCAGGGTGATCAGCAGACAGACGAAAACCTCCAGTCCCGATGTCGCGCGCGCCGTCATGAAGAGCATCACCGCGCAGATCAGATTAGAAACCGCCAGCACCTTTTCACCGTTAAAGTAACGGTCGGCAAACATGCCCATCAGCGGCGAAGCCAGCGAGCCCAGCGCCATTGTCGACAAGATCCACGGCTTCCACGATGCCCAGCCTTCGCCCTGGTTGGTGACGTAAGGCGCAAGAGCGGCCCAGAAGACCGCGAACATCATGAACTGCAAAAACATCATCAAACTGAGTTTGACGCGCGTACTCATCGGCATCGTGTTCGACATACCCTTCTCCCTTATCGCGGACGCGGCATTAGCCCGCATCCGCTTATTACTCTACGGTGTTGTGACGCCGTGAGGCGCTTTTCGGTTTATCAACGTCTTCCATCCCTAACTTATTGTGGGCGGTATTATCACAACCCCGGCGCTGAATTGTCAATCCAAACCGTTGCCGCCCCCCTATTCAGGGTGCTATACTGAAACCAAACGAAAGGCGGCGTGCCATGCGTGCGATGAAACCGTTCAACACCCTGTTGCTGAGTCTGTCAGTCCTATTACTGTCGGGAGGAAGAGCCATGTCTTACGAATCCATCTACCCTCGTACGCCCGTCGGCACGATCGAGACCAAAACGCTGCCCGCGCGAAGGACGCTGGTCGCGTCCGCCCCGGGCGACGCCTTCGACGACCGCGGCGCGGCGTTCATGAAGCTCTTCAACTACATCAAAGACAACCAGATCGCGATGAGCGTCCCGGTCGAGGCCTCCGCGTCGACGAACGAGATGATCTTTTTCGTCGGAGGCGAGCACAAGACGCGGGCCATCACCTCCGCCAACGAGGTGGAGGTGCGGACCCTGCCGGAGACGACCGTGGCCAGCATCGGACTGCGCGGCAGCTACACCCGCGAGAACTTTGACCAAGGCCTCAAGCGTCTCAACGCCTGGCTGACCCTCCAGACGGAGTGGCGCGCCAACGGAGCGCCTTATGCCGTATACTGGAACTCGCCTTTCGTGCCGTGGTTCCTGCGCAAGTCGGAGATCCATGTGCCGCTCGCCCGCGCCGCCGCGGCGTCCTCCGCCTTCTACACGTTCGGGGTTGAGACCATCGACGGCACGCGCACCAACCTGGCTCCCTATCGGGGCAAAGTCGCGCTGGTCGTCAATGTGGCCAGCAAGTGCGGCTTCACCAAACAGTACGCCGGGCTTCAGAAATTGTACGACACCTATCGCGAGCGCGGACTGGTCCTGTTGGGATTCCCCTCCAATGACTTTCTGGGACAGGAGCCTGGGACCAACGCCGAGATCCAGCAGTTCTGCACGCTGAATTTCGGAGTGACCTTTCCGCTCTTCGCCAAGATTCCCGTCAAAGGCGACGACAAGCACCCGCTTTTCGCCTGGCTCACGGACAACACGCTGCACCCCGGCATGGGCGGCGAGGTGTCGTGGAACTTCAACAAGTTCCTGGTCGGGAGGGACGGCAAGCTGGCAGCCCGCTTCGGTTCGCGCACAACCCCCGACGCACAGGAGCTGATCGACGCGATCGAGAAAGCCCTGAAGCCGTAACGCCCATGACCTCCATCAACCGACCCGTCCCACGCAAGCACCGCCCGCGCGGTCTCGAGATCCTCCACGAGGACCGCGACCTCATCGTGATCAACAAGGAGCCGGGCGTGCTGACCACGGCCACGCGCAAGGGAGAGGACTTCACCGCCGAAAACGTCCTGAACGACTATGTCCGCAAAGGCTGCGCCCGCTCCGGCAAACACGTCTTTCTCGTACACCGTCTGGACCGCGAGACCTCGGGCCTCCTGCTCTTCGCCAAGAGCGAGGAGGCGCAGCAGCGGCTCAAGGACAACTGGAAGGCCACCGAAAAATACTACCTCGCCGCGGTACGGGGACACCTGAAAGCGAAGGCGGGAATCTTCTCCAGCTATCTGGCCGAGAACGAGGACCAGTTCGTCTACTCCGTGGCAGATCCCTCGAAAGGCAAGTTTTCCCGGACCGCCTACACGGTGCTCAAGGAGACGCCGGCGCTGAGCCTCGTGAAGATCAAGCTGCTGACCGGCCGCAAGAACCAGATCCGCGTGCAGTTTACCGAGCACGGGCATCCGGTGGTCGGCGACCCCAAATACGGCACACGCGACCCCTTCCGCGAGCGGCTCTGCCTGCATGCCAAGTCCATCGCCTTCGACCATCCGCACAGCGGCAAGCGGCTCTTCTTCGACACCCCGATCCCCGAGGTCTTCGCCCGTCTTGCAGCCGGCCTCGGGGAGGCCGACTGGCTGCGGGCAGACATGCCGGCGGAGTGACGGAGGTCCTTTACGGACGCGAAAGCCGCCCGTTTTCGGCTTCGACCCAGTGCATGGCGTGATGAACCAGATCCATGGCGTTGCGCAGATTGAGCTTGCGCTTGATGTGTTCGCGGTAGGTTTGGATCGTCTTTGCGCTCAGGTGGAGATGCTCGGCGACATCTTGCGTGGACATGCCTTTCCCGATGCAGGTATAGACCTGTAACTCGCGGTCCGTGAGCTGTTCGACGCCCGTGCGAACGTCTTTCCCCTGTTTGCCTCCCACGAAGATTTTGACCATGTGGGCGGCGATATTGGGGCTAACGTACAATTCGCCGCGCAGGACACTCCGGATGGCTTCGAGGATTGTCTCGCCGATCTCGTGTTTCATGATGTACCCCTGCGCGCCCGCCCGCAGCACGCGCTCCGCGTAGACGCTCTCCTCATGCATGGAGAGCACCAGCACACGGACCTGCGGATATCTGACACGCAGATCTTTGAGCAGCTCGATCCCGCTGGTCCCCGGCAAGCCGAGATCCAGCAGAATCAGGTCGGGCGTCTCGGACTCGAGCAACTGAAGGGTTTCCGCGGCATTGCCGACCTCGCCCGCAACCGCCAGATCCGACGTCGTCCGGATCAATGCCGCAAGTCCCTCGCGCACCAACGGATGGTCATCCACCAGCACGACGCGCTTCCCCCCCCGGCTCCGTTGCGCCGACCCCAACGAATCACCCTTTACTCGCTTCATTTCCAGCCTCCGTTTTCGGATTGGCACCCGCTTCCAAGTCGAACGTACACCGTACCGTTAAACCGCGCGGCCCTTTGTTACGGATGATCGCCAATGACCCGCCGATCAGATCGGCCCGGTACCGCATGATCCTCAGTCCCGATCCGTGGTTGTTGTCCTCGTCCGGGCTTGAGCCGCTCCCGTCGTCTTTGATCACCAGTTCGCCACGCTCGCCGTTCGGGCGCAACGTGATATCCACCTGACGGGCACAGCCATGCCTGACGGCATTCGCCACCGCCTCTTGGGCGATATGGTAGAGATGGGTAGAGATGGAAGGACTCAGTGAGGCGAGCTCGAGTTCATCATTAAAATAGCAGTCGATCCCCAATGTCGCCTCGGCGTTTTCCGCCAGCCGGCCCAGCCCGCTTGCGAGCCCGTCCGCCAGATTGAGAGGCAACAGCCCTTGAACAATTTGCCGCAACTGGCCATGCGAGGCTTTCAGATACCCGCAGATCTTCTCGATCTCCACCCGGTGCGGGGAACCTTCGGCATTCAACTCGTCGCCCACCGCCTCGGACAGAAAAGCAAGGCCGGTGAGCTGCTGCCCGATCGAATCGTGCAGGTCCTGCCCGATCCGCGCCCGCTCCCATTCGCTGATCTTCAGGATCTCGGCCTCCAACCGCCTCCGTTCCGAAATGTCCCTGAACAGGGCGATGAACACGGCATCCCCCCGCCACACGCTCCCCCTCACAGAGACTTCGAGCGGCAGCTCGTGCCCGTCTTTGCTGCGGAAAAGAGCCTCGTATCTGGCCGGCGAGGGAAGGCCCGCCACTCGGTCCTGAAACCGTTTCAGAAGCTTCGGCAAGTCGTTCGGGTGCGCCAGTTCCGTCCAGTCTATCCGGAGCAACTCATCGAGTGAATAGCCGAACATGTCAGCCGACTGCTGGTTCGCGGTGCGACACCGGCGGTCCATGCCGAAAAGCATGATGGCGTCAAACGCGCACCCCACCAGGTTGCTGTAATTATCCTCGCGCTCGCGCATGGCCGCCTCAACCTGCACACGCTCCGCGATCTCCTGGTGCAACCTCCGGTTGGCCTCGGTCAACTCGGCGGTGCGCGTCCCCACCAGACGCCGCAGAATCCACGCGGCCGCTCCCAGCATGACCGCGAACACGGCACCGATCAGGCTGAGAACCCACAGCCAATGCGTGAGCTGTCCGAAGGGTTGAAGGGCGAGCGGATCAAGCCCCTGTTCAAGGACGCCGACCTGCCCGCCGTATGCTGGCGGGGGAGCGCCACACATCGCGCAGGTGAAAAACAAAACCAGAGGACCCCCTGTGAGGACCCCACGTTTCGTCTCTGTTCTCACCATCAGCATTTCATAATGATACTTACCATTTAGTTAATCATCAAGCACAATGTTGTTATTTTTAACGGTCCCCCGGTCGCTCCTGAAGCAGGCTTTTCCGCCCTTTCACCCAGGTAAAACTCGCCCGGCCGAAAAATGGCGTTGTCAGAGACCCGCGTATGCCGTAATCTCTTGTCATTCATGAATGAGCTCACCGTCTTCCATCTCCAAGATAAACCTTCGGACCGCGACAGCATCCAAGCGCTTGCGAACGGGCTCACCGACGCGTTCCACGAGTTCTGCGACGAAACCTTCCCCTCCGAAGAGCCGATCGACTGGCCGCCCCTGCGCATCGTCGAGGTCACCAGCGCCGACGAACTCAAGGACGCCCTCTTTTTGGATGACCGGATCGACGGCTTGATGACCGACGACGGCAAAGACTGTATCCTCTTTCTGCTCGACGACACCTTCTCCGCCACCGACGAGGACGGCACACCGTACCCGCTCCCGCTGCACGCGCTCGAGGTCGACGGCGTACCGCTGCTCCAGTGGCTCTACACCTATTTCCCCGCGATCCCCAAGGTGGTTCTCACCACCCCCGGCGCGGAGCGGGTGCGCGTGCCGTCAAGCCGCTGGGTGCTCAAGCCCAAAGAGGTGTTCACCGCAATCGACGAGCACCTGCCGCGCATCCAGCACCTCTTCCGCGCCCTGTGGGAGCCGCGCTTCTGGCATGCCCTGCGCCACTACGTGATGAAGGAGGCCGGCACCTCGTGGCACACGCCCGGCCACAACGCGGGCCATGCCTTCAGCCGCTCGCTCTTTCTCCAAGGCTTCCGGCAGGAGTACGGCGCCATGAGTTTCCGCTCGGACCTCAGCGTCTCGGTCCACAGCCTCGGGGACCTTTCGAAGCCCGACTCGCGCACGCCGCTCGCCGACGCCCAGCGCCTGACCTCGGAGATCTTCGGCTCCGCCCAGAGCTGCTACATCACCAACGGCTCGACCACCTCGAACAAGGCCATGCTGATGACCCTGCTCCGCCCCGGCGAGACCGTGCTGCTGGACCGCAACTGCCACAAGTCCGTCCATCACGCGGTGGTCATGGCCGGCGCGATTCCGCACTACCTGCCCGCCAATTTCAACGCCCGCCTCGGCGTCTGGGGTCCGATCTCCATGAGCGACCTGCGCAAAGCCATCGGTGCCGACTACCCGGAGAACGCGAAACCCCGCATGCTGGTGCTCACCACCTGCACCTACGAGGGCATTCTCTATCCCGTCTGGGAAATCGCCCGTCTCTGCGAGCGCAACGGCATGCTCTTCTACGCCGACGAGGCGTGGGCTCCCTACCTGAGCTTCCACCCGTTCTACACCTCGGTCACCTCAAACGGCAAGCGCGTGCGCTACAACGCCATCCACGAGACCACCAGCGCGCACTTCGCGGTGCAGTCCACCCACAAGGCGCTCGCCGCCTTCAGCCAGGCGTCGATGATCCACGTTTCGCTGCGCTTCAAACAGCTTTTCGAAGGGGAGGCCCTCGACTGGAAGTGGCTGCGCACCCGCTTTGCGCTGAACGGCCACGGCTCCTACGAAAAGTTCAGCCACGACCTGCACGAGGTGCTGCGCTATTGGCACTCGACCTCGCCCCACTACCCGATGATGGCCACGCTGGACTGCGCCGGCGTCGAGATGCGCCTGGAAGGGCTCAAGCTGATCGAGGAGCGCCTGCGCTGGGTCAAGAACTTCAAACAGCGGGTGGCGTTCGGCTGCGGACTGCCCGAGGACGCCTGTTTCGTGGGCTTGCGCGAGATCGTCGGCTCGAATTCGGAGACCTATGCGCGCGAAGGTTACATGCATGACCCGCTCAAGCTCACGCTCTCGTTCAGAACTCCGGATGCCTGCAAGGCGTTCAAGGGCCTGCTGCGCGACTCCAAGATCCAGTGGGAGAAATCGACGCCCGTCACGATCCTCTTTCTCGTCACCATGGGCACGGTCGAAGAC
>JANYBJ010000064.1 GCA_025360845.1 bacterium
GCGGCGGCGCTGGGCGTCGAGGGCGGCGAGGAAGTCTCGTGGGAACTGCTCGACCGGAAGGAACTCCACCTTGTGCGAGCGGCTCCGCCGCCGGTCAAAGCAAAGAAACGGAAATGAAGAAGGGCGGCCTGCGGTCAATCCGCCTGCCGCCCGACTTTTTCAGCGCAACCGACATTAGACATTTACCTCTCCATTCTGCAACGTCTAGGGTTCGTATCGCGACATCGAGACATTTCAATTCCCCAAACGCCTTTTCCGGCCATCGGGCACCTGCGATAGGGTGCCAGCAACACTCGGCGTTGTGCCTCATCCACGGTGCCATAGTTTGAATGTTATAGACTCCCCAATCCCAATGCAAGCCGGTTTGTCCTTACACCGCCTCCCTCGCCAACCGGGCGCCTGCCGCGCACGGGAACGTGCAGCCGCAAACGGCCCCGCGAACCTGCCACCCTCCGAGCCTCAAAGGACGAAGATCGACGCGGCTTCTGTTTATCCATTTGTCCCGATACGTCCTCTATTCCATTTTTTTGTCGTCAGAATATAGCCCAACACGAAGGCCTCCTCCAGGAGTCTTAAAAGTGCCTATTCTAACGAGCTCATTATCTACGTTTCGAGGCGTGACCATCTGAATACCGATGGATTCTTCTGATATGCCATTGCCAACGTTGATTTCGAGACTTCGTCCATGTGGCATTCTAACAAGAATTTTATCCACATCAAAAAAGCTGTTCGTTTCACCTTTTCCAAAAAGAATGATTGTCTTGGGCCTGATCTTGGCGTACCCTCGTTTCTTGCCTTCCAAGTAGACCTTTGGCAATAAGATCAAAAGAATCAGAATCAAAAGCACAAATAGAATGTTTGCAATTCCTTTTTTCATTTTTCCGTCCTGCTCTTCTTAATTACAGTTACTTAGGTTTCTTTCACAAGTTTTCCCGATACGCAAAATCGAAATCGCTATCGTGCTGGAGGAAAGAAAAAATTAGGGTCTCTAGCATCACCCTTAAATCTTTTGAATCCACCATCTTTATTTGGAATCAAACCAAACGCCCTAGGACCTCCTATCGTATTCACGACATTATAACGATAGGAACAGTCTTGAGCCACCAGCGTTCCAGCTCCAAACCAATCTTCAGGAGAAGGCCCCGGCCAAGGCCATGGGTGATTGTGCCAGTAGCCAATTATAGTGTCGTCATCCGACAAAAACTTCTCGGCAGCAGCTGGATTACAGCCACCCCATGAGTCTTTTGGATCATTACCGGGAGGGGTATGATAGTAATAGCCATCCGTTTTTTTATAGATGATTCCGCCCTTTTCTTTTCCAAAGAGCCCATTAGGTCCGTAACTAGCAGCAGCATCCCCCGCCTCTCCCGGCGACAAATAGCCGTGCGTCGGATCAAGTCCAAAAACATCTCTATAATTCACCGGATCGTTCCCGCAGAACGCATACAGGTTCAACCCGCCCTCAAGCCCGATCGGGTCCTTCGACAGCCAACGCCCGATTGTCGGCGCGTACCAGCGGGCGCGGAAATTGTAGAGCCCGGTCGAGGTAGCGTATTCCCGCCCTTGGAACATGTAGCGGTTGCCGTAGGCGGAGGAGGTAATGACCGCCCCGCCCGAGTTCTTGATGACCGTCACACCCCATGCGTCATAGGTGTAGGACTCCACAACAGCGCCAGAAACGTCCACCAGCGCCTGCACGCTGCCGAGACGGTCTTTGACCGCATAATAGCTATTCGTCGCTCCAGCCGCGTAAACGGTTATCGCCAGCAAATTATCAATCCCCAGCCCCCAGGTGTAGGAGCGCAGCGGGTTGCCCGCGGCGTCTAGGTCGGCGACGCACTCGTCGCCGTCATAAACATGGTACACGCTGACGCCGCCCGTTGTCGTCTTGACGCGCCGCCCCAGCGGGTCGTAGGCGTAGGACTCGGCCAAGACGCGGTTCGTGGAGACGGAAGCGAGCTGCCCCTGCGTGTTCCACGACAGGGCGAGCGTGACCGTGCCGCGCACCATGTTGGTCACATTACCGGCCTTGTCGTGCAGGGCTCCGTTCAGGCGGTTGTTGGCATACGTGAAGGTGGCGGCGCCGGCGGTCAAGCGGTTGCCCGCCAGATCGTAGGTGAATTTGTTCGTGGAGGCCCCGCTGCCGGACCGGGCGATCTCGTTGGTGAGCCGCCCGAGTTTGTCGTAGACGTAGACGTTCGTGAGCGACGTCGCGGCCGAGTACGAGATCTTCTGCGTGACGAGGCCGAGCACGTCGTACCGGTACGCGAAGGCGCCGACGACCGTTGCTGAGGCGTTGCGGTAAACGATGTTCGTCACGCGGTCCAGCATGTCATACGCGCTCTCCGCTGTCAACGCGGCGTTGCTGACGCCCGCGGCCAGCCCGTTCCAGTCGCAGTAGACGTTCGTGAACGAACCGGCCGCGGTGACCTGGCTGTAGAGACGCTCCGCCGCATCGAAAGAACGCCCAAAACTCAACGCCGAACTCCCAACGCTCAACGCCGTGTTCGTGGCGTTCCCGGCGGGATCGAGGGAGATGGACGCTCGACACTCGAAGCCCGACACTCGGGTCGTTTCGTTGGTGGCCCGGCCGGCAAGGTCGTAGCCCCAGGAGACCTTGGCGACCGCGTTGCTGGCGGCGAGCGGCTGGCCGTTGGCCCGCCAGGCGTATTCAGCCGACGTCGCGCCGTTGTGCAGGGTGCGCACCACACGGCCCGCACGGTCGTAGACGTTGGAGACCGTGACGCCGTCGAAGCGGCTCACCGAGGAGACGAGCCCGCCGACGAGGTAGGCGACCGTCATGGTCTGGGCCTCGAGGTTGGTCACAGCCGTCACGCGGTCCTGGAAGTAGACACAGGGTCGTAGCTAAATATTCGACAATTTGGCGTCATGCTTTCTGTTCCCCGTGGAGGTAAAGGGGTCGTATCGCGACAAACGGACAAACTGGTTTGCATTGGGATTGGGGAGTCTATAACATTCAAACTATGGCACGGTGAATCAGGCACAACGTTGAGTGTTGCTGGCACCCTATCTCAGGTGCTCGATGGCCGGAAAAAGAGGTCGATATTTTTGAAAGTGATGGCCGTAAAAGGCGTTTGGGGAAATCGAAATGTCTCGATGTCGCGATACGACTCCTGTGCCCTGCCAAGCAGGCCGGCATGCACTGGCGGCACGCCAACGCCGTAAGAATGGCAGCCATCCACGCCCGCTACCGCTCGCACCAAAAGGCCGCTTAACCTTTAACAGATTAAAATCGCACCCGAAAGAACTTCAAAATAGTTTGACTATTATTACCCGCACTTGCACACTTATGACAAATGCCTACTCATACGTTAGGTGGTCTTTTAATAGGCGTGACACAAAGGTTAAAGAAAGGAACGGAACCGTTATGTGCTACAAGAACATGATCGCTGGTCTGGCAGTCGCACTCTGCCTGTCCTCTTTCTCTTGGAGCGCTCCGATGGGCACAGCCTTTGAATATCGGGGCAAACTCAACACGTCCGGAAGTCCCGCAAACGGGCTGCATAATTTCCAGTTCAACCTCTATGACGCCGGTTCCGGCGGCACCGGCATCGGCACGCCGAACGTGCTCAACCATGTGAACGTAAGCAACGGCATGTTTACCGTGCGGCTGGACTTCGGCGCTCTGGCCGGCACGTTCAACGGCGAGGCCCGCTGGTTACAGATCGCGGTCCAAACCAATGGCGGCAGCGTGTTCACGACACTCAGCCCGCGTCAGCCCGCGCCGCTAACCCCCTATGCGCTGTACGCGGTCAAAGCGGGCGGTGTCGACATTAGTCCTTGGGATATGCACGTGGGCAGCCTCACCGACGGCCAGAGTCAGGTGCATTCCAATCTTCTGATGTTCTCCATCGGACCGAACTGGCAGGTGCTCTTCGAGCCCGGAGGAGGCATCCACGCACCGAATTTCGATCTGGACACGAATGGCGACTTGTACAGTTATGGCGGGGGGTCATTCGACAACACGCTCTCTGCGTTAGGCGGTATCGAAGGTCCGGATGGCGGTTTGACCATTTGGGGCGGCGGGATCAGAGGGGACGGAAATGTTTTGGCCGTTCGCGGCGATTTGGAAGTAAACGGCGGTTTGAATATAACAGGAACGTTGAATGTGGATGGCGACTTGAACGTAAAAGGGATAAAAAACTTTGTCCAGCCTCATCCCGGCGATCCTTTCAAGGAGATCGTCTATACCTGCCTCGAAGGGCCAGAAGCAGGCACCTATGTGCGCGGCTCCGCGAGCCTAACGAATGGGGAAGCGATCATTGAACTGCCCGAACATTTCCGTATGGTGACCGGTGTAAACGGCGTCACCGCTCAGGTGACGCCGCGCGGGGAGTGGCTGCAGTTGTATGTCGTAACAGCCGACGCCCGCCGGCTCGTCGTGCGTGACGCGCAGGGCAAGAACGGACAGTTCGACTACCTCGTGCAAGGCGTTCGCAAAGGCTACGAGAACCAGCAGGTGATTCGCGAACGCCAACAGTCAGGGGGCAAACCATGAAAATGGTGATGAGTACGCGAACGCCGGCAACCGGATTGGCTGTCGCGTGGCTGTGTCTGACCGCAGTCTGCCCCGCGGTTCTGGCGCAAGGCTTCGCTCTCGACTGGGGCGCCGTCGACGGCAGCGGCACAGCGAGCGGCGGTAACTTTGTGATGACCGGCACGATGGGTTGTACGGATGTCGGCCCCATGGCGGGCGGCAACTACACGCTGGATGAGGGAAGCTACTGCAGCATGGCGTCCGCCGAACTGCAGCTGGCGATCACCCTACTTTCCGGTCAAATCCGCATCACTTGGCCGTTGTATTCCGCCGGCTGGGAACTCCAGCAGACCACCACATTGAGTGGTGCGCCTCCGCCATGGACTCTTGTGCCGCCGAACCTATACCAGACCAACGACACGTCAATGACCTTTATCAGCACTCCAACAGAAACACGGGGATTCTACAGGCTTCGAAAGCCATAGCATCCATGCCCTTCACGACGGCATCGGGAAACGGGTGCCAGCAATTCCGTGATTGCATCCAAGGAGTAACATGAAACCATCTTGTGCGGCAGGGATCGACAGGACATGGCCTTTGTCGGCCATGACGGTGCTTCCCGCCCTTTTGTTGGCACTGTTGCTTTTACTCACGGCGGCCACCGACCTCCAAGCCCAATCTGTGGGTGGCACGGTGGTGGCGTGGGGGGAGGACAACTACGGCCAAACAAACGTTCCGTCCGGATTGAGCGGTGTGACGGCCATCGCGACGGGGAGCGGCTACCACGTCGTGGCCTTGAAGCGCGACAGCACGGTGGTGGCGTGGGGACATAATGCCTATGGCCAAACGGATGTTCCTGTCGGCTTGAGCAACGTGACGGCCATTGCCGCGGGTGACTGGCACACCGTGGCCTTGACGACCAATGGCACCGTGGTGGCGTGGGGATGGAACGCCTATGGACAAACGGACGCTCCTGACGGCTTGAGCGGGGTAACGGCCATTTCGGCGGGCAACAGCCACACCGTGGCTTTGACGAGCGATGGCACCGTGACGGCGTGGGGATGCAATGAACAGGGGCAAACGGACGTTCCCGCAGGCCTGAGCAACGTGACGGCCATTGCCGCGGGCTCGGCTTACACCCTAGCCTTGAAAAACGACGGCACGGTAGTGGCTTGGGGACGCATTTATAACGTCTCAGCGTATATTGATGTTACCGTTCCTGACGGATTAAGCAATGTGACGGCTATTGCGGCAGGGGCTTATCATACCGCAGCCTTGAAGAGCGATGGCATGATGATCGCGTGGGGATGGAACTTCGCTGGCCAAACGAATGTTCCTCCCGGCTTGAGCAATGTGACAGCCATTGCGGCGGGTTCTGGTCATACCGTGGCGCTTGTGTCTATGGCACGGCCAAGCATTACCAGTCAGCCAACGAACCTGATCGTGAACGTGACCTCAACTGCCACCTTCAGCGTATCGGCCACAGGCACAGAACCGCTCGCCTATCAGTGGCGCAAAGGCGCTGTGCCTGTCACCGGAGCCACCCGTGCCTCTTTGACGTTAAGCAACATCCAGACCAATCAGGCAGGCATTTACACAGTTGTGATCACCAACGTCTGGGGCAGCGTCACCAGCAGCGTTGCCCAGCTGACGGTCAACCCAGCGACTCTTGCTTCGATTACGGTGCTGCCCGCGAACCCGACCCTTGTCACTGGCGCCACACAGCCGTTCACCGCGATGGGCACGTTCACAGACGGCTCGTCCCGAGCTCTGCTTTCAGGGGCAAGTAGCTGGATGACTGGGGCGGCGATTCCAGAAACAAGTTACGCGCTAGGCGGAGCTTTTGTCGGAGGCAAATTTTTTGCCATCGCCGGCTGGAACACAGCGAGGCTTGGAATTTATAATCCAACAAACAACAGATGGACGACGGGGGCGCCCCTGCCTGTAGATGGCCTACAATATTTTGGCGTCGCCGTTCTCGATGGAAAGATTTATGTTGTCGGCGGCCACAACCCCTCCAGCGGCCAGCAGCGTGACACACTATACAGTTATGATCCGGCAACCAACATTTGGAGAACTCTTGCACCCATGCCATTGGGAGCCCGCACCGGTCTCGGAGCGGCGGCGTTGAATGGAAAAATCTTCGCCGTCGGTGGTTATAGCAGAGGAAGTGCATCCTGCCTCGACCGAGTCGAGGCGTATGACCCCTCAAGCAATACTTGGTCGACCCAAGCTTCAATGCCGACGGCCCACGATTACGCGTTGGTTGGGGCGATTAGCGGAAAATTGTATGTGGCTGGGGGGGCGGATGATTCCGGCTTGATCGCCGCGACGCATGTTTACGATCCGAATCTGAATACTTGGTCAACGACTGCGCCGATGCCATTTATGGATGGAAACGGCGAGGGCGTGGTTCTGAATGGCAAATTGTATTCAGTTGGGTCCGGGCCAAGCCCCGAACGAAGAGTCTTCGCGTATGACCCGGCGTTGAACTCATGGACCTCCGATTTTGCGCTGATGCCGACAGGCCGTCACAATATTGGCGTTGCTGCGGATGAGACGAATAATAAAATATATGCGGTTGGGGGGTATAACGGGTTCTTTGTTGCTGCTCTTGAAATCTTCACGTCCACGCCGGGCGAAAGCACATGGAGCAGTGGAAATCCGACTGTCGCCCGCATCACTGCGGACGGTCTTGCCACGGTCCTCGCCGGTGGAACCAGCACGATTTCCGCAACCGTAGGCGACATCACTGGAAGCACTTTGCTGACAGTGAATCGGCTGTCACCTTCAATCTGTAACCTTGGTGTGCGGACGAGCCAATTCGGCTTCGACATCACCGGAACCAGCAATCTGGTCGTCGTTGTGGAAGTCTGCACGAATCTGGTCAATCCCTTCTGGCTTCCGTTGGTGACGAACACCCTCATTGACGGCACGTTCATATTCGGCGATTCTCAGTGGACCAACTATCCTGCCCGTTTCTACCGCCTCCGGTCGCCCTGATGCGCCGACGAAAGCCTCCATCGCCGTTCGTGTTTTCCACTACAAAACGCCTTCCCCTCTTGAGCCCTTCGTGCCTCTACGGGGTCACGTGCCTCTACGGGGTCACGTCTCAACATTCGACAAATCGTGCCTCTACGGGGTCACGTCTCAACATTCGACAAACGGCTTGACGCGACGGATGCTGTTCGCGTTAAGCAAGGGGTGTAGGGGGTCGGGACATCGAGACCTTTCATATATCTCTCATGCCTTGTACATCCGTCACTTTCAAAAAATATCGGCTTCGTTTCCGATCATCGGTCACCGGAGATGTGGTGCCGGCGCCTGCGTCACGGCCTCTTTTTTGGTCCGGCGCTTCCCAAGCAGGGCGACCTCCTCGATCAGCCGATCATCGAGTTG
>JANYBJ010000229.1 GCA_025360845.1 bacterium
GACACGCGGATGTTGTCGATGACAACCAAAGATGAGTCTAACAGGCTACTACCAGTATTGACATCCGTCCGTCGGATACGCAACTTGGCTGGCTGACGGTAATTCAGGAGCTTGGTATACCGCGTGAATTCGTTTGTCGAAGCTGCCCTCAAAACCAACTCGTCCAACGTCAACCAGACATACATTAACCCATTTGTCGAGGGAGGATTCATCGGAAAGAATTCGTTGGGATCAACCGCGGAAACCATGTTCGTGGCAAGTTCCACCACGACGCGATTGGTCTCCACATTGTTGATTGCCTCAAAGTAGATCGTGCCGACACCTTCCTGAAATACTGGGGATTCTATCTGGGCTGACAATGTGTTCTGCATATTAGCGGCGAGATTTGTCGAAACACTCAACGGAACGACAATTCCAAGACCCCTTGCAGTTCCCGTACGGCACGACAGCAGAGTCCATCCTGAGCGGTGATAGTGGTTTGTTCCTGCAAGAAGGGCCTTTCTACTTGCGGAACCGTCAGGCACAGGCCCCACATGCCGCCAAACCGGATTCGGCGCGTTGGTCAACGCATAGTCGTCAAACAGCAAGATGCGGTTCTCGGGCAGGGTCGACGTCGCCGCGGCAAACGCGGAGGTCTGAACCAGCGCCAAAACCAAGAAACCGAACAATTGGGTTAGCCATTTCATCTAGCGACTCCTGCCTCTCTAGGGTCCGTCCAAAAATTCTCTGTGCCTGTTCCTTCAGCCGTCCGCGTCATCAGCGCATCTTCTCGCGCAAGTCCTGGCTGACCTCATCGCCGCAGCAAAGCTGTCGCGCCAGCTCTTTCAAATCGGTGTCCGCAATGCCCTTGGGCTCGATCAGCACATCCGCGTGACCGTCCGCATACGCCACGTGCGCGACGTACCGCTTGGCCACCTGATGGTTGAAGCCGAGGATCTCGGTTTGCGTCGTCCCGTATCCGCAACTGCTCGTGTCCGTCTCAAGCACTCCGTCAGAGCCGGGGCCGTGCTCGTCGCCCGCGACGTCCTCCGCGTGCGAGGCACCCTTGTAGGCGGGCATCTCGGCAAACAGCAACAGGCTGGCCGCGCTGCCCCGCGCCGAAACCGAGTCGAGCCTGATCTCATGCCAGTCCGGCATGTTCGCGGGCGAGGGGTTGGATTTATGGTCGAACCCAAAATACCCGTTCATCACATACGACCGCATCACCTTGGACCGGCCCGCCCGTTTCGCCACGCTCTTATGCACATCGCAGGTGTACGCCGCCAAATCCTTGCCCGCATAACTCCACAGCGTCCCGTTGGTGATCGACTGGTAGGCGGTTTCGCCGAAATAGCACGCCCGCTTCATCTGCCCGCACTGCATGTCCCTGCTCGTCCACTTGCCGCTTCCCGTCCAGGCGACCCACCCCGGGTACTCGTGGTAGATCGGCACAAACTTCCCGGTTACGATCTCCGGCCAAACCCGCTCGTACGAGCCCGCCCACGGCATACACTCATGGTCCACGCCGTAGTTCAACGCGGCCTTGGCCAAATTATACAGGTTCGCCTTGCACCGCAGCGCCTGACCCATTATGCGCGCCTTGGTGACCTGTGCCGTCAGGGCTGCCGCAAGAATAGCGAGAATCGAAATCACCACCAACAGTTCAACCAGCGTAAATCCGTTTGTCTTCTTTCTAAGAAGCATATCACTCCTATGCGCTTTTTTAGCATTCTTATATCTTCTCTTTTATTGCCGTCTGTGGCAAGGGTTTTTATAAACCCTTTTTTCTCTTGCGAAACACCCGGATTTCCGGTGAAATATCCCGCAATTGTTTACACCATCGAAGGTTAGGAAGGGATCGCATCTTATGCGTTGGTCGCGTACATTGATTGCCACACTGCGGGACGACCCCCAGGAAGCCGAAATTGCCAGCCACAAACTCATGGTCCGCGCGGGCCTCATCCGCAAGCTTTCGGGGGGGCTTTACACCTTCATGCCGTTCGGGCTGCGCGCGCTCCAGAAGGTTGCCCGGATCGTGCGCGAGGAGATGGACCGCGCCGGCGCCCAAGAACTGCTCATGCCCGCCCTCCAGCCCGCCGAACTCTGGGAACGCTCGGGCCGGCTCGCCGCCATGGGCCCCGGCATGTTCCGCCTCAAGGACCGCGCCGCGCGCCTGATGACCCTCGGCCCCACGCACGAGGAGGTCGTCACCGAGCTCATCGCCGGCGAGATCAACTCCTACCGCCAGCTTCCCTGCACGGTCTATCAGATCCAGACCAAGTTCCGCGACGAGATCCGCCCGCGCTTCGGCCTGATGCGCGCCAAAGAGTTCATCATGAAGGACACCTACAGCTTCGACACCTCGTTCGAAGCCGCCGACGCCTCCTACCAGGCCATGTATGACGCCTACGTCCGCATCTTCACCCGCTGCGGCCTCGCCGCGCGCCCCGTGGAAGCCGACACCGGCGACATCGGCGGCAAGTGGTCGCACGAGTTCATGGTGCTCGCCGACTCGGGCGAGGACGGCATCGTCGACTGCCCGGCCTGCGGTTACGCCGCCAACCAGGAGCGCGCCGAGCGCGCCGCCGCGGCCCCCGCCGATGCCGCCTGCCCGGCCATCGCGGAGGTCTCCACCCCCGACACGCGCACCGTCGACGACCTCGTCGCGCACTTCACCTGCGGCGCCGACCGCTTCATCAAGACCCTCCTGTACCTCGCGGACGGCAAGCCCGTGGCCGCCCTCGTGCCCGGCAACCGCGACCTGAACGAGCATAAACTCAAACGCCTGCTCGGCGCCAAAAAGGTCGAGCTTGCCGACGAGCCCACGGTCCAGAAGGTCACCGGAGCGCCCGTCGGCTTCGCGGGTCCGGTCGGCCTCGCGCTCCCGGTCTACGCGGATCAGAGCCTCAAGGGGGCCTCCGACCGCATCACCGGCGCGAACAAGGCCGACACCCATATCGTCCATGTCGATCTGGCCCGTGACGCCGCCGTCACCGCCTACGAGGACCTGGCGGTCGTCGGCGCGGGCGACCTCTGCCCCCGCTGCGGCAAGGTCCTGCAGCTTAAACGCGGCATCGAGGTCGGCCACGTCTTCAAGCTCGGCACCAAATACACCGAGTCGTTCGATGCCAAGTACCTCAACGACAAGGGCCAGAGCGAACTCATGGTCATGGGCTGCTACGGCATCGGCGTCACCCGCACGCTCCAGGCCATCGTCGAGCAGAGCCACGACGCCGACGGCATCATCTGGCCGGTCTCGGTCGCGCCTTTCACCGTCAGCCTGCTCCTGCTCGACCCCAAGGACGCCGCCGTTTGCGCCGTGGCCGACAGCCTGGAGAAGGAGCTGCAGGCCCGCGGCATCGACGTTTTCGTGGACGACCGCGAGGAGCGGCCTGGAGTGAAGTTCAAGGACGCCGACCTGATCGGCTGCCCCATCCGCGTGGTGGCAGGAGCCAAAGGCCTCGCCAAAGGCGGGGTCGAGGTCAAGCTCCGCACCTCGAAAAGTTTCGATCTCGTCCCCGTCGAAAACGCGGCTGCCGCCATCGGGAAGCTCGTGAACGACCTAACTGCCGCTTTGAACAAGTAATCCGTTTGCTGTGAGGAGCCTCTCATGAATATCGACGAACTGGAAGAGACAGAGAATGGAACCGCGCTGACGAAACGCGATCTGGTCACCCGCATCTCCAAGGAGACCGGCATCACCCAGCTCGATGTTTTCTCGGTCATCCAAAAAGCCCTTGACGGCATCATCGACGCCCTCGACGCCGGCAAGCATGTGGAGTTCCGGGAGTTCGGCGTGTTCGAGGTCGCCGAACGCAAGGCGCGCATCGGCCGTAACCCGAACAAGCCCGAAGACGTGGTCCACATCCCCGTGCGCAAGGTCGTCAAGTTCAAGCCCGGCAAGCGCATGCGCCAGATGCTCGCCGAAAAAAAATAACGCCATGAGCACACCGCCCCTCTCCTTCGAGCCGCCGCGCGGCATGCGCGATTTCTATCCCGAAGACATGCTCTGGCGCAACCGCGTCTTTGACGCCTGGCGCCAGGCCGCCGTCGCCTTCGGCTTCCAGCCTTACGACGCGTGCGTGGTCGAGAGCCTCGAGCTCCTCCAGCGCAAGAGCGGCGAGGAAGTCTCCGAGCAGATCTACCACTTCGTGGACAAGAGCGACCGCAAGCTCGCCCTGCGCCCTGAGATGACCCCCACGCTCGCCCGCATGATCGCCGCGCGCCAAGGCCAGCTGGCCTTCCCCGTCAAGTGGTTCACCATCGCCCAGTGCTTCCGCTACGAGCGCATGACCCGCGGCCGCAAACGCGAGCACTACCAGTGGAACATGGACATCATCGGCGAGGAGAGCGTCTCCGCCGAGATCGAGATCCTCGCCGCCGCCGCCGCCGGCCTCAAGACCATGGGCATGCCGGACGGCGCCTACAAGATCCACGTCAATAACCGCGCCCTGCTGGCCGAACTGCTCGCGAAATCGGGCATCGCTCCCGAACATCACGCCGCCGTCTTCCTCGCGCTGGACAAGCGCGGCAAGATCACGGACGAGGAGATCACCGCGCTTCTCAAGACCGAAGGCCTGGCCGATCCGGCCATCGCGCAGACCTTTGCCTTGCTCGGCGTGCAAACCCTCGCTCAGGCCGCCGAGCTCGCGGGCCCGGACTCGCCCGCCCTCGCCACCTTGCGCGAGTTCTTCGCGCTCGCCGAAACGTACGGCATCGCGGATCGCCTCGTCTTTGACATCGCGGTCATCCGCGGCCTCTCCTACTACACAGGCATCGTTTTCGAGGCCTTCGACACCGAGCGCAAGTTCCGCGCGATTTTTGGCGGCGGCCGCTACGACAGCCTGCTCACGATGATCGGCGGCGCGCCCACGCCGGCCGTGGGGCTCGGCTTTGGCGACGTGGTTGTCGTGGAGGTGCTCAAGGAGCTGATCGGCGAGACCGCCGCCGCGGAAAAGAGCGGCGTGATCGTCGGCTACATGTTCCCGGAACAGCGCGAAGCCGCGACGCGCCTCGCCCGCGCCCTGCGTGAGAAAGGCGAGACGGTCGACCTCATGCTCGCCCGCCAGAAGCCCAAGCAGTTCTTCTCGCGAGCCAGCGCAGGAACCGCCGCCGACGCCGTCTTCATCGGCCCGGACGACGTGGCCAAAGGCGTGGCGAAACGCAAAAACCTCGCCACCCGCGAGGAAACGGAGCTTGCGCTGGATCTGGGGTAGGGACGGCTCCCCGAACCGTCCGCCGGTCCTTATGCGCCGTACCCTGCGGACGCCTCGGGGAGGCGTCCAAACCACCCGCTCACCCGAACATCTGCCGCGCGTTCTGGCGCGTAATCTCCGCGATGCGCTCGGCCGTCGTGCCGCGTACCGTCGCGAGGCACTCCGCCACGTGCGTCACGAAAGCAGGCTCGTTGCGCTGTCCCCGCATCGGCACGGGCGCGAGGAACGGCGTGTCGGTCTCGATCAGCAGCCTACCGTCAGGCACGAGCGCCGCGCTCTCGCGCAGCATGTCCGCGTTGCGGAAGGTCACGATCCCGCTGAAACTGATCGCCAGCTGCCGGTCGAGCAAGTGCGCCGCAAAGGCCTTGTCTCCCGTGAAGCAGTGCACCACGCCGCGCAAGCCCACGCCGCGCCATGGCGTCTCGTCCAATACGCGCAGCGTGGCCTCGTCTGCCTCGCGCGTGTGGATGATCACCGGCAAGCGCCACTCGTCCGCCAGACGCAGCTGCGCCGCGAAGAGCGCACGCTGCGCATCGCCTGTCTCGGGGTGATAGTGGAAATCCATCCCGGTCTCACCCACCGCCGCCAAGCTCGCATGCTCGGCCAGCTGCCGCAACGTCTCGACAAAGACCTCTGGCGTCGCCGAGGCCGCCTGGTCGCGGTCAAACCCTAACGCCAGCCGCACATTCTCCGGATATGCACGCGCCGCTGCCAAGGCGCCCGCGTTTAGGCCTGCGCTGCCACCCACCGCGACAATCCGCGTCACGCCTGACGCGAAAGCGCGCTCTATCACAGCAACCGTCTCAGCTGGCGAATCCTCGAAATGCGCGTGCGTGTCGAAATAGATTTCACACCCAATCATCTGATCTCCCCGTAGCCTTCATGGGCGGGACGCCCATGCCACCTTGTTTCACCACGCATGCCGACCCGCAGCCGCATCTACCCATTTTTTCTCGTTCGCCAGCCACACCTTCGCGGTCACGCCCTGCGGCAAGCTCACGCTCAGCTTCATTTTACCGTCGCTGAGCTTCCAGTCCACGCTGACCAGCCCTTTGACCGACTTGTACTCGCCCTTGGCCTCTGTCAGTCCAGCCACGGGCTTCGGGTGGATGACGACGCGGTCGCAACCGACCGCGTCGTCCGGAACGGTGATTCCGAGCGCGTGCTTCACAAGCCACTCGTCGACCGAGCCGAACATCGGGTGGTTTTGGCTGTAGGTGTTGTCGGAGGCTTTCCACGTCTCCCACAGCGTGGTCGCGCCGTTGTCCAGCATGTAGCCCCAGCTCGGGTACTCGCGCCGCGCCACCAGCTCGCCGGCCAACTCTTCCATGCCCTCCGTGCTCAGCACCTCAAGCAGATACTTCGTACCGAAGATGCCGGTCGTCAGCGCGTTGCCGTGAGCCACGATATCCTGGCGCAGGATCTCCAGCGCGGCCGCGCGATCCGACTCGGAAATCAGACGGTGATACAGCCCGAACACCTGTTCGCCCTGACGGCCTTGCCCCACCTTGCCACCGACCACGAACTTCTTTTGAAAGGCCGCGCGGATCGCGTCGGCCAGCTCGGAGTATTTCTTTGCGTCCGCTTCTTTGCCGAGAATCATGGCGAACCCGGAGACCAGCCGCGCCCACTGGTAGAAGTGCGCCGTTGCCGTCAGCGTCTCCGGCGCCTTCTCCACGGCCTCGTGGTCGCCGATGCACTGCGGGACGATCAGGTCAGGGCATTTGCCTCGCACGAGATCCACATACCTCGCACAGGCACCGTAGTGCCGCGCGATCACCTCGCGGTCGCCGTAGTAGCGGTAGAGGTCGCGCATCATGACCGGGACGCCGACCGTCCAGCCGATCGGGCCCGAGCGCCCGCCGAAGCCGCGGTCCGCGATGCCGACGTAGGGCGCGGTCTCGGTGAACCAGCCGTCGTCCTCCGCCTCGTCTGCGAAATCCTGGAGTGCCTTCGCATAGAAGGCGTGCATGTCGAAGTTGAAGATGAACGACTCCGTAGTGGCCGCGATGTCTGCGCCATATCCGAAGCGCTCGCGCGCGGGACAGTCCGACTGCACGCCGAACACATTGCTCAAGAACGTGCTGCGGCACACCGCGTGCAGGTCGTTGAGCAGCGCGGCGGAACACGCGAATTCGCAGGAATCCCGCAATGCGGAGGAAAGCGCAAGGGCCCTCACGTCTGCCGCATCCGGCGCTTTATTCAGGCCCTCGATCTGTACATAACGGAAGCCATGCCACGTGAAACGCGGCACAAAGTTCTCGCCGCCACATCCCCGACGGACATATACGTCACACTGTTCAGCCAGCGCAGGCGAGCCCGGCCCGCCCGTGCCCGCACGCTTGACCTGACCACACACCGACGTCATGCCGTTCACCGTGCCGTCCTTGTTCAGCAGCTCGCCATAGCGGAAGGCCACGCGCTCGCCCGCCAGGCCAGCACCCAAGCGAAAGCTAGCCCGCCCGGCGAAGTTGCGCCCCATGTCCACAACAAAAACGCCGGGTTTGGGTTCGCTGACGCGTTTGGCTTGCCACGTCTCGCGTACCTCCACCGGCGGAGCCTCACGTGGTTGTAATAGGCCTGCAGGTCCTGTCACGCATGTCGCTTGCCGCCACACCGGCGCGTCTTTCCGCGCATCGTATACTTCGCCCAGATACAGGCCGTTGCGCAGCAGCGGCCCTTGCGAAACGCTCCACGACGTGTCGCTCACCACCGTTTCGCGCGAGCCGTCCGCATACGTGATTTCCATTTTCGCGGTGAGACAGGGGCGACCGACCGTCAACGCCTCGCGCAAGTTGAAGCGCCCAAACAGACGCATGGGCAGCGGGTTGTACCAGCCGTTGCCCAGCTCCACAGACAACACGTTCACGCCCTCGTGCAGTTGAGCGGTCACAATGTGAGTGTCGTACAGAACGCGTTTGCCATAAGGCGTCCAGAGCGGCGCCAAATCGGTGGTCAACGATATCCCGTTTATCTCGGCCGAATATAACCCCAGCCCCACGATGTGCAGCCGCGCGTCCTTGACCTTATTCTTTACCGTGAACGTCTTGCGGAAAAGCGGCGCAGGATCGTCCTCATAGAAAGCCGCGTCGTTGGTCGGCTGCGGCTTGCCGTCGCCGATCCATTTTGCACCTGCCCAGTCGCATTCGGCGGGTTCAGCCGCCGGCTGCGGTGGCCGTCCGGCGCATCCGACCGCACCGGCGATCATCATCAGAGCGGCTGTTCGTGCGGCTAAAGCCCCAAAGAGCTGTCGTGTTTTCATATTTCAGGCCGGCGTTATTTGAGCGAACCCAACGCCTACTTTTTCGCGTTCTTCTTTTTCTGCCGCTGCTTTTTCTTCGGCGGAACCCCTTCCGCCCTGGGAGCCGCCGTGTGTTGGTCGAGAATCTCCTGGAGCCGTTTCCGTGAGGCCACCGCCCCCGTGTCTGCGGTGTCTTTCGCGACAGGCTCTTCGCGGAAGGGCGCATCCCTCAGGTCGAACATCTCTCCGCCGTTCGTGAGCTTGTAGCGGCTGTCGCGGACATACGACTTGCCTTGCAACTCAACGTAGACCCACTCGCGCGGCTGGCCCTTCTGGCCCTTGAGTTGCGGCGCGAAACTTTGTCCGTCCAGCTTCACCCCATCCGGCAGAGGCGCGCTGCCCAAGGCCGCGAAGGTCACAAAGAAATCGCTGAAGTCGGTGAGATCGCGGCTGACCACGCCGGCGGGCGTTGTGCCCGGCCAGTTGGCAATCAGCGGAACGCGGCTGCCGCCCTCCAGCATCGTGGCTTTCTTGCCGTTGATGGAGCGCCCGTTCAGCGTGGAGCGGTCGCCGGCCTGTCGAGCCGTGCCGTTGTCGCCGGCAAAAATGACCAGCGTCTTCTCGCGCAGGTGCAGCCGGTCAAGCTCTGCCGCGAGCTTGCCGACGAGCTTGTCCATGTACGCGATGTTGTCCGCGTAGAGGTCGGCAGCCTTGGCCCCCTTATCCTTGCTGTCGGGCGTGCGCATAATGGGGCCGTGGACATGCGACATCGCGTAGTGCACATAAAATGGCCCGGCCTGGTTCCGAGTTATGAAGTCCACAAGGAAGTTGTGCATCAGGTCGGGCAGATATTCGTCAGCGGCCAGCGCCTTGGTCTTCCCGTTGCAGGTGTACTCCACCTTCTGGCTGGCCCAATACCGTCCGCTGCCCTTGACGGACAGGCACTCTTCGAACCCCCACTCGCGCGGGCCGAGGCAGATCTGGCCCCATTTGCCAACCAGTGCCGTGGCATACCCCGCCTTCTTCATCACGGTCGGCATCATGATCTCTTTCGCGGGGCTGACCGCGTTCGCGCTCTGGTTGCTGACCAGCCCCGTGCGGAAGGGATACCGCCCCGTGAGAATCTCGCAGCGCGAGGGCCCGCAGAGCGGCGTGGCGTAGCTGTACTCGAACCTCATGCCGGTCTTGGCCAACGCATCAATGTGGGGCGTCTTGTAGAGATCCGAACCGCAGCACCCGATATCGTCGAGGCCGACATCGTCGCTCAGAATGAAAATGATGTTCGGCTTGCCGCCGACGGCTGCCTCTTCCGCCGCGACAGCCCACTGCCGGACCAACGGCAGCGCTGCCAAGCCCAGGCCCACGCTCTTCAGAAACGTCCGACGGTTCATGTGATCCTCCTGCTCGTCAGCCCACATTCAAAACCACGACAACCCTGAACGAATCGATCGCGAAAAGAATCTGGCGGGCTCACTTCTGCCGGTTGATCAATGCTGCGGCCACCCCCGCCCCGAACCCGTTGTCGATATTCACCACCGTCACCCCCGAGGCGCAGGAGTTGAGCATGCCGAGCAGCGCGGCAAGCCCTTGGAAGCTCGCGCCGTATCCGATGCTCGTGGGCACGGCGATCACGGGCTTGTCAGTCAGCCCGCCAACCACCGAGGGCAAGGCGCCCTCCATGCCCGCCACCACCACGATGGCCCGCGCGTCCGCAAATCGCTCCATGCGCGAGAGCAGCCGGTGCAGCCCCGCCACGCCCACGTCGAAGACCCTTTCGACGTTCGAGCCCAGACGCTCGGCCGTGATCGCAGCCTCTTCAGCAACCGGAAGGTCCGAAGTCCCCGCGCAGAGCACGGCGACCTTGCCCGTGCGCTCCGGCAGCGGAACCACGTCGCAGGTCAGGATGCGGGACATGTCGTGATAGACCGCGCCGGGGAGTTCCACGCGCACCGCAGACGCCTGCTCGGGCGTCACGCGCGTGGCGAAGGCGTTCTGCCCGGCCGCGTTCAGCGCACGCATGATCGCGGCGATCTGCGCGGGGGTCTTGCCCGCTCCGTAGATCACCTCCGGCATGCCGCGCCGATGCTGGCGGTCGTAATCCGGCTTCGCAAAGTGCAGATCCTCGGTCATGTTCCCCTCCGGCCCACCGCGGGCGTTACCCGCAAACCGTTCATCGCGTTTGAATGCTCCTGGAAGGCGAGCGTCCTCGCGAGCCGTAGCCGCACAGCCCGGCGGATCGACGGAGTCTCGCCCTCCCAACCTAACAGTCTAAACCGCTAACAGCCTTTTCCTCTTACACCAGCAGGGCATCGTCTAGCTTGGCCTTGAGCTGCTCCAGCGTGAGGCGCTCCTGCAACATGGTGTCGCGGTCGCGCACGGTCACGGTGCCGTCTTCCAGCGTCTGAAAGTCGACGGTCACACACCACGGCGTGCCGATCTCATCCTGACGGCGGTAGCGGCGGCCGATCGCGCCGCTCTCGTCCCAGAACGCGGCGTAGCGGCGGCGCAGGTACACGAACATCTCGCGCGCCTTGCCGTACAGCTCGGGCTTGTTCTTCACCAGCGGGAAAACGGCCACCTTCACCGGCGCGATGCGCGGGCTGAAGTGCATCACCACGCGCACGTCCTCTTTGCCCTTCTCGTCCGTCAGCTTCTGTTCCTCGTAGGCGTTGCAGAGCAGGGCCAGCATCATGCGGTCAACGCCGGCAGAAGGCTCGATCACATGCGGGACGTACTTGCCGTCGAAAAGTTTCGCCACGAAGGCCCGCGCCGCCTCGGTGTCTTTGCCGCGGGAAATCCAGTCCGCCACGACCTTGTCGGCGAAGGCGGCTTTGGCCGCGTCGTCCAGCTTCGCGGCGGCGAGCTTGAGCGGCTCGTCGAAGACCTCCATGCTCTTGCCGCTGTGCTTCTGGTGCTGGGTCAGGTCAAAGTCGGAGCGCGCGGCGATGCCTTCGAGCTCCTGCACGCCGAAGGGGAAGCTGTACTGGATGTCCACGCAGGCGCGGGCGTAGTGGGCCAGCTCCTCGGGCTTCTGCCAGTACTCGACGAACGAATCCGCGGGCAGGCCGCACGACTGGATCCACGACTTGCGGCGCTCCACCCAGTACTTGTGCCAGACTTCCCAGCCCCACGAGTCCTGCGGCGTCGAGAGGTCCGGGCCGTCGGCCATGGTGGTGACCTTGCCGCAGATCAGCTCCACCGCCTCGTCGGGACGGATGAAGAACTCCAGCTCCATCTGCTCGAACTCGCGCGAGCGGAAGGTGTAGTTGCGGGGCGTCACCTCGTTGCGGAACGACTTGCCCATCTGCGCGATGCCGAAGGGCACGGTCTGGCGGCTGGTCGAGAGCACGTTCTGAAACTGCGCGAAGATCGCCTGCGCGGTCTCGGGCCGCAGGTAGGCGACGTTAGAGGGGTCGTCCACCGGGCCGACAACCGTCTTGAACATCAGGTTGAAGGGCCGCGGCTCGGTGAGTTCGCCGCCGCAGTAGGGACAGGGCGTGACGGCAGGCGTGTTGCCTTTTGCGTTGGCGAGCAACGTGTAGAGCGCCTGCACGTTCGCGTATGCGGCAGGATCGGCCTTGATTTTCTCGAACGCCGCGGTCAGCGCGTCCGCGTCCAACACGGCAGCCAAGTTCGGCGCGAGGCCTTTGGCCTTGCCCTTGCACCAGCCCGCGAGCTTGCCAGCGTCCGCGCCTGCCGCGAGTTCCGCCTGGAGACTCTGCCCGATCTCTCCGTCTCCCAGAATGTCCCAGATTTGGTCGGCACGCATCAGCTTCTTGCAGGCCCGGCAGGTACACATGGG
>JANYBJ010000265.1 GCA_025360845.1 bacterium
AACACGCCCGGCAGACGCTTCGGCGAAATCATTATTACTCGATGACAACAAAAAGGGTGAGGCGTTACAACCTCGCCCTTTCTCTTTCGGTCGATTACAATTATTATACCCTTTTCATGACTTTCGATTGGTTACACCAAAACCGATTTCGAAGAAGATCCTGGTTCGGTGTTGACCTCATTAAGGTAGCACGCTACATTGAATGCCACAGAGGGCTGCGCCTGCCTGGGCACCTGAGTTCGTTTGTGGATAACCCGCAACGCGGTCCTCGACATGTTGGCTCGCGGATCACGAGCGGTGCGTGCTGTCTCCGGCCTGTTCTCCGCTTGCTTTTGAGCCTTTGATGGAATGAAGAAACAAGGGGGCGCACTTTCCATGTCCGAAAAACGGGACCGTCGCGCGCCGCGTTTCCGCATGCCCTCTCACGCCCCCTCCGACGCACCAAACGTGAGCAGAACCCCCTCAACTCGCCGCCGCCTCACATGTCCTGGCCATTTTCGGACAGACTAACTGCGCCCCCCGGCTCATTAACTCAGCCAAAGGCTAATTTACTTTGTCCTTTGACCGATATACGAAAAAGGGAATTGAATGGCCGCTTAGATAATTACACCCGATTCAACCCGAAAATGGGTCATTATGTGCTGTTTTGCCATAACGCGAATTGTCCAATCCTGCGTTGATAAAATATCTCTAAAAGAAAAAGTCGTGTAAAGCATACAGGGTGCGTTGTATCGGGCTGGTGAGGGGTGTGATGGGAGGGTGCTATAAACAGGAAGGGTGCCCAGCGCTGAATATTCCGTCTATATCTGCTGTTGGAATCTTAGGCCGTTTGGTATTCTTGCTCATGTTGTGCCTCGCGGTGCATGGTTGTGTTTGACTGGACGAGTACAGGCTGTATGTCACCAAATTGTCAATTACAATGAAAATCCCTTTAAAAAGCTGATAACGGTATGACTGAAAATCAGGATAACACAAAAAAAAGACGCGGCTGCGGGTTTGGATGCATGCTGCTGGTTGGGCTTTTCCTCGGGCTGGGCCTGTTGGTGGCGGTCTTGCTGCTGGGCGGTCTGGGCGCTTTGAATCTGCCGCAGGAAAAGCGTTTGGCGGGTTTGTTCCACAGGCACGGGGTCGAGGCCGAAGCGGGCGAGGACGAGGCTCCCTACATGGTCGAGACCTGGTCGTTGGGACACGGCGACGTGAAGGTTGTGCGGATTCCGATTTCGGGCATGATCATGCTGGGCGAGAGCGCGTGGTACGCGGGCAACGCGAACACGGTTTTGCGCTCCATCCGGCGGGCCACGCATGATCCAGAGGTGCGTGGGTTGCTTTTGGAGGTCAACAGCGGCGGCGGCGGCATCACGGACAGCGACATCATCTACAAGGCGTTGCTGGATTTCAAATCGGCCGTGCCGGGCCGTGCGGTGGTGACGATCATGGGCGATGTGGCGGCCTCCGGCGCGTATTACATCGCGCTGGCCTCAAACCACATCATGGCGCATCCGACCACGCTGACCGGCTCGATCGGCGTCATCATGCAGTCCTACAACGTGAAAGAGCTGGCCGCGAAACTGGGGGTTCAGGACGTGACCATCAAGTCCGGCGCGAACAAGGACCTGCTGAATCCGTTCCAAGAGGTGAAGCCCGAGCAGAAGGAGCTTTTGCAGAAGGTCATCAGCGCCATGCACGACCGCTTCCTGACCTTGGTCGCGGAGAACCGCAAAGTGCCGAAAGAGGTTGTCGCACCGCTGGCCGACGGGCGCGTGTTCATCGCTGATGAGGCGGTCAAGAACCGGCTCATCGACAGCATCGGCTACACCGAGGATGCGCTGGTCAAGCTGGCCGAGTTGCTGAAGGCCGACGCGGTGAAGGTGTACCGGTACGACGAGCAGGTCACGATCATGGATCTGTTCGCATCGCGGCCCGGGATCGGCCTGAGTTTCGACCTGAAGCGCTTCATGCAGGAAAGCCTGAACGGTGCAAGGATGATGTACCGTTGGACGTGGTGAGGGCGGGTGCATGCACGAAAGCGGCGAGAGGTGGGACGGGTGCGGCGCGGTACACATGCTTGGCATCTGCGGCGTGGGTATGGCGGGCGTGGCGTATCTGCTGGCGCGGCGCGGCTGGCGTGTGAGCGGCTGCGACGCGCATATCAACGCATTGGCGGAGTGGCTGCGTCAGGCGGGCGTGGCAGTCGCCGAAGGGCACTCGCCGGCGCATGTCGCGTCGTGTTCTCAGACCGACCGCGTGATCGTGACGCCTGCGGTTTCCGTCTCGGAGCCTGAACTTGCGGCGGCGCGCGAAAAGGGTCTTGCGGTTTTCCGGCGCGGCGAAGTCTTGGCGTCCCTGCTCTCGCAGGGGCGGGGCGTGGCGGTGTGCGGGGCGCACGGCAAGACC
Source organism: bacterium (assembly GCA_025360845.1). Lineage (GTDB taxonomy): Bacteria > Verrucomicrobiota > Kiritimatiellia > RFP12 > UBA1067 > JAHFSX01. The sequence goes on from JANYBJ010000265.1 coordinate 2,395, forward strand.
ACGACGACCTGTTTTACGACGCGGCTCTTGCAAGAGCTGGGGGCGAACCCCGGCTGGTGCATCGGCGGCGCCACGCGACGGCTCGGCGGCGTGGCGGGGGGAGGCGGGGGCGCGCTGCTGGTGGCCGAGGCGGACGAGAGCGACGGCACCCTGGCGCTGTACCATCCTGCCGTCACCGTGCTCACCAACATCGATTTGGAGCATCTCGAGCACTTCGACGGCGAGGCCGCCTTATGCGACTGCTTCCGCCACGCTGTGGTTCAGACGCGCGAAGGTGTGGCGGTGTGTTGCGACAACGCGCGGGCGAGGCAGGTGGCGCAGAGCGCGACGGTGCCGGTGTTGAGCTTCGGCTTTTCAGACGCGGCGGCGCTGCGTGCGGTTGACGTGCGCGTGGATGCGGCGTCGGTTTCGTTCGAGGTCGTCTACCTCGACCATGCGTTCGGCCGGGTGACACTCGGCGTGTCGGGGCGTCACAATGTGCTGAACGCGCTGGGTGCGGCGGCGGCGGCGCTGCTGTTGGGGTATGCGCCGGAGAGGGTGTTTTCGGCGTTGGCCGCAGCCTGCGACGAATTGCCGGGACGCCGGTTCGAAGCCGTGGTGGAGGTGCCCGGTATCCGTTTCATCGCCGATTACGCGCATCATCCGGCGGAGCTTCAAGCGGCGGTTGAGATGGCGAGAGTGCAGCGGCCCGAACGCCTGATCGTCGTGTTTCAGCCGCACCGGTACACGCGGACGCTGGCGTTGGGGGCGGCCTTTCCTGCGGCGTTTGCGGCTGCGGACGAGGTGGTCCTGCTGCCGGTGTATGCCGCTTCTGAAGCTCCGATCGATGGGGGCGACATCTGCGATCTCTACGCGCATTTCCGGAATGTGCTTCCGGCGTTGCGCGTGAAGCTGGCGCGGTCGCGCGAAGAGGCGTGGAACTATTTGCGGCAGGTGCTGCGGCAGGGAGACCTGCTGCTGATCGCGGGTGCGGGCGATGTGATCGAGCTGGCCCAACTGATCCGAGCGGATGTCGCACGCGGCTGGCCCGCTTGCAAAGATCCCGAAGGCTTCGAGCCGGCGCTGCGGCAGTTGGCTGGCGTAAGCGTCGAGGCGTTCGGGCCTTTGGCGGGCTGGTCGTATTTCGGCGCGGGCGGCTGGGCCCGGTGGCGTGTGGAGGTGGATAACGAGACGGCGTTGGCCGGGGTGCTGCGGGCCTGCGGCGCGGCCGGCGTGGCCTGGCGCATGACGGGCGCGGGGGCGAATGCGTGGTTCAGCGATTTGGGCGAAGCGGGCTGCGTGATCCGCTTTGCCGAGGGCGCTTGCAGGGAATTTGAGGAGCGCGGCGGTGAAGTCGACGTCGGGTGCGGCTGGAAAGGTCCGTCGCTGCTCGACACGTTGGAGCGCGAAGGGTGGGCCGGGCTGGAATTTCTCGACAGCGTGCCTGGGAGTGTAGGCGGCTGGCTGGCGATGAACGCGGGGGCGCACGGAGGCGAGATCGCGTCGCGTGTGAGTTGGATTCGCTGTTTGAATCCCGACGGCAAAGTCGATATACTTGCGCACCATGATTGTGGGTTCTCCTATCGGCATTGCGCCGGGCTCGCGGGGCGGGTGGCGCTGACGTGCGGCTTGAAGCTGGCGCGCGCGGACACGCAGGCGGTGAAGGCGCTGAGGCAACAGGTGCGTGCCAAGCGGATTCCGTTGGCCGGGCTGCGGACGGCGGGATCGGTTTTCCGTAATCCGGCGGGCGACTCTGCGGGACGGCTGCTGGATGCCGCGGGCTGCAAGCGCATGCGGATCGGCGGGGCGCGGGTGACGGAGTTCCACGCCAACATCATTGCGGTGGACGGGGCGGTTACGGCGTCGGACGTGTTGGCCTTGGCGATGAAGCTGCGCAACCGCGCCGCGCAAACGTGCGGAGTGATGCTGACGCCGGAGATCAGCGGTTTGGATTTTTAAGGAGCTGGTGAACGCATATGAAGCGAGTGGCTGTTGTGATGGGCGGTACGTCGAACGAGCGGGAAGTGTCTCTCAGGTCCGGCGCCGCGGTGGTTGAAGGGTTGAAAGAGGCCGGCTTCGATGTTGTGCCCATCGTGCTGGAGACGGACCGGATCGACGCGTTGCCTCCGGGCGTGGAGGCGGTGTTCGTGGCGTTGCACGGCGGCTACGGCGAGAACGGCGGAGTGCAGGCGGATTTGGACAAGCTGGGCGTGCCTTACACGGGACCCGGCGCCCAAGCGAGCCGCATCACCATCGACAAGATCGCCACCAAACAGATATTGGATCAGGCGGGCGTGCCGACCGCGCCCTATGAGGTGCTGCCGCGCGGCGTGGAAGCCACGGCGCTGCCGCTGCCTGTGGTGGTGAAGCCGCCGCGCGACGGGTCGAGCGTGGGCATCTCCAAAGTGACCGAGCCGGGCCAGTGGGCGGCGGCGCTGAAGGCCGCACGCGATGTGGACCCGCAGGGTGAGGTGCTGGTCGAGGCGTACATACCCGGACGCGAATGGACCGTGGGCGTGGTCGGCGGCGAGGCGCTTCCGGTGGTCGAGATTCAGGCGCCGAACGGGTGGTACGGGTTTACGGAAAAGTATACCAAGGGCGTGACCCAATACGTGTTTCCCGATGGTGTGGAGGACGCGCCGCTGGTGGCTCAATGTCAACTCTTGGCCTTGTTGGCGTTTCAGGCCGTGGGGTGCCGTGGTGTAAGCCGCGTCGATTTCCGCGTGACACCCGAAGGACATCCCTACGTATTGGAGATCAATACGATTCCGGGTTTTACGGCCACGAGCCTGTTGCCGAAGGCGGCAGCCCAAAAGGGACTTTCGTTCAGCGCGTTGTGTGCGAAGCTTTTGTCGTACGCGACGTGCGACTGAGTGTCTGACGAGTTCCGAGCGCCACGGAGAGGCAAGCGATGAAGTGGAATTTCTTCAAAAAGGGAAAAGCGCGGACGAGCCGGTTCGCGATGAGCAACCGGCGTGTGACCGGCGTGGTGACCGACCTGCCGCGCGGGGTGAAGGTCCTTCTGTTCCTTGTGGTTTTCACCGTCGGTTTGGGGGGCTTCGGGTGGGGCAGCTGGCAACTTTTCGAGACCTACTATTTCCGCTCGCAAAAACTTTTTGTGCTGCGTGACTTGCGGAGCAACGTGACGATCACCACCGGCAAGACGTTGACGCCGGACCTGGTGTGTGAAGTCTTGGGCATCCGCGAGGGGATCAATCTGTTTTCGCTGAAAATCGAGCAGAAGCGCAAGGAGCTTTTGGAGCAGGCCCCGAACATCCGCGACATTACGATCGTGCGCCGTATGCCCGACAAGATGAACATCTCCATCATTGAGCGCGAGCCGATCGCACGCGTAGGCTCGAACGGGCGGGTGGTGGACGAGGAGGGCGTGGTGTTCATCCGTTATGCGGGCACGGGCGGATTGCCGATGATCAAAGGCGATGACGAATTCGCGCAGATCAAGCCGGGTGACCGGGTGCGCGGCAACGAGATGGCTGCGGTGCGGCTGGTCACGAACTCGTTGCGCCCGGAGTGCCGTCTGCGCATGTTGGTGTTGGACACGACGAAGGAAGATTATCTGCTGTTGACGATGTCGGATCACCGCCAGGCGAAGTTCGCTTGGGAAGGCATGCAGGACGAAGAGAAGAACACAGAGACCAAAATGCAGAAGCAGTTCGATCAGCTCGCGAAGTCGATGGAGAGCGAGATCGGACGCCCCTGTCAGCAATGGGATGCGACACATCCCGGTCGGATTTTCGGGACGCCTCCCGGCGTTCAGTGAAGCAGAGAAATGAGGTTTTATGGCGATTCCTCCAATCGCGGCGCTTGAGATCGGAACGACCCGCACGGTGGTGTGCGTGGGCGAGACCGACGAGAGTGGACGCATGAAGATTACGGGTGTCGGGTCGTACCCGACGACGGGCGTACGGAAAGGTCAGGTCATTGATCTGACGCAGGCGCGCGTGGGTGTCGAGTCGGCCGCAAAGCAGGCGGAGAAGATGTCTGCGGTCAGCATCTGGCAGGTTTTGTTGGCCACGTCCGGCGGACACATACAGGCTGCGGTGAATCCCGGCATGTTGACGATCCGTTCGGCAGACCGCGTGGTTTCGAAGGAGGATATCGAGGAGGTTTCCGAGAACGCGCAGACGATCACGCTCGACAACGAGAGGCAGGTGCTCCACACCATCACGCAGTCGTTCACCGTCGATGACCAGCCGGGAATCGTGAAGCCAGAGGGTATGCGCTGCAAGGTCCTGACCCTCAACGTGATGGCCGTGCATGGCTTAAAGAGCCGGATCGACAATGCGGTGAGCGTTGCGAAAAGCGCCCAACTCGAGGTGTCGGACGTGGCCTTTTCCGGCATCTGTGCGGCACTCGCCGTATTGACCCCTGAGCAAAAGCGCAACGGTGTGGTTCTGGTCGATCTCGGCGGCGGCACGACGAATTACATCGCGTATTGCAACAACGTCATCTCGGCGGTGG
>JANYBJ010000306.1 GCA_025360845.1 bacterium
ACTATCCCGGCGCGATCCTGTTTAACGCGGGGATCCTCGGCCTGGCGAGCATCACGGCTCAGAAAGTATTGCGGACGCTCTACCGGCCGCTGGTCGCGCAGAACCCGCACCATCGTTTGATGATCGTGCTCTGGCTCGTGCTGTACGCCTTCGTCGGCATCCAGACCGCCTGGGTGCTCCGGCCATTTCTCGGCGACCCGGCCATGCCCGTGCAGTTCTTCCGCGAGGATGCCTGGGGCAATGCCTACGAACACGTCGCGCAAATCATCTGGGGGCTGCTGCGGAGGTGAAGTCCGCTCTCCAAGCGTTGTTCCGGTGTGCCGCCACGGAATGCGGAATGATGGCTGCCCAACAGGCCCAATCTTCCGTTTTCGGCTGCCGCGGCGGCTACTTCGCCTTCACATCGTAGCAGAACAACTCATCCTGATCGCGGATGTACAGTTTGCCATTGGCAACCACAGGGCGCGCCCATGCCGGCAGCCGTGTGCGGTCAGGCTGATTAAAGCGACCGCGTTCGACATAGCTTTTCTTGCTCGGCTCGACCAGAAGCATCGTGCCGCTCTCCTCGCGGTAATAGATGCGGCCGTCAGCCAGCGCCACCGAGCCCTTCTTGACCAGTCCTTCTTCGCGCTGCGACCAGAGTTGTTCGCCGGTCTTAAAATCGAGGCACGCGATGTTGCCGCCCTCGTTGCCGCCGTGCGCGCCGTAAAGCGCGCCGTCAACAACCACCAGGCCGCCGTGATGGTTCTGCATGCGCCTGGAGAAGTACACCTCCTGGGCCTGGATCGACCCGTCGGCCGCCTTGGTCAGTTTGACCGCGCCACCGCCGGCTCCGTAGGCGGAGGAGGCGAAGATCATGCCGTCCTGATAGAGCGGCGTAGTGACGTTGAGCCCCATTCCGTTTGCCGGTTTGTCGTAGCGCCAGAGGAATTTTCCGTCGGCCGCAGCGACGCCGATCAGCGCCTTGGAGGTAAACTGCACGTATTGGCGCTGCCCGTCGAAGTCGATGGCGATCGCTGACGAATAGGCCGCACCCGCCTGCGGACCTCTTCCCCGGCCGCCGAATCCTCGGCCGCCGCCTGGCCCTCCGGCGTTCTCCGGCGGTGGGGCGGCGGGCAACTTGGTCTTCCAGATCGTCTTGCCCGTGAGCTTGTCGAGCGCGACCACCATGGCGTCGTCGCCGCCCGGCGTGCAGATCACCTTGTCGCCGTCAACCAGCGGAGACTCACGGAAGTTCCACATGGGAGGCCGCCCGCCGAAATCGTTCATCATGCTGAGGTGCCAGACGATTTTCCCGTCGGTTGCCTGAACGCAGGATATCTCACCGGTCAGGCCAATAACGTACAGACGATCGCCGTCGACCGTCGGCGTGCAACTGGGTCCCTCCTGGGATTGGGGGAACTGCTGCGGGGTGGCTTTACGCAGGGGCGCGGCCCAAATCGGTTTACCGTCCGACTCCGAGATTGCCCAAACGACCTCATCGGGCCCACGGTTGCTCATCCCGTAGATGCGCCCAGCCGCGATGGAGGGCATGCTGTCGCCACCGCCCAGGCTCTTGGCGGTCCAGACGAGAAGTGGGCCGTCCTTCGGCCATTGCTGAAGCAGGCCCTTTTCGTTGGAGACGGCGTTACGGTCCGGTCCCTGCCACTGCGGCCAGTCGTCGGCCCAGGCGGACGAAACTCCGATTGTTAAAAGGATCGATGCCGCAAACGCCAGCGTAGTACGCACCCTTGGGGACGCGAGTCGTTGCATGAGATCATTCATTTTCAGTTTGCTCCAGTGAAAGGACAGACATAGACAGTTTACGCAGAGGGCCTAGCACAGCGTTATGACAATCCTCGGAAATGTTTGTACGATTCTCCAAAGAATGACTGTCGGCGGCCGGATGACCTGCGGAGGTTGATACAATGCGAAAGATGATTAACGCCAGAGAAGAAAACCAGACTCGGCGGATGCGGGCCGATCGGGAGGAACTCGCGGCGCGGATCGCAAAAGGGATACGGCACGACGGCCGGCTGGAAGTCCAGCCGGGCGTTTTCTTCAACCGCCTGTCCATTCCCAACCGCCCCCTTTACGGCGTGCTTGTGCCGTCGTTCTGCGTCATCGCGCAGGGGAGCAAGGACATCCTGCTCGGCGACGAGTGCTTCCACTACGACCCGGCCCACTACCTGATCACTACGTTGGGGCTGCCGTTGACGGCCCGGGTCGTGGAGGAGCCGTCGCGGGAACCCTACCTCGGCTTCCGCCTGGTGCTCGACCCTTCAGTTGTCACGTCGGTGATGGTGGAGTCGGGCGAGGTGCAGCCGCGCGGGGACGGCAGCGGGGTCAAGGGCGTCGACGTCAGCCCGCTCGACGCGGACCTCCTCGACGCGACGTTGCGTCTCGTGCGCCTCACGGAGCGACCCGGCAAGTATCGCATGCTCGCGCCGCTGGTTATCCGCGAGATTGTCTACCGCCTTCTGACTGGGCCGCAGCGCGGCCGAATGCATCACCTGGCAACGTTTGGCGGACAGGCCCACCGCATGGTCGGTGCCGTGGAGAAGCTGCGGCACAACTTCGACAAACCGCTGCGCGTCGAGGACGCGGCGCGGGAAGCAGGCATGAGCGTGTCCGGCTTCCATGCCCATTTCAAAGCCGTGACGACCATGAGTCCGTTGCAGTTTCAGAAGCACCTGCGTCTCCAGGAAGCGCGGCGGCTGATGCTCAACGAGAAGCTCGATGCCGGCGAGGCCGGCTATCGCGTCGGCTACGAAGACCATTCGCACTTCAACCGCGACTACAAGCGCCACTTCGGCAAGCCGCCGATGCGGGACATCGAACGGCTGCGAGAGTTAGCAACGGCATGATGCGTTAGGCTCTGAAAAGCAACAAACGTAGCAAATCGCTTTCGGCCCACTCCCTCGCCCGGTACTCCGGGAGAGGGTTGGGGTGAGGGTCTTCGGCTTGTATCTTTGCAGCGTTTGTTCATTGACGCTGCCTTAGTCACACCAAACTCGCACAATACACTTCCTTCGACCTCCGGGATGAGGCCGCGACGATCGGCAACTCGGAACCGATTATGAGGTCTTCAGGGCGGTGCGCTGCCATGAAAGCTCCGTAACGCGATCAGCGCTCTCGTCTACAGCGCGGACGCGAACGCGGCGAGCGCTCGCTTGCGTGCCTCGGCGTGATCGACCATCGGAGCGGGGTAATCCTGGCCGATGCGGCAGCCACACTCCGCCTGTAGCAGCGGCGACATTTCGCTGGGGGCGTGGATGAACTTGTCGGGCACGGCCGCCAGTTCGGGGCAATAGCGGCGGATGAACTTGCCCGCGGGATCGCACGCCTTGCTTTGGGTTGTGGGGTTGAAGATGCGGAAATAGGGCTGGGCGTCGGTGCCGCAGCCGGCGGACCACTGCCAGCCGCCGTTGTTCTGGGCGGTTTCGCCGTCGATGAGGTTCTGCATGAACCAGCGCTCGCCCAGTCGATAGTCGATCAGCAGGTCGCGGGTCAGGAAGTTGGCGACGATCATCCGCAGGCGATTGTGCATCCAGCCGGTGGAACTGAGTTGCCGCATGGCCGCGTCGACGATGGGGAAACCCGTACGGCCCTGCGTCCACTTCTGGAAATCCTCATCGCTCTGGCGCCAGCCGACGCGTGTCCATTTCTCTTTGAATGGTTCGGTTTGGACGTGGGGAAAATTGAAGAGAATCTGCTGGTAGAACTCGCGCCAGATGAGTTCGCCGATCCAGGTGTCGGCGCCGGCCGCCCAGGCCTTGCCGCCATCGTGCCTGGCCTGCGACGCCGCTCGCAGGCACTGCCGTGGCGAGAGTGTGCCGTGACGCAGGTGCGGACTGAGGCGACTGGTGGAAGCGCCGAGGGCGGGGGTGTTGCGATGCTTGTCATACTGGCGCAACGGGCCGGCACAAAATTCTCGCAATCGCTGCTGGGCGGCGGATTCTCCCGGGGCGATCTCGAAACGATGAGTGAGGTTGAAGCCGAGAGACTTGGCCGTCGGCAGCCTGATGCTTTCCACTTTCATAACGCGCAAAGATCGCAGCTTCGGAATGGGCAATACATCCGGGCCGTTCCCGTCGCCGATGCCCGCGAGCATTTTCTCCCACGCCCGCCGGTAGGGGGTGTAGACGGTGAACGGCTCGCCCTTCGAGGCCGTGAGAAGTTCCTGCTCCGCGAAGATTACCTGATCCTTGAATCCCCGCACGGTCACGCCCGCTTCGCCGAGAACGCGCTCCACTTCGACATCGCGCTCGACTGCGGCCGGGGCGTAGTCCTGGTTGTAGTAAAGGGCGTTGGCCCCCGTTTCCTTCGCCAAATTCAGTAATTGCGGCACTGGATTACCGCGAAGGCACAGCAATCTCCCGCCGGCTTTTCGCAGGTTTGCCTCTAATTCGCGCAGGCAACCGAGCATGAATTCCACGATTGGGGCGCTGGTATCGGGATCGCCGAGAATGGCGTCGTCGAACACGAACACAGGAATGACGCCGTCGATGCTGTCGGCGACGGCATGGGGAAGGGCGGTATTGTCGGCCAGGCGAAGGTCGCG
>JANYBJ010000013.1 GCA_025360845.1 bacterium
AGCCGAATAGAGCATTGGAACGCGCGAGCGTATCGGGGTTGATGAAATCCTTGAACCGGGCGATTTCCCGGTCCTTGGTGGTGAGCCCCCAGGTATCGAGGTCGAGGTTGAAGGTGTAGTGATCCATAATGTACTGCTTCATCCGCGTGATACGGCGGTACGGCTTCATCTTCTCGATGCCGTCGAACCACGGGTCATCGCGCCAACGCCAGAGACGGGGCGACATGATGTTGGCTAGGACCAGGCTGTAGAGGAGCTCCGGGAAGATGAAGATCTCCATGTCGGACAGCGTCACGGCCGACGAGCACCGCTCAAACTCGTGTTGTGTCATGAAAGCCTCAAGTCAGATTGCTTAGGCTGTTGGCTGTTAGCCGTTTTGCGCCGAGCGGCAGTGAGCCCGCACGCCGTCAGCAACAACACCGCCACCAGCCCTGGGATGCCCAGCAGCCAGTCCCCCCATCGCGTGTAGGGTGCCGCCAACGGACGTTCCGGCACCGCCACCGGCGTCACCAGGAAACCTGAGAAATCCGCCACCGCGCCCTGCGCGGACTCCAGCCGCCTCACCCGTCCCACCGGGTCCACCACACACGACACGCCCGAGTTGGCCGCACGCACCATCGGCACGCCGTTCTCGACCGCCCTGAAAATCGACTGGTTCAGATGCTGCTCCGGCTCGATGGAACCGTTGAACCACGCGTCGTTGGTCATCAGCACCAGCACCGTCGCGCCGGCCCGCACCGCGTTGCGGCTGAGCCCCGACACCGTGTCCTCGAAGCAGATCAGCGGCCCCATCGCCAGCGTCTGGCCCGCCGCTTTCGTCAGATGCAGCACACTCGGATCATGGCCCGGCGTGCAGCTCACCCCTGTCGGAGCGAACCGCTGCAAGAACGGCAGCCGTTTGTCGAGCGGGATATACTCGCCGAACGGCACCAGGTGCTGTTTGCGGTAACGCCCCATCGTCTCGCCCGTCGCCGAAAAAAGCCACGCCGCATTGTAGAAGAGCATACCTTCAGCGGCCTCCGGAGAGACCTTGATGCGCTCGATCTCCAACGTGCCGGTCAAAAGCGGCGAGCCCGCCGCCGCCGCGCCGTCGCGGATCAGCTTCATGGTCTGCTGCTCATACGGCACCGACCCCAGCACCGCCGTCTCGGGCCACACCACCAGATCAGGCTGGGCCGCACCCGCCAGCCGCGTCTGATTCAGCAGCAGTTCCAACTGCGTCTTCATCGTGTCGTCGTTGATCGCGAAGATGCAGGGCGAGTTGGGCTGCACCAGCGCGATCCGCCACTCGGCCGCCTTGGACTCCGCCCGCTTCCATCCGCTCACCCGCTCAATACCCCAGACCCAGCAGCCGAGGGCCAGCGCGAGCGGCACGTAACTCTCAGCCGACCGCAGGGCTCGCCCGCCCGCCCCCGTCCCCTGTCCGCCGTCCGCCGTCCGCCGCTGCAGCCGCGCCACACAAGCAGCCGCCACGCGCTCCATCACGCTCGCGGCCGCCCCGTTCGCCAGCACCAGCAGCGCCGACACGCCGTACACGCCCGTCACGGAGGCGATCTGGATCAGCGGCAGGTTGGACACCTGGCTCACGCCCAAGAAATTCCACGCGAATCCGGAGAACAGGCAGCCCCGCGCATATTCGGTGCCCGCCCACACCAGCGGATCGGCCACCGACACCGTCAACACGCGCCGCCAGCCGGAAGCCTCTCCCGCCCATTGCCACACGCGGGCCGACGCATAGGCGTAAACCGCCAGAAACAGCGCGCACCACGCCGAGAGCGCCACCTGCCCCAGCACCACCAGCGGCCAAGGCCCGTCGTTCTTGATGATCGCCGAAAACCAGCCCAGCGTCAGCACCCAGAAAACCAGACCGCCCAGCCACGCCCAGCCGAACGCGCCCTTCGGCGTACAGTGCCGGATCACCAGAAACAACGGCGCCAGCGCCAGCCACGCGCTGTCGGTCTGCGCCTGCGGCGGAAAAGCCACCCACAGCAGCAGCCCGCTCAGCACCGCCGCCGCCCCTTTGACCATCCGTATTCCCGTCTCTCGCGTCACCGTTTCTCCTCATCCCGTTTAGGCATCAAATGGGTTTCATCGTGGCACACCCGCCGCCGTTTTGCAACCCGCGAATAAGGAGTACGCCGCCGCGTTCGACGGCGACAAGGTGCTCTTGGAAAACACCTCCGGCGCCGCCGGGCATCTCAAGTGACGCATTTGACAAACGCCAAGGCTTGAGGCCGTGGCTGCGGAGCCCGTCAGGCCGCGCCCCGCAGCAAATGCCGCTTACTTCTTCGGCCGGGAACCCATCTCGAAGACCAGCGTGCCGCCCTTCATGATATCCGCGTGGGCGAGCTTCATGGCGGTGTAGGGTTTGCCGTTGAGCGCGATGCTCTGCACGTACTTGTTTGCTTTCGAGAACCCCTTCGCCTCGACCGTGAAGGTCTTGCCCTTGGCGAGGTTCAGCGTCACCTTCTCGAACTGTGGCGCGCCGAACACGTAGCCGTCGTTGCAGGGGTTGAAGGGATAGAAGCCCATGGCAGAGAAGAGATACCAGGCCGACATCTGGCCGCAGTCGTCATTGCCGCAGAGCCCGTCAGGCTTGTTCTTGTACTGCGTGTCGAAGATCTCGCGGATGAGTTCCTGCGTTCTCCACGGTTTGCCCGCAAAGTCGAAGAAGTAGGCCACATGATGACTGGGCTCATTGCCATGCGCGTACTGGCCGATCAGCCCCGTAACGTCGAGCACGAAGCCGGCGCCCTCGACCTTCGACTCCAGCTTGAAGAGTGTGTTCAGCTTCTCGGCGGTCGCCTCTTTGCCGCCGATCAGGTTGACGAGCCCTTCGGGATCGTGCTGCACATGCCAGGTGTACTGCCACGCGTTGCCCTCGGTGTAGTCGTAGCCGCTGCCCGCGCCGTGGTTGAGCTTCACGGGGTCGAACGGCGTGCGCCAGTTGCCCTTGGAGTCGCGGCCGCGCATGAACTTGGTCTCGGGATCAAACACGTTCTTGTAATAGTCCGCACGCTTAGCGAAATAGGCGGCGTCCTCGGTCTTACCCAGCGCCTTGGCGAACTTCGCCGCGCAGTAGTCGTCATACACATATTCCAGCGTGCGCGAAACGTTCTCGCCCTTGATGATGTCGAAGGGCAGATAGCCGTATTTGGTATAGATGTCCCAGTCGGAATTCTGGTGGTTGACCGTCAGCGAGGTCTTGATGGCCTTGAAAGCGGCCTCGGCGTCAAACCCGCGGAACCCCTTGAGGTAGGCGTCCGCCATCACCGGCACCGAGTGGTTGGCGATCATGCAGTGGTTCTCCTTGCCCCACAGCGTCCAGATCGGCACATAGCCCTGCGCCTTCTGGTGCGCGATCATGGTGTTGACGAAGCCGTCCACGCGCTCCGGCGTCAGGATCGTATAGAGGGGATGCGCCGCGCGGTAGGTGTCCCAAAGCGAGAGCGTGGAGTAGTAGGTTTTGTCCGGCGCGGTCAACACTTTGTCGTCCGCCCCGCGGTACTGGCCGTCCACGTCGGCGATGTTGTTCGGCTGGATGAAAAGGTGATACATCGAGGTGTAGAAGTTCTCCTTCTGGTCCCTCGATCCCTGCACCTCGGCACGCGACAGCATCCCGTTCCAGGCGGCCTTGGCCTGCTTGCGCAACGCCGCGAAGTCCCACCCCGGCGTTTCAGCCGCGAGGTTCCGCTTCGCGCCGTCGACGCTCACGGTGGAGAGCGCCACCTTCACCTGCAGCGTTTCGCCCGGTTTCAGATCGAAGTCCAACACGTAACGCGGCGCCTTCTCGCCGTCTTGCGCAGCCAGCGTCTTGATCGCCGTGTAGGGCTTGTCGAACTTGATGACGTAGTAGTAGTGGCGGTTGACCCATGCGTTGGCCTGATTGTGGCCGGAGATCGTATACTTGTCCTCGGCGGTCACGTCGCTGGCCAGGATGTGGCTCTTCAGTGAATCTTTGCCGCCGACAATGCCATACTGGAGATCGACCAGCAGACGGGCGGGAGCTGGATTCTTATAGGTATAGCGGTGAAAGGCCACGTGCGGGGTGGCGGTCAGTTCCACGTCGACGCCGAAGTCGGCGAGCGTCACCGCATAGTAGCCCGGCTTGGCTTTCTGAGTCTCTTTTTTATAAGCGCTGTGGTAATTCTCGCGCTCGATCACCCCGGTGAAGGGCTGAAGCTGCACGTCGCCCAGGTCAGGACAGCCGGTGCCGTTCAAGTGCGTCTGCGAAAAGCCCCAGATTTTCTCGTCGAGATACATGTAGCCCGAGCAGTACTGCCATGTGCAGTTGCCGGTATCGGGGCTCGTCTGAATCAGGCCGAACGGATAACACGCGCCGGGGAAGGTGTGCCCGTTGTCGGCGCCGCCGATGAAAGGGTTCACATACTGGGTCAGATCCGAGTCCTTACTTTTGAACGGGCAGGTACACGCCGAAACCAACGCCAACGAGGCGAACAGCCAAACAGCTTTCTTCATGAGCAACAACTCCTTTTTATAAAAACACCGATTTGTGGTATTTAAACAGGCCCTGACGGGTTATACAAGCGTCCTTTTCAAAACCGCGCGCTCAAGACCTCTGCCCTACCACCGGTAATAGCGGTACGGGGCATCCCCCGCCTCCGGAAGATCCAGATAGTAACTCTTGCGCCACGCCCGCTCGACCGGCACGGCGAACCGCTCACCCAGCGGCGTCTCGAAACCCGCCCCCAGGTTGGCCAGCAGCCGCGCCGCCATCGCGTTCGCGTGACGCTTGCTCGTTCGCAGATAAGGCTTGGCCTTCTCGTCGATCATCCACGGCGGCATCTGCCACAACATCACGCGTCCCTTGCCGTAACGGATCACGCGCAACGTAGGACTCGAAGAATCCCTCTCGCTTTCCGGCACGATCAACGCGTCGAAGGACATCCGCCCATGCCACGCCCAATCCGCGTTGCAGAGCCCGCCGAACTCAGGCGACCGTTTCGCGATGCGCGTGAAACAGGCGTTGGTCTTTACCGTCTCCAGCAACGCCGCGTACGGGAGGTCGAACTCGCCGTCCACCAGCGCCCGCCAGTCGCCCTTGGCCGGCTTCTCGATCAGCACCGACGCCACGTTGCCGCGGTTGCCGCAGCGCCACACATGGGTGTTCTGGAACCCGCACCACACGTCCAGAGCGGGTCATGTGTCTCGGCTTCGGGCAATCCCTCAAGGTGCGGCGGCAGCAGCGTGGCCGACACTCCCCGCGTCCGGTGCGAGCGCCAGTTGTCTCCCGCGAAAAGCGCCTGCACGCCCGAATAGTTCTGCGCCAACTCGCGAAGCGGCTGGTTCAGCGTACTCCAATAAAAGGGCTTGCCCGTGGCCCAGAGCGACTCTTCGTGATCCAGCGCCTTCACCGCCGCCGCGTCGTTGCGGTAGGCCGCGTCGCCCCAGAACTGCGCCGCGTACTCGGCAGCCCACAGGCTCTGGAAAGCCTCGCGGTTCCAGATGAACTGGTGCCCGCGGCAACTCGACCAGCTCGAAATGTGCGGCAGGCCCCACTCCACGAAAAAGAGCGGCTTCACGCCTTGTGTCGCCCAGTGCTCGGTCCAGTCGCTGCGCTCTTGAAGCGGCGCCCAGTTGAGGTAGCAGTTCACGGTGTGCATATCGCCGAGGTTGCCTGACTGGTGATGATACAGCGGACGCATGGGGTCGATCGCCTTGGCGATGCGGGCCTGCTTGCGGTTGTGCTCCCACCATGCGTTCTTTGACGGATCGACCTTCGGGATCTCGTATACGCCGTCGATCTTCATCGGGTTCTGGTCGCCGTAATACCCGGTGCTGTTGTGGTTCATCGCCATAGAAGATCACCGACGGATGGTTGCGCGCCCGCCTGATCAGCCAGGCGGTCTGTGCTCGGCAGCGTTCCGCCATCACAGGATCCTGCAGCGCGTTGCCGAAATCCTGCACATGCGGCAGGGAGAAGGCCAGCAGCATGCCCGTCGAGTCACAGGCCTCCAGCAAATCCGTCCAGATAGCCCACCGAGCCGGGCAGGAAATCGTAGTTGCCGAACCATCACCACTCTGGAGCCGAGCGGACGCGAGGTCTCCAGCAGTGGTTGGTTCGGCCTTGTTGTCAGTCATAGTGCGAAACCAAGGACGATCAGTGGAAGGCACACGAGAGCAAACACGCCAAGCGCTTTGAGGAGTGCCTTCTGTGAATCCACAAAACCAAGCCGGTGTGCCCTTTGTGTGTAAGCATCGGCAATTCGCCGCAACGGAGGCACCCAGTAGAGTACGACGTTCGAGATCAACAGACTCACTGGAATCCAGAGGAAGAAGGCGGGCAGAGTGATCAACATGCCGTTCAGATTTGGAACAGCGGACCTAGGCACACCCGCAAGCCACGAGTATGCCTCAATCAAGGCCACGCTTAAACACAACGCTCCACCGCCCATGATTGGGAGAATCACGAGGAGGTAGATAGCCGGTCTACGCTTTGAATCGTTATTCATTCATCTCTCTTTGTGGCCGAACGTTGCGCCTCACCGGATTCCGAACCCGCCGCGGGTGAGGAATACGGTGAAGGCGATGGTTGGCAGTTTCATCTGCCCTTCCTTGTGACCAGGAACACATCAACTGGAAGCAGCACGGTGTCGAGGACGATTGAGAGCGGGAGATCCAACAGGGCCAACGGTGCCAGACCACTTGTGTAAGCTCCGAAATCGCCTTTTCCGCTTTCCCCGAGGATCGCGCAGTCCGTTTTTGCGCCGATGTAGAATTCATTTACGTCGCCGGCGCTGCGCGTGATTATGGACGCGCAGCCGCTCGTCAGCGCGCACGCCACTAAAGCGATTCCACACATCGTGACAGTCCTCGTCATTTCATCCTCCTGCCAACGGCCGGCGAAGCCAGCACCGTTCCGCCGCTGGTTTGATATGTCCTTTTGTCACTTGAAATGCAGCCCCTTACCACGTCAGGTGAAAACCGTCTTTGTGCTCTCCGAAACTCCAGCATACCAGATCCACAGGCAGGAATACTGTGTCAAACCCCAGATCGAATGGGATTGAGACAATCAAGGCGGCAAATCCCTTGATGGCTTCACCGCTGTGATTCTCGTGAATAACATCTGACATGTGTGCGAAGTCCTCGGCAACGCCTTCGTAGGGATACGCGCCGAACTGGGTATTTCCGGCCCTCGTCATGAACGTACCGCAACCTGCGGCCAGCACAAGAGGGAGAAGCATGACGGCCAGTCGCGTCGTAATGACGATCAATAATCTATTCTGGGAAGAACGACTCATCATTCATCTCCTGCCAACGTCTAGCTCATCCACGGCGGGGAGGGAAGCCCGAATTCAAATTGGAGCGTTGCCCGCCGTTGGATGGAGCGTCTTGTTGGCTTTTCTTATTTTTGGGATGCGGCGCTCCGGATGGCCTTCTCGATGTTGTCATCGGTTAATTCATATTTACTAAGAAGATTCACATTCTCGCTTGTCACCATGACCTGACCTTCGATTCCACCTCTGTGCTGGGAAGAATATAAAGGGTTACTAGCCACATCTTTTGAGCTAATTATCCACAAGACAATTTCATCTCGAAAGACTGCTACCCAAATAAAGACATCACAGCAGTCTGGCTTCAACTGTTGAAAATTCATTAAGAACTTCTTCTTTGTATCTCTTGAAAGAGCTTTCATGTAGAGTGGCTCGTCACTGTCGCGGTCAACCGCCCTAGATGCCTTCACTTCAATAGTTATACCGTCCAGCCAAAGGTCATACTGACCTGAGTAGTTCGGATCAAGTTTCTTGGATGGCTTCTTGAGCTTTGAAGATTTTCCTTGGATGTATGTTTGAGCAAAGCTCTCTCCAAAACCTCTTGGAGCGGAAATCTCAAATATCCACAAATTAGGATTCTCACTAATATACTCAGTCCTGATCTCGATATATTGCTCATAGCTCAGCCCTCCTCTATTGATTAGATTGCAAATGAGGTGTTCGTATTCATTGAAGGGAAAAATGGCACGATCTTCCTCCACAATTGCTATCACCGCCTCCAAATCTTCCTTAGATCCAGTAAAAGAGGATCGTATTTTATCTCTTAATTCGGTAAGTTCCATTTTGCTCCTTTTTGATATTTAAATTCTCAATGTATTGCTCTTCATTAAAATATGATGAGCCTGCTAGAAACTGGCTATAAATAGGCAATTCTTCCAAATCCCCCCTCAGAATTTTGAACGTGTTGAAGATGCTCGAAAACATCCAGTTCATAAAGTCACTACTTAAAAGCTCCCCCAATACCTTGGTTGATACTGGGAAATCGGGGTCTGGAATGACAAAATTCGCACTGTTGAGCACAAACCTTTGTTCTGTGTCGTAGTAGAAACAAAGGCGAGAAGAAATAAACTTGTAAATCAGCTTCTCTTTTGCCTGATAGAGCTTGAGCGGTGCAACCTGCTGATACTGGCTTAGATCAGAAGGTATGTAACTGCTCGGCTTCTTTAATTCATTCGGTGTGATGTCCGTGCCCTTGAAGACGGGCATGTATCCTTCTCTATCGGAAGACACGATGAACTTCTCATTGTTGCCCGTAACAATTCCCAAACCCCATGTGGCCTGCTCAGCTAGTCGCACATACGGCATAGAGAACAAATAATCTAAGGTGGCGGCTGATTCCTGATCACAGTGCAAGTTGAGAATCGCTTTAGGATTAGACAGAAATGATCTTACCGACCTTTGACTGCTGTCACCCGCCTTGTCACATTTAACTAAGTCGTGTGGTTCCCGAGGCTTGTTCGTCAGAATGATTGCCTGGGCTTTAGTAAGAAGACCCTTGAATGCCTTATCGTAATCCACCAGCCTATTTAGACTAAGACTTAAGGATTTAAGTCTAGCGTGCTCGAAAGTGGAGATGTTGAAAAATGACTCGGGAAGTAAAAGTCCTAGTGTTCCTCCGCGACTTAGACAGGCCAAACAGGCAAAGAAGAATAGGGAGCAAGTATCGACACTAGAGCCTGCACGGAATCTTAATCCGAAAAACTCTTTCTCCTCCTTGGTCAGCTTCTTGCCCCACGGTGGATTGGTGTAAATATGGTCAAAAGTTCGCGCACTGCCGTTGCTGGCAACATTCAAAAAGTCCTTGGAAAGAATATTAGAGCTATCGTATCCGCAGAACTGACGGATTCGCGCTTTAGTGATTTCAACAGCGACAGGATCAACATCAAATCCGAATACATTTTCTGGCCTAAAGCCGATCTCTAAAGCCCTAATAATAAAGTTACCTGATCCACAACAAGGATCGCAGAATGTGGCATTCTTCATGTTCTCTTTCGGAATAGAAAGCAAATCACTAACAACATGCGCTGGTGTGTAGTAAATACCTTCTTTATTGCGGTAAGAATCCGAAAGAGATGACTCATACTCGTCGCCTAAGCGATCTAGCATCGAAACATTTGATTGAGTCCGATTGATAAAACTGGACGCAAGAGCTGCATGATCGTGTGAATCCTTTGATGATTTGTTCGCCCTTTGGTTGAGCTTCTCCGAGCCGACGACTTGATCCTGAAAGTGGGTGAGAGATGCCTCCGTGATGTTGCCGCGACCAGCCGACTTCAGGTAACCGGTCTTTAGCCAGTTCCTAATCGTAGCTGTTGAGACGCGCAATCGCCGCGCGGACTCATCGATCGAGATCCCAGCGGCCTCGACCTCGCCAAAAAGGTCAACTTGTTCGGTGTTCTTCACGATATTTGTGGTGCGGCTCTGTGAATGACGGATTCCTGCATTTTTTAGCCAACCTCTTACTGAGGATCAAAAATAGCAGGGAAAATAGTGAGATTTTCCGTGCTGAAAATCAATCCTCTCGTTGACAATTAGGATGTTACACCCGTATAATGATCTATAGCAAGCACAATAAGGAGCATTGCTATGGATCATGCAACGTTGCCGGTGACGGCTCCGAACGACCCCGACCCGCGATGGCCGGAGGGTTATGTGGCGGTGCTCCGAGTGGCGGGGGCGCAGGAGAAGACGATCCCGTATTGCATCGGGTGGGTGAGGCGTTTCTTCGCCAGGTTCCCGGGGCGGCACCGAAGGGGTCTTGGGCGCGCAGAGATCGAGACGTTCCTGGCGGAGACCGCCGCGCACCCGGGGAGCGCTAACTGGCAGATCCAGCAGGCGCGCGACGCGCTGGAGCTGTACTACGCGAAGTTCCGCGGGATCGCTCTGGAGCCGCGGGAGTTTGAGCCTGCGACCGGTCATGCGCCTCCTCCTGCCCGTCCGTCGCCGCCCGCCGGGGACACGCTGCGGGCAGCTTCCGAAAAAACGCCTGTTAGCATTCAGAATACGGTCGCAGAATATACGAAACCGTCCGTGAGTGTCAAGGTCAAGGCGGAAGGATCGCTCAACGCCCAGCGCCCAACGCCCAACGTTCACGTAGGGGAGAAAGATACCGGGGACGGGGGCGTCCCCGTTCCCAAGGCGGGCACGTGTAATTGGAAGGTGCTGGAGGAGCGGCTGAAGGACGTGCTGAGGACGGAGCATTACGCGTACGCAACGGAGCAGAGTTACGTGGCGTGGGTCAGGCGGTACGTGGCGTTTCACGGTTGGCGCAAACCCTCGACGCTGGAGGCCGAGCATGTTCATGCGTTCCTCAGGCATTTGGCCAAGGAGGCGCAGGTCGCCTCGTCGACCCAGAACCAGGCGCTGAACGCGGTGGTGTTCCTCTACCGCAAGGTCATCAAGAAGGAGATCGGCGACTTCAACGACTTCCCCCGCGCGCGGCGCGGTCTGAGGCTGCCCGTGGTGGCCAGCCGGGAGGAGATCAAGGCCATCCTCAGCCGGCTGCGCGGGCGCGAGCACCTCGTATGCCACCTCTTATACGGCACGGGCATGCGCGTCAACGAGTGCCTGCGCCTGCGGGTGCAGGAGGTGCAGTTCGACCAGCACCGGATTGTTGTCAGGGGCGGCAAAGGCGATAAGGACCGTTACGTGCCGCTGCCGAAGACCCTGGACAAAAACCTGCGGATCTGGCTGAATAACCGGACTGCACTGTTCGAGGCGGACAAGGAGCGCAACATGCACGAGGTCGAGGTGCCCTACGCCTTGGCAAGGAAATATCCCAACGCGCCGTTCGCGTGGGGCTGGCAGTATGTGTTTCCCGCCGACAACTACTCGTCCGATCCGCGCAGCGGGCACGTGAGGCGGCACCACCTCGACGACCAGCAAGTTCAACGGGCGGTTCAGGAGGCAGTACGCGAAGCGGGGCTGACCGTCCGCTTCACGCCGCACTGCTTCCGCCACAGCTTCGCGACGCATCTGTTGGAGGCGGGGCAGGACATCCGCACCGTGCAGGCGCTGCTGGGGCACGCGAACGTGGAAACCACCATGATTTACACGCATGTGCTGAACAAAGGACCGCTGGGCGTCGTCAGCCCGGTGGACACGCTATGAGCCTCAACCAAACACCCCCTTCGGCAGGTGATCACCGCAATGTGTCAGCGGTTTTTGCGGCGGTAAGCCTTTGAAGATATAGGAATTAATGCACCATGCTACCGAAATACAGATGGGAAGAGACCGAGGCGGACGAGGCTGCCGCAGCGGAACTGGTTGCGGCGCTGGGCCTGCCTCTGCCGGTCGCGCGGGTGCTGGCCGCGCGCGGGGTGACGACGATCGCGGCGGCCACGGCCTTTCTGAGTCCCGACCTCAAGACGCATCTGGGACACCCCTTTGAATTCCCCGGCGCACGGGCCGCGGCGGAGCGGCTTTGGGCAGCGGTCCGCGAGGGCCGCGAGATCGTGGTGTTCGGCGATTTCGACGCGGACGGCGTGGCCGCCGCGGCGGTGCTGGCGACCGCGCTGCGGCATATCGGCGGCGCGGTCGAGGTCTTTCTGCCCGTGCGCGAGCCCGAGGGCTACGGGCTGACCTTCGCGGCGCTGGAGCGCTGCCTGCGCGAGCGCGGACACGCGCCGGGCCTGCTGGTGACCGTGGACTGCGGCATCGGCTCTGTGGCCGAGGTGGCGCATCTGCGCACGCTGGGAATCGAGGTCCTCATCACCGACCACCACGAGCCCGGGACGGAGCTGCCGGAGGCCGAGGTGATCGTGAACCCGCGGCTGGGCTCATCGAAGGGAACGGAGAACCTGTGCGGCGCCGGGGTGGCCTTCAAGGTGGCGCACGCGCTGGTCGAGGTGGGCAAGGCCGAGGGCTGGTATCAAGGCAGCGGCTTGTGCGGCGAACTGCTGACGCCGGTGGGGCTGGCCACGGTCACGGATGTCGTGCCGCTGACCGGCGAGAACCGGCTGTTCGTGTCGAGCGCGCTGAAACATTGGGGCCGGTTTGCGGGCGAGGGCCTGCGGGCGCTCTTGTCGCGCGCGGCTTCGCAGACGGTCGATACGCTGGAGGCCTACACGTTCGGGTTTATCTTGGGGCCGCGCATCAACGCGGCGGGACGCATGGATTCGGCGATGGTCGCCTACGAGCTGCTGACCACAAAAGACCGGGACCGCGCCGCCGAGTTGGCGGCGAAGCTGGAGGGCTTCAACGGCAAGCGCAAAGGCGTTGAGGAGCGGATCATCGCGGCGGCGCGGCGGCAGTGCGGGCTGGATGCGGCCGAGGGCACGTTCGAGGCGGCGGCGGTGGTGGTCGGGAGCGACGGGCAGCACGCGGGCGAGGCAGGCTGGCATCCCGGGGTGATCGGCATTGTGGCGGCGCGGCTGAGCGATGCGGCGGGACGGCCCGCGGCGGTGGTGGCGTTCGATGCGGACGGAGCGGGGCGAGGCTCGGTGCGTGCAGGCGAAGGCTATCACGCGTTGGAAGCGCTGGCGGCGGCGGGCGAAACGCTGGCGGGCTTCGGCGGGCACGCGCGGGCAGCGGGATTCCACGTGAAGTCCGGCGCGTTTGCACAATTCAAACAGCTCTTTTGCGACGCGTGCGCGGCGCAGGCGGTGGCAGGCGGCGTGGGGCGGAAGCTCACGGTGGACGGGTGGCTGGAGCCGGAACAAGTTGCCTTGGAGCTGTTCCAAGAGCAGCAACGGCTGGCGCCCTTCGGCATGGGCAATCCCGCGCCGCGCTGGGGGCTGCGGGGGGTGACGGTAGAACGCGCGCAGCCTGTCGGGGCGTCCGGCGAACACCTGCAGCTCACCTTCAAGCTGGGGCACGGCGACAGCATACGCGGCGTGTGGTTCCGCCATGGAGGGGTGACCGAAGCCGTGCGCGCGGCAGGCGGGATTTTCGACGTGGTGTTCGAGCTGGTCCAGAGCGACTTCGGCGGCGAGACGTCGGCCGAATTGAGAGTGGTCGATATGGCGCCCGCCACCCTCACGCAGGTCGCTGCTCTGAGTCGCGACCGTTCGTAGTCACGGCTGTTGCGGCCATCTTATGTGCCTGCCTCACGGAGGAAGTTCTTTCTGCTTTTCGTCAACGGGAAACCGGGGAATCGGAAAAGACGCCTTTGGAATTGCGTGTATTAGTCACCGCTGGTAAACTCTCCGGCATCACCCTCGATAAAAAGGAATACGCCATGAGAATCAACCGTCTTGCCATCTTGACTTTATCCGCCGCAGCCCTATTGACGACCGCGCAAACCCGCGCCGCCGACTGGCCCGGCTTTCTGGGGCCGAACCATGACGGGTGTTCCGCCGACAAGGGCCTGCTGAAGCAGTGGCCGAAGGAGGGCCCGGCGCTGCTCTGGAAAAACGAAGCCGTAGGGCCGGGCTGGTCGTCGGTGGCCGTGATCAACGGCTGCGTCTACACGACCGGCAACGAAGGCGAGAACCAGATGTTGATCTGCCTCGATGCCGCCACGGGCAAGGAGAAATGGCGGGCGGCTCAGGGGCCCAAGTCCAGCAACGGCTACAGCGGGGCGCGGGCCACCCCGACCGTCGACGGCGACCGGATCTACCTGACCGGCGGCGACGGGCTGATGACCTGCCAGAGCGCGGCCGACGGGAAAATCCTGTGGAAGAAGAATCTGCAGGCGGATCTGGGCGGCAAGGTCGGCGGGTGGCAATACGCCGAGAGCGTTCTGATCCTGGGCAAGCTGGCCGTCTTCACCCCGGGCGGCGATCACGCGGTCGTCGCGCTCGACAAGATGACCGGCGACCCCGTGTGGAAGTCGGACAAACCCGCCACCGCCGGCTACAGCTCATGCCTGCCGATCACGCTGAACGGCAGCACCATCATCGTCAACGGCACCCAAAGCGGACTGCTTGCGGTGGACGCCAAGACCGGCAAGGAGATCTACCGCCACCCCTTCGCCGACGGCAACGTCGCCAACTGCCCCACGCCCGCCTATTCGGATGGCTATCTCTTCTGGGCGGTCGGCTATGGCAAGGGCGGCATCTGCCTCAAAGTCAGCCACACGGCCGGGAACTGGAAATTCGAAGAGGCTTGGACCACACGCGACTTCGAATGCCATCCCGGCAACTATGTCGTGGCGCAGGGCTGCGTGTACGGCAAAGGCAAGGGCGGGCTGGTTTGCGCGGACCTGAAGACCGGCGCAAAGAAGTGGAATGAGCAAACCAATGCCGGTCAGGTGTGCTGGGCGGACGGCATGCTCTACTCGCTCTCCGATGCGGGCGGCAAGATCTCGCTGGTCGCGCCGACAGCGGAGAGCGACCGCGTGAAAGGCAGTTTCCAAGTGGCGGGAAGCGGAAACAGCTGGTCGCATCCGGTGGTCCTCAACGGCAGACTCTACGTCCGCTACGACACGAACCTCTATTGCTTCGACGTGAAGGCGAAGTGACCCGGAAAAACGCTCAATTCCAACGCTCAAGGCCGAAGGCGGTTTCTTTCGTGCGTGAGCGTTCGGCGTTGAGCGTTTTACTTTAATACTCAATGAGTGAGTAAAAATACTCAATGAGTGAGTATTATTGAAGAAAACGGGCAAGGCGTGGTACGCTTTGCGTGATGAAATATCAACGCGCTATCGTCGGGTCGCTGGAAAAGGCCCTGAAAAAGACGCCGGGGCTGCTGCACGTCGTGGCCGGGCCGAAGCAGGTGGGCAAGACCACGGCGGTGCGCCAGTTGTGTGGGCGGCTCGCCTACCCCAGCCATTGGGCGGCAGCGGACGCGCCGTTGCCGCCGGGACCGGAGTGGCTCGAAAGCCATTGGCGACTGGCAGAAGCGGATGCGGCCAGGAGCAAGAAGCCGGTTCTGCTGGCGCTGGACGAGATCCAGAAGGTCAAGGGATGGAGCGAAACGGTCAAACGGCTCTGGGACGAGACCCGCGCCAAAGAGATTCCGCTGCGCGTGGTGCTGCTGGGCTCGTCGGCGCTGCTGGTGCAGTCCGGGCTGACCGAAAGCCTGACAGGCCGGTTCTTCCTGCACCGGTGCATGCATTGGGGCTGGCACGAGTGCCGAGAGGCGTTTGGCTGGAATCTGGATCAGTGGCTCTACTTTGGCGGGTATCCCGGCGCGGCGGTGTTTGCGGATGACGAGGCGGCATGGCGGCAGTACATCGCTGACGCGATGATCGAAACCGTCCTGTCGCGCGATGTGTTCCAACTCGCGCCGGTCACGAAGCCGATTCTCATGCGGCACCTGTTCGGACTGGCGGCCCGCTATCCCGCGCAGATTTTGTCCTACAACAAAATGCTAGGGCAGCTTCAGGATGTGGGCAACACGACCACACTGGCGCACTATCTGCGCCTGCTGGAGGCTGCTTTCCTCGTGTCGGGCCTGGAACTGTACTCGGCAGGCCAGATCCGCAAGCGGGGCAGCAGTCCGAAGCTCGTCTTCTGGAACAACGCCCTGATCAACGCCATGAGCGGACTGACGTGGCATACGACGATGACGGACGGCGCGTGGTACGGCAGAGTCGTTGAGAACGCGGTCGGGGCTCAGTTGCTGAACAGCCTTCAGGGCGCGGAGTGGTCGGTGACTTACTGGCGCGACGGCAATAAGGAGGTCGATTTCGTGGTGCGCCGCGGTGCCCGCGTTTGGGGGGTGGAAGTCAAGAGCGGCCAGACAGGGAAGCTCTCGGGCATGGCGGCCTTCCGCCGTCGCTATCCGGAGGCGCGAGCGTGGGTGATCGGCTCAGGGGGAATCGCGCTCGAAACGTTCTTCGCGCGCGACCCGGTCACGTTCTTCGAGTAAGCCTCACCGCTTGATCAGCCGCCCCTCGCGCCGGCCCACGCGGCAGCAGGTAGGCCAGCGTCTTGCCGGTGCCGGTCTCGGCGTTCTGCAGGGACGGAATATGCGGCCGTCAGTCGTTCACGCGCTCGATGCTTGCGCCCAGACGCCGCAACTCGACCTCGACCTGCTCGTACCCGCGGTCGATGCTGCCCGCGTTGTGAATCTGCGTCTCGCCCTTGGCGCACAGCGCGGCGAGCAACAGCGCCATGCCCGCACGGATATCGGGGCTGGCCACGCGCGTGCCGTGAAGCTGGGCCGGGCCGGTCACCACAATGCGGTGCGGGTCGCACTGCACGATGCGCGCGCCCATGCCGATCAGGTGGTCCACGAAATACATGCGGCTCTCGAACATCTTTTCGAAGAAGAGCGTGGTGCCGCGGGTCTGCGTGGCGAGCACGATCAGCACGCTCATCAGGTCGGAGGGGAACATGGGCCAAGGCCCGTCTTCGATCTTCGGGATCGCGTCGCCGAAGTCATACGCGGTCTTGAGCTTCTGGCGGGCCGGAAGCTTGATCGTTTTGGCCTCGCGGTCGATGACCCAGCGCACGCCGAACCGTTTGAACGGTTTTTCGAGCACCTCGAAATCGGAGGGCTCGACGTCCGTGATGGTCATTTCGCCGCCGGTCACCAGCGCCGCCGCGAGGTAGCTGCCCGCGTCGATGTAGTCCGTCCCGACGCGCTGCTCCGTGCCGTGCAACGCCGAGACACCCTCGATGGTGAGGCGGTTGGTGCCGATGCCCGCGATCTTGCCGCCCATGGCGTTGATCATGCGGCAGAGGTCCTGCACATGCGGCTCGCACGCGGAGTTGTAAAGCGTGGTCGTGCCTTTGGCGAGGGCGGCGGCCATGACCAGATTCTCGGTGGCTGTGACGCTCGCCTCATCCAGCAGGATGCG
Organism: bacterium; assembly: GCA_025360845.1. Taxonomy (GTDB): domain Bacteria; phylum Verrucomicrobiota; class Kiritimatiellia; order RFP12; family UBA1067; genus JAHFSX01. Next base: position 16,984 of record JANYBJ010000013.1, read on the forward strand.
CTGCGCTTCGAGGCCTTTGGCGGCCTTGAAGGTATACGCGCCGTTTACGCGCACCGACGCGCCGAGCTGGCGGAACCCGTCGAGATGGGTGTCGATGCGGCGGCGGCCGATCACGTCCCCTCCCGGAGGGTAAAGCTTGGCGGAGCCGCAGCGGGCCAGCAGGGGCCCCGCGAAGAGGATGGAGGAGCGCACGCTGCCGCAGAGGACCTTACTCAGATGGGAGGAGCGGATCTTGGCGGCATGGATGCGCACGGTGCGCGTTTCGGGGTTCAGGGTGACCTCCGCGCCCATATCGGCGATGAGTTCCAGCATGGTGCGCACATCGGCGATGATCGGCAGGTTGCTCAGGGTGACAGGCTCGGAGGTGAGCAGGCTCGCCGCCAGCATGGGGAGCGCGGCGTTCTTGTTGCCGGGGGAACGGTGGACGCCGCTGACGGGTTTGCCGCCTTTGATGACAAAACGGGACATAGAAAAATTTAGGGTTCGGGGTTCGGGAGGAACACGGTCCAGAAAGGGCTTGCCAAATGTGTCTCCCCGACATGGGTTAACAGACACATGTAGCAAACCAAAAAACGGGGCAAAAGAGAAGGCGAAAAAGGTCTCGGACCATTACCTCAGACGCGCCACGGTTCACGCATGACACGCGAGCGCAGCTTGTTGGCCTCGGGGTCGCCCACAAACTCTTCCTTCACGGGATCCCATTTCAGGCTGCGCTTCAGATCCAGACAGATGTCCATGATCAGGTTGGTCGTCATCGTGCGATGCGCCACGCCGGCATGCGCCACCGCGGGCTTCCTCTCCTTCACGCAGTTCAGGAAGTCACGCACGTGGTTCAGCGGGCGCTGGGTCCTGTCGGTGTAGTCCTTCACCAGCTTCTTATACTCGCTGAACAGTTGCGGCGCGGAAACGTCCGGCCTCTCATAGCCGTCGGCGGTCGCGACCCAGCCATCGGAGCCCTCGTAGCGGACGCCGCACGACCCGCGCCACCCCTCCAACTGGGCGATCAACTGGACGCCGTTCGCGAAACGCACGGTCATGCCGCCGTTGATCCCCTTTTCCGGGTATTCGTATTCGACCGCCGACGTGTCCGCCAGCCCGAGATCCATTTGGCACTGGAGAATCGTGTGGGAGCCCCACTGGGGAATGCCGCCCGCAAAGTCGTACTGCGTGTACCAGCCCGGCACCGGCCACGAGTTCAGAAAGGCCGGGTTGTAGGCCCGCCAGGGTGAGGGGCCGAGCCACAGGTCCCAGTCCATCTCCTCCTTCGCGGGCTCCGTCTCGGCCGGCAACACCGCGTTCACCCGCGGCCAGGCCGGAAGATAGCCGAGATGCGCGCGCACAGTATGGATCTTGCCGAGGCGGCCCTGCCGCATCAGTTCGCCGGCAAAAACGTAATTCGACTCACTCACGCGCTGTGCGCCGGTCTGGAAGATCCGGCCGTAGCGCTTTTCGGCCTGGACCAGCGCCTGCCCTTCGGCAATCGTCAGCGCGCCGGGCTTCTCGCAATAGACGTCCTTGCCGGCTTTCATCGACAGGATCGCCGCAGGCGCATGCCAGCGGTCGCCGGTGGCGATCAGCATGGCGTCAATGTTTTTATGCTTGTCCAGCAGGTCGCGGAAATCCCGGTAGGCGGCGCAGTCCGTGTTGCCGTACCGGCCGTCCACATCCGCCTTGGCCTTCTCGCGCTTGCCGCGATGCACATCGCAAACCGCGACGAACTGGACGTCCTGTTCGCCCAGCATCCAGTTCAGATCACCGCTGCCGCGCCCGCCCACGCCGATGACGCCCATCACGATCCGCTCGCTCGGCGCAATCTTGCCATCGCGCCCCAGCGCCGAGGCAGGGATGATGTACGGAAGGGCCAACGCGCCGCCGGACGCGAGGAGTGTCCGCTTGAGAAACTGCCGCCGGCCCGAAGAGCCGTTCAAACCCTTGATCGCTGAGTGCGTCATTTTTTAATCTCCTTCAGATTGATGTTTTTGAACTGAACCTTCATCGGCGGGCCGGGGTGCATCTGCAAGGCGATCACGCCGCTGGCGGCGGACTGCTTGGCATCGTTGTCCGTGAACTGGCACATCAGCACATCGTTGACGTAGAGCGTGATTTCCGGGCCCTGGCAGACGATCCGGTATGTGTTCCACTCGCCCTTCTTGAACTTCTTGATCAGCTCCTCCGGCTTGCCGATGCTCTGGACATCTTTCTTTCCGTCGGCCGAGATCGTGACCTTCTCGCCGCGCCCCGCAATGAGCCCGCGCGTGTGGTGGTAGACAAAGCCGACCAGGCCGCCGTCACCCGTCATGTCGGCCTGGTACCCGCAGATATCCCACTTCGGAAGCGCCTTGGACCGGATTTGCACGCCGGAGTTGGCAGACTCGCTCAGTTTGAACTCGGCGTTCAACTCGAAATCCGAAGGCTGCCCGCCGGTCCAGATCAGATAGTTGCATTCCGTGCAGGGCTTCTCGGGTGTGCTTTGGGAGGTGAGCGCGCCATCCTCGACCGTCCACCACCCCGGCGCACCGTCCCAGCCGGTCAGGTCCTTGCCGTTGAAAAGAACCTTGTCTTCCGCAACCGCTGACATTCCAAGCAGGAGAACAGCGGCCACGCAACCACAGACTTTGCCCGTCGAGAAAACCGATCCGTACTTCATTCACGTTCTCCGTTTAAGATTTATCGTTCATTGGCAAGTATGCACGAAGACTGACCCAGAAAGCAACTCCGGTTTTTTTTCTGCCCGGGAACGTAATCCGCCCTTGTTGAGCGAGGTGGACTCCGCCGCGCATCGTTGGTATGCTTGCCCACGTTCCGCAGTCCCGGCACCGGATTCAGATTGCGAATGGTCCCGATTTCTCTTCATCCTAACGCGGGCGGAGCCCGCAACCCTCACCCCGACCCTCTCCCAGAGGGCGAGGGAGGGGGCAACAACGTTCTTTTTATCACTGTTACGAAGCCGTAAGGCACTAATCTTGATCGTAATCCAACTTGACGTTACCGACAAGCCCCGCCGCGCGGCGGACACACTATGTGCGAATTGAACACGCTGACTCCTCAACCGAGAGACGTACACCGCATCGTGGTCGGGCTTTCGGGCGGCATCGATTCCGCCGTCACCGCCCTGCTGCTCAAGGAGCAGGGCTGCGAGGTGATCGGCGTGACCCTGCGCCTGCGGGCGTGCGGCGATGCGGACAGCCAGCAGAAATCCTGCTGCGGGCCTGACGCGGCGGGCATGGCCGGCTCCGTGGCCGCGCAGCTCGGCATCCGCCACTACGTGGTCGATTGCCGCGAGCGCTTCGAGAAGGAGGTGCTGCGCCCTTGCTGGGATGTTTTCGAGCGCGGAGCGACGCCCAACCCCTGCGTGCTCTGCAACGCCGCCGTGCGCTTCGACGAGCTGTTGGCCGTCGGCCGCAAACTCGGCGCGGACCTCGTGGCGACCGGCCATTACGCGCGGCTGGAATTTGACGGGCAGGGCCGCCCGCTCTTGCGGCGCGGCGTCGATCCGAACAAGGATCAGACCTATTTTCTGCACGCCCTCGCGCCCGCGACGCTGCGTCACGTGCGCTTCCCGCTGGGCGGCATGACCAAGCCCGAGGTCCGCGTGATCGCGCAGGCCAACGGCCTCGTGAACGCCGAGCGCGCGGAGAGCCAGGACGTCTGCTTCGCGGGTCCGGAGGGCCACTTCGCCGAGTTCCTGCGGCAGCAGTTCCATGGGCGCGCCACGCCGGGCGTGTTTGTGGACGAGAGCGGACGCGTTCTGGGCCGGCACGCCGGCATCCACCCATTTACGATCGGGCAGCGGCGCGGCCTGGGGTTCGCGACCGGCGAACGCGTCAAGGTCATCGCGATCGATCCCGGCTCGGGCACCATCACGGTAAGCGACCGGCCCGAGGCGGCCTGCTCCTCGACCTGCCACGCGGAGGCGTTCGTGTGGCATCGCGAACCGCTCGCCGCGGGCGACCGCGCGATGGCGCAGGTGCGCTACCGCCAGAAAGCCGTGGCCGCCACAGTTGAGGCGACAGGGGATGAGGGCCGCGCCGTCCGCGTGCGCTTCGACGAGCCGGCCTTCGGCGTCACGTCAGGCCAGTCGCTCGTGCTCTACGACGGCGACCTCGTGCTTGGCGGCGGATGCATCGCGAGGAGCTGAAAGCCCGCACTAATGGCCCTCCGACTGCCAGGCTTTGACAGCTTGGACCGGATGGACAAGCATAAGGACATTGAGCGTCAGGTTGTCGCGGACCCACCAGAGGCAGCCGAGTTCAAGAACGATAATCGTGGCCACGATGACCCAGACCCGCGGCGCGAAGCGGGCCGCCAGAAAACCGAGCGCCATCATGCAGATGTCGGAAACGGAATTCAGGACGCTGTCGCCGACATAGCCGAGGGCGATGGTCGCTTCGCGGTAGCGGTTGATGATAAGCGGCGAATTCTCGAGAAGCTCCCAGCCAGCCTCGATGATGAGGGCAATGAGGAAGCGGTACTTGACCGGCAGGCGCCGCGCGGCCAGCCACAGGAAGCCGTAGAACAGCATGCCGTGAATGATGTGCGAAAAGGAGTAGGCGTCCGCAACGCGCTGTGAGTTCTCACTAGACCAGATGTCGCCGCTCCACCAGCCGAAGTGCCCGTCAGGCCCGAGCAGCGACCGCCCCGAAAGACTTTCAACGGCCGCCACCGCAGAAAGAACGGCCATGCAGCTCAGGATGACGAAGCGGTGTTTCTTTATAAACGCCAAAGGGGCGAAGCGGGTCATAGAACGTTCTCCCAACGTGGAGCCTGCGGATTGACTCATGGGGCCGGTTTTGGCACCGGGGCTTCGGCCGCGGGCTGGACAAAATCCTGCGGCAGCCCCAGATACGTGCGGGCCAGAACGGCGATGTTGCGGTCATCACCTTGAAAGGACTGCGCCGGTTTTTGCAGATAAAAAGAAGCCGGAGGTTTGAGATTACCTTGCGTGGGTTTGGTGAAACCATACAGGCCGATGCCGGCTTTTCTCGCCTCCGGAACGATGACGTCCGGATCCTGATTGTTCCACGACGCGAGGCAGGTAACCAGCCGCGTGTGCGGTCCGATCATCTTCTGCGCGGCCTCGGTGCGCGCGGTGTCGCCCGCCTCGTTGAGCAGCCAGTCGGTCTCCATCAGTGCGCGGGAGTTGGCGATGTTCGGATCGTTGATGTCGCAGCAGGTCAGCCAGACCAGACAGTCGGGATTCGTTTCCTTGGCGGCTTTGCGGATCGTTTGCCAACAGCGCTCCACGGCTTTGCGTCCGTAACCGGTCATTTGGGCGGGGGTGATTCTGCTCTCGCCGGGAAACGGCTCGCCCATGAGTTGCGCGTAGAGTTGTTTCTCGCAATTAAGCCAGAGGTTGCTGTTGCTTTGGCGGCTCGTGGGCATGCGCAGCCAGTCCACCATGAAACCGTCCATGCCGGTCTTCTTCACGGCGTCACGGATGGCGCTGTCGAGATAGGCGAGGTATTCGTCGGTGTAAGGAATGTGCGGCTCGGAGGGATAACCGTAACTCAGGTCGGGACGCGTCTGGCCCCAGCGGGTGTTGGAGCCGGCGCAGAAATAACCCAAGACCAACATGTTTTCCCGGTGTGCCAGCTTGACCATCTCGGGCAGGAAATCATGCATCAGGCCCGGCTGTTCAGGCACCGCGCCGTTCTTGAACCACGCATAGCCGTTGCAGGAGATGCAGAAGCTCTGAATGACATTGCAGCCGATGCTTTTATACCAAGCGACATGCGCCGCCGGATCGGCATCCGCCCACAGCCCGGGGTTGGGGAAGCCGTTCGGGCCGCCGGGGCCCCAGTTGAAATCAATGTCGTAGGCCTTGATTTCCTTCGGCACTTCCGGACGCGCGTCAACGGCTTCGCCCGCAAACGCCACCAGAACACATGCAACCCAACCGCTTAGTATTGGAAATTTGTTCATCATTGTCACCTAACGTTGTGGAGAGCTTTGCATAAACGTGCGGCCTTATCAAGCGTTTCCCGAAGCGACGCGATAACGCCGCTCGACCACCGCTTGCCTTTTTGCCTGCGCCTGAATGTCCCGCTGTCGTGAAACTGCGCCTGCGAGGTCTTTTACGGCGTCGTGTTGGCCAACTGGGCCACCGAGAGCCAGCCGGTTGCCGTGAGCGATGCGCGCTTACTTCTTGTCATCGGACAAGCCGGCTCCGAGCGTCAGGCTGTCGCCCGACGACGCGCCTTCAAAGCTCCTTGTGTGTTCGGGACAAATAGAGTATCCCACTGTTAGCGGGGCAACGGAAGATCAAACTGGGCGTGCCACAGCTCCGCATGGTCGATGGCCTTCCCGTCGGCCGCGGCGATGTGCCTCGTCGTCATCAGGTGCACGGTGTCTCCGTCTGATTCTCCGCCAAAGCGTTCGGGCCGAAGGGTGTGGATCATATAGCCGTCGAACCTGTCCGTGCCCGGCAACTCGTACTCCCGAATGGGCTTGAACCCGGCTTTGTCGTCAACTTGCCAAAGGTGGAGGTTCTGGCCGGCGGCCAGTCGCCCGACGACGTACCAGTTTTTCGCGCGGTCGACCAGAATCCTCGTGGAGCCGGCCGGCAGGCCGGTCGGAAAAACGTCCGCCTCCAGATTGTCGTGGATGCGGGCAATGTAGTGCAGCAGCGGTTTGGCAGCCGCTTCTTCGCAGGAGTTCGTGCCCTCCCTGTACGCGTACGCCAGATAGGCGAGCCCGTCCGGCCCCCGCATGAGGTCCTGCAGCACGGTGTCCCCGAACTTCGGCATCAGCCACGGCTTGTTCACCCACTGCCCTTGGGTGAGGTCGTCGCACCGCGCCAGCCGCACATGCCGCCAACTGTAGTGAGGAGGAACGGGGTTTGCGGCCTTGTCCCGAAGGGCTGAATTCAGAACGGCCAGCGCCGTTTTCCCGCGCAGGAGGACGCCTTCATAACCGTATCGGCCTTCCGGTGTCTCCAGCCTGCTCCGCGACCATGCTTTAGCGTCATTGTCATAGAACGCCGCAACGACCGCGTTGGAAACAAAGGCCTCCATCTGGTTGCTTTCCGCATGGAGAAGGAGGAAGTTTCCCTCCGGACTTATACTCGCGCCGAGATAGGAGGAGGAGCCTTGGCCGTAGGCCGGTTCAAAGCTGCTGAAATCCTTCGGTGTCCGCGTCCTGAACGTGTTCGCGTCATTGTAGGAGGCCGGGCCGACGACCCAGAAGGTGCCGTCCGGCGCCACGCTCCAGGTGTAGCTTCGGCTGTTGACGACAGCCGCCTGTCGCCAGGCGCCGTCCGGCTCGCGGCGGAAGATGAGGCTGTTGGTATCCGAGCCCATCATGTCACCGGGCTTCTCGTTTGGCCGAATCGCCCCGGCCGTGGCATAGAGCGCTCCCTCGAACTTCACCAACCGGCCGCTCTGCCATCCGTGAATGGTGTTTGCGCTGACGTTGCCGCAAACCAGCTCGCCCTTGACGGGGAGGCTCGGCACGCGCTGCCGGGTCGAGTCCTCGGCAAGAAGGACGCTCCCGGTGGACGCGCAGATAAGAACAACCGCCCAACACAACTCGCGCATCTGCTGGCCTCCAGTCTGAACGTCACGGCGTTCGGTTTCTTTGTTCATCTGAACCTCCAAAAAACAACAGGGAGGCTATCACCATGGAAAAAATGAGCATAAAATCGGGCTTCAAGACGGGCGCTGCCTTTGTCGGGTTGCTCGGCGTCTTATTGGCTGCCGGCCGCGGCGCCGAACGTGCCGTGGCTGTCGTGCGTCAGGATGGCTTTGAAATTCGGGTTGGTCTCCTTGATGGCCTTGTAGGTCTGCCGCCAGCCGTCTGGGAAATAGTCGGAGCGGAAGTTGATCACGTCGAGCCACTTGACCGGGTCGTTGCGGATCGAGTCGAGGTCGGGCGGCAGGTCGTATCCGTGGCGCTTGCGGAACTCGGCCTTGACCTCGTCGTTGTAGCCGAGCGACTCGACTCCCTGGTGGAAGGGCTCGTCCTGAAAGCAGAAGACGCGCTCGATGTCCGGCCGGCCCGCGAGCGGGGCCAGTCTTTCCGCCACGTTCTTCCGCACGGCCTCGGCGTAGCGCGGCGAGTAGACGCAGACCTGCGGTGGCTTCATGCGTTCGAAAAGCTCCAGGCCGCCTGTCTGCCATGTGACCTTCATCCCGCGCGACCGGGCCGCGTCGGCGATGGACGGATACAAGGCGTCCGGGATGGGCGATCCGAGCGATGAAGGCTGCGGGAGGTAAAGTGCCGTGAATCCGTGGGCCATGACGTTGTCGATCGTTGCGGGGATCAGCGCCTCGGCGAGCGGTTGGTCGCCGCCGTGCCAGCCCGGGCCGTCCGGCACGGGCGAGAACTGCACGGTCACCGGAAAAGATCCCGCCTTGTCCCGCTCCTGCTCATTGGCAGCGGGTTCCGCAGCCCGGAACCCGCCCGCGCAGCCCAGCGTCAGCGTCAGCGCCGCAGCCACAAAACCCAACCCGGCATGCATGATTCGTGTGTCCATCTTCATCCCCCTACGGTAATCCCACTCGGCTGACCACGCCGGTCGGCCCGGCGCTCCAATTTTCCCACCTGACAACCGGCCCCTGCACAACCACGTTCGTCCCGACCTTCACGTTCTGCGCCAGCACGTAATACCTGTTTGTACACCCCGCCGGAAACGCATCGATAAAGCGGCAGTTCCTGAGTTCGCACCCCCGGAACAGCGCCTGGAAGTCGTGGTTCTCCGCGCCCGCGTTCTCGTGGGTGAAGGTGCAGCCGTCGAGAATGGCCGCGCCCGCGAGCCAGACGCTCTTGACCGCGTGGGCCACCAGCTCGCACCGCTCGAAGCGGACGTTGTCGGCGTTGCCGTCATGCGTGACCAGGAGGCCCATGCGGGAGACGCCGAACTCCGGGTGGGGCTTGTCCTCAAAGCGGCAGCGCGTGTAGCGTGTCGCCAAGGACGGCGCGTTCGTGGAGCCGTAGGCATGCACGATCGACCCGTAGAAGCGGCAACCCTCGAACACCATGCCCGGCTTGCGGTTCCAGGTGGCCCAGCCGGTGGTTCCCCAGAAGGTGCAGTCCTCGAAACGCGTGTAGCCGCCGTCCCCGCTGTCCGCAACCAGGCCGCAGCCCGCGTTGTTCACAAACTCGCACCGCCTGAAAACGCCGTCGCGGCAAACCGAATCCTCGGCCTCGATGTCCACGCCCGCGCCGGGCGCCGACTGGAACGCCCGCCTGCCGGTGTGGTTGAAGCGGCAGGCGACCGCCGTGAGTCCCCTGCCGCCGACCCACGACAGGCCCTGCCGGGCGTTGTACTCGCTGACCACATCCACCAGCAAGTGTGGGTTCGGCGCGTCCGTCGCTTTCAGCCCGGCACATCCGATCATGATCCCGTCCAGGCCTTGGTCGTGCGTGTTGACCCGCTCGACCAGCACCCCCGTGTTGCCGTACAGGCAGAGCCCCGAGGCGGGCAGCTGCCGCCCGGTGTCGCCATACATGCCGCCCACGATGAGTTGTCGGCTGTTGCCGTCCAGCTCAAGGTCGCGGATGACCACGTTGGTCGAGTTGTTGATCGTGAACAGATTGCCGGGATAGGTCGCGTACCGGGCATCGGCGAACAGCCCGTCTTTAAAGGCGTTGGCCGCTTTCGGATCGAAAGGCTCGCCCGTCTCTTTGTCGAAGGAGCCGTAGCGCAGCCCGTTGGCCAGGCGGATCACAGCCCCCTTCTTTCCTTCGATGATCAGGCCGGTCACGCCGTCGAGCTGAAAGATCGTCTTTTGCTTGTAATACGGATAGCCGCCTGCTTCGTGGACCTGCTCGCCAACCACGTACACCCCTTTCGGAATGACCAGTCGCCCGCCGCGTGCGGCTTGAAGCAGCGCGGCCGCCTTCTGGAACGCGGCCGTGTCGTTGCCGAGCCCGTCGCCCTTGGCCCCGCAGTCCTTGCGGAGATCGATCGTCGTGGCCGGCTTGGCAAGGCTCCGCTTGATCGCGTCCGCCTCGGCACATTTCTCCGCCGCCAGCAGCGGCAGGGCCGTCAAGGCCGAGACGAAGAATACACCGAGCAGATCAGAAAAGGACTCAATGATTTTTCCTAGACTCATGATCTGATCTTCTCACAGGGGACGGTTTTTTGGAAGACCCGAATGGGCGCCAGGGGCGCATGGCAGTTCTTATGAGGCCGTTGATTCGTAATCGTAATCTTACTCTTAATCTTGATTTGGACTGCAACAAAGAATTTCTTTGATCGGCACAGGAGAATGTGTGAAGCTACGAGTGGAGATGGAGAATGGCAACGAGTCTTCAACTCGATGATCGGCTGATCGAGGAGGTCGCCCTGCTTGGGAAGCGCCGGACCAAAAAAGAGGCCGTGACGCAGGCGCCGGCACCACATCTCCGGTGACCGATGACCGGAAACGAAGCCGATATTTTTTGAAAGTGACGGCTGCACAAGGCATGAGAGATATATGAAAGGTCTCGATGTCCCGACCCCCTACACCCCTTGCTTAACGCGAACAGCATCCGTCGCGTCAAGCCGTTTGTCGAATGTTGAGACGTGACCCCGTCTAGCCCTTGTTGAGACGTGACCCCGTCTAGCCCTTCCGCCTACGCGTCTACAAGCCATTAAAAAATGAGTCGCGTCCTTCTACGGAGTTCCGATGAGCCAGCGGAAAAAGCCTCTGGGCGCGGTTTCCACCGGCACGGTGAAGCGCACGGCACCCCATTCGTAGCCGGCTGGCGCGGCAGGGAGGTTGCCCGGCGGTGTCGCATGCAGCAGGGACTGATCCCAAATCGAAAGATCCACGGTTCCTATGGGATGGTAGAGGACATTCGCTGTTTGATACTCGCCGCCCGGCCCGCTCGTTCCACCGGGGAGCCGAAGGTAGGCCGCCAGACCGTAGCGCTGGCCGCTGATGTCCACCACCCGCGGCTGGAAAGCGAGCGCCGCGTCCGCCTGGCCCGGATTCCCTCCGAACGCATATTCCTCGAAATTGCTCCGGTTGTCCTGGTCGGGATCGGCCTCGGGCAAAGAAGATGCGCCCAGCAACCCGTGAGCGAGCATGAAGGCGTCGAAGCCCGCGTTCGCATCGGACCACCAGGGGTCGCAAATGAAGCTGAATTGAATGATTATGTCCTGAACCTCGCCGTCGGGGGCTGGTCCATCGGGTCCGAGGTCGGGCTGGGTGGACAAGCGGAATCGCACGGGCGCTTTTACGGTGAAACCGGTGATCGGTCTCGGCACATGCCAGCTAGGATGGAAAACCGGCTCGTAGACAACGCCCGGAAAATCAGGCACCGGCGGCGAAGGCTTACTGGGCACCACCAAGGTCATCCGCTCGTCGGGGTCATCGAAGTCGCCGTCGTTGTTCCAATCGGCGAAGCCGGTCAGATAGGCCGTCTGTCCGGTTTCGTTCAAGGCGCACGTGCTGAACTGGATGGTCAAGTGTAAGTCAATTGCATCCTCCGTGATATTGTCCGCAACCTGCTTCATAACTGAGGAAAAGATGGGAACCTCGGTGTCGGGGCCGCTGGCGCTGTCGCCCAAAGGATTGGCATCCGCCTCGGCATCGATGGGGACAAAGAACGGGCCCTCTTGAAAGAGCAAGTCGGGCCGGATCTTGTGGCGGGCACCGTTATCTGCCAAGCGGGTGTGATAGTCGCCCTGACTGACCGTGTTGAGATTGGAAACCACGCCCGGAGCGCTGCCTTCCACCGCGTCCGGAAGGTCGCCGAAATCCCATCCGCCGGACTCGATCACGACCCGGTAGTCCTCGACCTCGCCATCACTGGCCAGACCCCCGACGCCCAGCCCCACATCACTGGACAGGCGCAACCGCACGTTCAGCATGGTGTCCATGATGGCATCGGCGGGCACGTTCCAAGGCAGCGCCACGATGGCACCGGAGACGCCCGCCCCGACCTCGATGCTGGACCGCTCGCCGGGGTCGTCGAAGTCGCCGTCGTAGTTCCAGTCCACAAAGCCATATAAGGTCGCCCCAGTCGTGACGGGCGTGGTCACCTTGACCATCATGTTGGTCAGCTGGCCCGCCACCGGATGGAAAGCCGCCGGCACGAAGCCGTCCTCGTCATCCGCGCCGTTGATGTCGTCGCCGTCGGCATGCAAGGTCGGCTGGCCGTCGCCATCGGCATCAGGGGGCAGGTCGCCAAGGAACATGCCCGGCACGATCACGTGGCAAGCGCCGCCATTGCCGAGGGTGGTATGATAGCCGTTCCAATAATAGGAGTCGTAGAGATCCCCGAAGTCAAGGGGCGTGTCCGGCCACCAAGGATCGAGCGTTATGGGGACGTCCACGATGTAATCCTCGACCTCGCCGTCAATGGCCGGCCCGTCGGGACCCAGATCAGGCTGGGTGGACAGGCGGACCCGCAGGGGCAGCTTCATATGGAAATCGGTCTGCGGCCTGGTTAGATGGACAAAATAAGTGAAGTTGAAGACCCCGGTCTGCAGGGCGGACTGGCTGGGATATGTGAGCCGGCCCCAGAGTCCGGTGGCTATGTTCCCGAGGTCGCCGTCGTTGTCTTGGTCAAGGAAACAGGCGATCTCGGCAGGACTTCCGGTCGCGTTAAAGAACGGGATCGTCACGTTCACTTCGACCGCAACGTCCGCGGACACAGGCGTAACGTTTATCATGTTAGTGACTGCCGTCGTGAAAGCAACTCGCCCCTCATCCGCGCCGTTTGCATCGTCGCCATTAGCGAGTACACCCGGTTGCCCGTCGTTTTCCGCGTCAATCGGCAAAGCCTGCATGGGGGAATCGATAAACAAATCCGGACGGATGCCGTGGCGCGGACCGTTGTCGGCCAGGCGCGTGCGGTAGTCGCCCTGACTCACGGTGCTGCTGTGGACGACCACTCCGGGTAACGTGCCCTCGACCGCGTCCGGGAGATCGCCGAAATCGAGTGCGCCCGACGCGATCACGATATGGTAGTCCTCGACCTCGCCGTCGGTGCAGAGGCCGACGGGGCCGACGTTCAGGTTGGAAGTGAGCCGCAGGCGCACGGCCAACATCACCCCGGTGGCCGCCGTGGCCGGCACGTTCCAGGGAAGGTTGACCAGCAGGCCGGATGCGTTTGCGGGCACGGCCATGCTGGACCTTTCGCCCACATCATCGAAATCGCCGTCGTTGTTCCAATCGGTGAAGCCATACAAGGTGGAGCCGCTGATGGACGGGGTCGTCACGATGACCGGGAAAACCACCGGGCTGCCCGGCACCGGGTGGACGGACGCCGGATCGAAGCCGTCCTCGTCGTCGATGCTGTTGGAATCGTCTCCAAGCCCGTAGGCGTCCGGCTGTCCGTCCGACTCGGGATCAGGGCCGTTGAGTCCCATGTAGTGATGCTGGACAATCACATGCCTGGCACCGTCATCCGCGGCCAGCGTCGGATAGGGTGCTGGCAGGTCGCCGAAGTCGAGGTCGGCGTGGACGGGCACGAGGTAATCTTCGACCTCGCCGTTGTTGGCCAGGCCGGTCGGTCCCAGGTTCTGGTCGGTGGAAAGCCGCAGGCGCAGGGCCGTGGGCGAGGTGGTGACGGCGGTGGAAGGCACATGGAGCGGGACGGTGAGCAGGACTCCGAAACTGGCGGCAGGAACGGCCACCGAGACAGCCTCGTCCGTGTCCGCGAAATCGCCGTCGTGGTTCCAATCGACGAAGGCATACAGGCGGGCGCTGCCCATGGTCATCCAATTGTTCACCTTGACCTGCATGCCGGTGGTGGCACCCGGGGTGAAGATCAACCCGGCCGGGTTAATGCCGTCCTCGTCGTCCGTGCCGTTCTGGTCGTCGCCCAGCGCGTCCGAGGAGGCATGGGCGTCGTTCTCCTGGTCGGCCGGATTGTCGCCGAGATAGAGATAGGCCGTGGCGGTGTGACGGGCGCCGTTCGAGGCCAGTTTGGTCGGGTAGCCGGGGTCAGGTAGATCACCGTAGTCAAAGGTCTGCGCGTTTGCCCGGTGTATCGGGAAAACCCCTGTTAAAGATACATAAAACAGACCTATCAGCTTAAGATACGCGCAGTTGGTTTTCATTGTGAATTTGATGATGCCTTGTTTTTCTGTCTACACCGGCCCACACAGGCCGGAATCGCATCTGAACCGATTACATTGATATACTATGACAGAAGAAGGGGCAGGATGGCAAGCACACCTGAAATAGTAAAACAAAAGGGCAGGTCTGAATGGCCATGACTTCTTTTCGTCACTGGAGGGAAGACCTACACATCCTCACGTCTGGACGCCATCGGCGACTTCGACGGTGACGGCATGAACAACGTCGACGAAGAAACAGCCGGCACTTTGGAAGAGGCTTAGGGGTCACGTCTCAACATTCGGTTGCGCTGAAAAAGTCGGGCGGCGTGCGGTTTAATCGCAGCCGCCCTTTTTCATTTTCGCTTCTTCGCCTTTAAGGGCGCGGGTGCCGCCCGCACGAGATGAAGCTCGTTCCTGTCCAGCAGTTCCCATGACACTTCT
>JANYBJ010000019.1 GCA_025360845.1 bacterium
CTCGGAAGCCATGGACAAGGTCGGCAAGGACGGCACGATCACGGTTGAAGAGGCCAAGACCCTCGAGACCACGCTGGATGTCGTCGAAGGCATGCAGTTCGATAAGGGCTATCTGTCGCCGTATTTCGTCACCTCCCCCGAGGAGATGGAGTGCGTGCTGGAGAACCCCTACATCCTGATTTTCGAGAAGAAGATCTCGAACCTCAACGACATGCTGCCGCTGCTGCAGACCGTCGCCAAGTCGGGCAAGCCGCTGCTGATCATCGCCGAGGACGTCGAGGGCGAAGCCTTGGCCACCCTGGTTGTGAACAAGCTGCGCGGCACCCTGCAGGTCGCGGCCGTCAAGGCCCCCGGCTTCGGTGACCGCCGCAAGGCGATGCTCGAGGATATCGCCGAACTCACCGGCGGCAAGATGCTGAGCGAAGACCTCGGCATCAAGCTCGAGAACGTCGACGTGGCCGAGCTTGGCCGCGCGAAGAAGGTCACGATCAGCAAGGACAACACCACGATCGTCGAAGGCGGCGGCAAGACCAGCGCCATCCAGGCGCGCGTGGCGCTGATCAAGAAGCAGATCGACGAGACCTCCTCCGACTACGACCGCGAGAAGCTCCAGGAGCGTCTCGCCAAGCTGGCCGGCGGCGTGGCCGTCATCAAGGTCGGCGCTGCGACCGAAGCCGCGATGAAGGAGAAGAAGGACCGCGTGGAAGACGCTCTGCATGCGACGCGTGCGGCTGTGGAAGAGGGCATCGTCGCCGGCGGCGGCGTGGCGCTCATCCGCTGCCAGAAGGCGCTCGACAGCATGGACGTCCCGGGCGACGAGAAGGTCGGCGTGGCGATCATCGGCAAGTGCCTCGAAGCCCCGTTGCGCCAGCTCGTGGCGAACGCCGGCCTCGAAGCCGCGCTGATCGTCGAGAACGTGAAGAACGGCAAGGGCGCGTACGGCTACAACGTGGCGACCGGCGAGTACACCGACCTGGTCAAGGCCGGCGTGCTGGACCCGGCCAAGGTGACCCGCACCGCGTTGCAGAACGCGGCGTCGATCGCCGGCCTGCTCCTCATCACCGAGTGCATGGTCACGGAGATTCCCGAGAAGAAGGAAGCTCCGATGCACGGCGGCGGCGGCGGAATGGGCGGCATGGACATGTAAGAGACCGCAAGGTCACTTGACGAATAAGGGCGGGCGCTTCGGCGTCCGCCCTTTTTTTGTATTCCAGGAGTTTCTGAAAGATCTCCTGTTCCGTCGGGGAATGAAACCCTCTCATGTACGCTGTCCAGAAGCTGTTTGCCTTTTACTTGGTGCCGTCGGCAGGGGTGTCTTTTGATCTTCGGGGAGATCGTAATCCGCATCGATCATCCATTTTTCGCGGACGCGGAAAGCGGGGATGGTCTGGCGTTTGGCTTTGTTGAGCACGGCGGAGGCTTTCAGTTTGGCGGTCTTCGCCCAGCCTGAAAGCGTCACCATCCGGCGGCTCGTCAGGTAGGCGATGCGCTTATGGAGCGATTCGATCAGGAGAAGCGCGAGGAGACCGGTGAACCCGTCCGCCTTGCCCGTGGTGCGGTAGCGGTCAAAGAGCGGGTAGTAGTCGGTCTTTTTGCCCTTGTTCTTCACGATAACCGGCGGATAGCCCAAGCGCATCAATTGTTGGTTGATGAGGACGCGCCCCAGGCGTCCGTTGCCGTCGCAGAAAGGATGGATAGTCTCGAATTCGGCGTGGAACCAGGCGATCCGGTTCAGAAACCACTCGTCGGAGTCGGCATTGAATCGGGCGACCGTCTCATCCATCAGGGACGGGACGAAATCGGGATTGGCGCCGATGTGGGCGCCGACGCGCACCCACTCCTTGCCGGAACGGAAACGCCCCGCCCAGGCGTCGCTGATGCCGGAGAGCAGGGTCTTGTGCCACTCCAGAACGAGAGCGACGCTCAAGGGGCGGGAAGGGTCGGCAAGGAGCGACTCCATGATCCGCGAGAGGTTCTTCGCCTCGAAGACCTCGCGGATGTCGCGGTCTTTGCGGACGATGTTCCGCAGCAGGATGTCTTCGGTGTCTTTGAGGGTCAACGCCGAGTTCTCGATCGCGTTGGAGTTGTAGACCATCTCGGGGATCTCGGCGACGGCGATGTCGTGAAAGATGTGGCCGCGACCTCTGGCGAGTTCCCTGTAGTTGCTGGAAAGGGCATCGATGCGTGATTGTGTTGTCTTGTTGACCATGGCTGTATGATAGTCAAGTTACCGTGAATTTGAAACACTAACTAACATTATTCACGGATTCCTCCAGGGCGTTTCTATTTGACCCGATTTGCGGCTCGCCCGGCGGTCGAGCCCTACCGGAACATGCAAGAAGCAGCAAAACGGGGGCCTTCAGCGGTAGGGACGGACCGCCGGGCCGTCCGTTC
>JANYBJ010000023.1 GCA_025360845.1 bacterium
TGACGAGGTCGGTGTACTCGAGCGTCGCGGCGTTGAAGCCGAACGCGCCCTGACCCTCTTTGACCTTGCTGACGACGATCGAACCGTCGACGCCGGCGTTCGACGAGATCTGGCGGAGCGGCTCCTCGATCGCGCGGCGCACGATCGAGACACCGAACTGCTGCTCCTCGGAGAGCTTGATGCCATCGAGCGCGGACTGCGCGCGGAGCAGGGCAACGCCGCCGCCGGGGACGACGCCCTCTTCGACGGCCGCGCGGGTCGCGTGGAGCGCGTCCTCGACGCGGGCCTTCTTCTCCTTCATCTCGACCTCGGTGGCCGCGCCGACCTTGATCACGGCGACGCCGCCGACCAGCTTCGCGAGGCGCTCCTGGAGCTTCTCGCGATCGTAGTCCGACGTGGTCTCCTCGATCTGGTTCCGGATCTGCTTCACGCGCGCCTCGATGTCCGGCTTCTTGCCGGCGCCATCGACGATCGTCGTGTTGTCCTTGTCGACCGTGATGCGCTTCGCGGTGCCGAGATCGGCGAGCGTCAGGTTCTCGAGCTTGAGGCCGAGATCCTCGGTGACCGCCTGGCCGCCGGTGAGCGTCGCGATGTCCTTCATCATCTCCTTGCGACGATCGCCGAAGCCCGGCGCCTTGACGGCGCAGATCTGCAGCGTGCCGCGGAGCTTGTTCACCACGAGCGTGGCGAGCGCCTCGCCATCGACGTCCTCGGCGATGATCACGAGGGGCTTGCCCTGCTTCGCGACCTGCTCGAGGACCGGCAGGAGCTCCTTCATGTTCGAGATCTTCTTCTCGAAAATCAGGATGTAGGGGTTCTCCAGCACGCACTCCATCTCCTCCGGGGAGGTGACGAAATACGGCGACAGGTAACCCTTGTCGAACTGCATGCCTTCGACGACATCCAGCGTGGTCTCGAGGGTCTTGGCCTCTTCAACCGTGATCGTGCCGTCCTTGCCGACCTTGTCCATGGCTTCCGAGATGATCGAGCCGATCTCCTCTTCGCCGTTGGCGGAGATGGAGGCGACCTGGGCGATCTCGGAGGGGTCCTTGACCTTCTTGGCCTGCTTCGCGATGGCTTCGACGACGACCTTGGTGGCCTTGTCGATGCCGCGCTTGATGGCCATCGGGTTCGCACCCGCGGTGACATTCTTCAGGCCTTCGCGATAGATGGCCTCGGCCAGCAGCGTCGCGGTCGTGGTGCCGTCACCGGCCACGTCGCTGGTCTTGCTGGCGACTTCGCGCACCATCTGCGCGCCCATGTTCTCGAACGGGCAAGGCAGCTCGATCTCCTTGGCGACGGACACGCCGTCCTTGGTGATGGAGGGGGAGCCGAATTTCTTGTCGAGGATCACGTTGCGCCCGCACGGCCCGAGGGTCGTGGAAACGGCACGGCTCAGTTTCGAAATGCCGGCCAGAATCTTCTGGCGGGCTTCGGTGTCATACATCAGTTGCTTTGCAGCCATGATAACTATTCTCCGTAAGCGTTAGTGGTTTTTCAGATTACTCGATCACGCCCATCAGGTCCTCTTCGCGGACGAGCTGGTAGGTCTTGTCGTTGAACTTGACTTCGGTGCCGCCGTATTTGGGCAGCAGAACCTTGTCGTTGACCTTGACGTCGAACGGGATCTCTTTGCCGTCATCATCGCGCTTTTTACCGACCGCGATGACTTTGCCTTCCATCGGCTTGTCCTTGGCGGCATCGGGAATAATGATGCCACCCTTGTTCTGCTCTTTCACATCAATAGGCTCGACCAACACGCGGTCGCCGAGCGGACGAATCTTCGCCATACTGCTTCTCCTTGTTTTGTTAAGTGCCGGGCGGGTACGTATACCCGCCCCTCCAATTGATTCAAATCACGCACCCGCGCGATCAAATTCATTTCTTCTTCTTGTCGTCATCCATCATGGTGTAATCCGCATCGATCACACCGTCGTCGTTCGCCTTCGGGCCGGACGAGGCGGAGCTGTCCTCCGTCTCCGCGGCGCCCGGTCCCGCGCCGGGCTGCTGCGCGCCGCCCGCCTGCTGCTGGCTGTACATGCCCTGGGTCACGGTGTCCATGGCCTTGGTCAGAGCCTCTTGTTTGGCCTTGATCTCGCTGATCGAGCTGCCTTTCAGCGCGAGCTTGAGATCCGCCACCGCCTTCTCGACCGGCGCCTTCTTCTCGGCGGGGATCTTGTCGGCGTTTTCGGAGAGCATCTTCTCGACTTGGTAGCAGAGGTTCTCGGCCTGGTTGCGGGACTCCACCTCCTCGCGGCGCGTGGCGTCTTCCGAGGCGTGCAGTTCGGCGTCCTTGCGCATCTTTTCGATCTCCTCTTTCGAGAGGCCGCTGGAAGCCGTGATCGTGATCTTCTGCTCCTTGCCGGTGCCGAGGTCCTTGGCGCTCACGTTGAGGATGCCGTTGGCGTCGAGGTCGAAGGAGACTTCGATCTGCGGGCGGCCGCGCGGCGCGGGCGGAATGCCGTCGAGGTGGAACTTGCCGATGGTCTTGTTGTCGCCGGCCATCTTGCGCTCACCCTGCTTGACATGGATTTCCACGGAGGGCTGGTTGTCCGCCGCCGTGCTGAAGATCTCGCTCTTCTTGGTCGGGATCGTGGTGTTGCGCTCGATGAGCGGGGTCATGATGCCGCCGAGGGTCTCGATGCCGAGCGTCAGCGGCGTCACGTCGAGCAGCAGCACGTCCTTGACCTCGCCCTTGAGAATGCCGCCCTGAATGGCCGCGCCGACCGCGACGACCTCATCCGGGTTCACACCCTTGTGCGGCTCTTTGCCGAACAGGGCCTTGGCCTTCTCCTGCAGCTTGGGCATGCGGGTCTGGCCGCCGACCAGCACCACCTCGTCCACGGTGCTGAGGCCCGCGTCGCGCAGGCAGTTGCGGCAGGGCTGCGTGGTGCGCTCAATCAAATTGTCAGTCAGCTGCTCCAGCTTCGCGCGGCTGAGGGAGACGGTCAAATGCTTGGGGCCGGTGCTGTCCGCCGTGATGAACGGCAGGTTGATCTCTGAAGCGGTGGCCGAAGAGAGTTCGCACTTGGCTTTTTCAGAGGCTTCTTTGAGACGCTGCAAAGCCATCATGTCCTTGGAAAGGTCGATGCCGTTCTCGCGCCGGAATTCATCGATCAGCCAGTTCATGATGCACTGGTCCAGATCGTCGCCGCCGAGATGCGTGTCGCCGTTCGTGGCCTTGACTTCGAAGACGCCGTCGCCGATATCGAGAACCGACACGTCGAACGTGCCGCCGCCGAAATCGTACACGGCGATCTTCTCATCCTTTTTCTTGTCGAGTCCGTAGGCCAGAGAAGCCGCCGTGGGCTCGTTGATGATGCGCAGCACTTCGAGTCCCGCGATGCGCCCGGCGTCTTTGGTGGCCTGACGCTGGCTGTCGTTGAAATAGGCCGGAACAGTGACGACCGCCTGGGTAATAGTCTCGCCCAGAAAAGCCTCCGCGTCGGTCTTCAGCTTCTGCAGGATCATCGCGGAAATCTCGGGCGGCGAAAAGACCTTGTCGCCTACTTTGACATGCGCGTCCCCGTTGGCCGCCCGCACCACGTCGTAGGGCACCATTGAGATTTCCTGGGCCATCTCGTCGTAACGGCGTCCCATGAAACGCTTGATCGAATAGATCGTCTGCTTGGGGTTGGTCACCGCCTGGCGTTTGGCGGACTGCCCGACCAGCCGCTCCCCGCTCTTCGTGAACGCCACGATCGATGGCGTCGTACGTTGCCCCTCGACATTCGGAATCACTACCGGCTCTCCGCCTTCCATGATCGACATGCAGGAGTTCGTTGTTCCCAAATCGATACCTAAAACCTTTGCCATAACATCCGCTCCAATCCGTTCGCCATGTTTTCTTATTCGAAACTTAGACCCATGCGAACGCGCTATAATGAAGCACCTTATGTGCCAAAGGCATATATTCGTTTTATCTTCATTATCTTAACCCTCTTATCATAAACAACTTAAATGAAATTAAAGCGGACCGTGTCCGATCCGTGTGAGACAGTCAGACTGCGCCATGTCGCAATTTGCCTGTCTCACTTTTTGACAACGGGTCATTCTGTCTCACCTTGCTCGTGCCAGACCACAGTATTTTACGGTGCTCCCCCGAACGTGAAGCTGTGCGCGCGTCCGACCTCGACCGGCACGCAGAAGGTGATTTGCCAGGTCCGCGTGGCCGCGTCGTAGTCCGTCTGCCAGAAGTCGTTGCCGTGGACGCTCTGGTTCACCGGCTGGCCGTCCTGCAGCAGGACGGGAGCGCGGGGCGAGGTGAGGCCCGTAAACGTGACAGGCACATAACCGAGCCCGCCCGTAAGCGTGAACTCCGCGCCGTCCTTCGCGGTGCGGACCGTCACGGCTGGGTACAGGCGCTCCAGCGTGCCGGTTTTCATTTCGACGTGCCGGTCGTTGCCGACGGCCTCGCGCCGGATCATGCGCCAGGTGTTCTCGTCCGCCTTCAAGGCAGCCCGCAGCGCCTCGTTGGGCCCGCAGTAGTCGGCGGCGAACTGCGGAACGATGATGTGCTCGACGATCGCTTCCACAAAATCACCGGACTCAAGGCGGGAGACCCCGGGAGGCGGCAAGAGGTCGAGCGTCGAGGTGTCCACACCGCCGACCCGCGCGCCGCGCTCCACGACCCAGGGCGACGCCTGCTTACCGCCGAGGCGGGCTTTCCACGAACGGATCACGATGCCGCGGTTCGCCCAAGCGCCCTGTTCGTTTGCCGACCGGCGCGCGGCGGCTTCGTGCAGGGAGACCCACGGCACGCGGCCGGTGCATTCGGCAAGCGGGCCGCGATTCGTTTCTCCGCCCCATTGGGTATCCCACTCGCGCAGCACTCCGGTCTCGTTGCCGAGCGCCATGTTGCGCTCGCCGGTGTAGCTGTAAGTGTCTGCGCCGATCTGAAAGATGACGAAACGGGAGAACGCCACCGCCTGCTTCACGTCCAGGCGCAGGCGGTACACGCCCCGCACGAGGTCGTCGGTGCGGCCCAGACTCACGGTCGCGGTGTGCTCAAGCGCCGGTCCCGTATGCCCGGCATACGTCACCTCCGTGAGGCACGGCCCCTGCCGTTGATAGACCGTCCGCATCCGAGAGGGAAACACGCGCTTGCGGCCCTCATCGAAGAGGCGGAAGAAATCCCCGCCGCCGACATTGTGAGTCCACCCCCGCTGCGCGTTGTTGTTCATCGAGCGCACCATCACCGGGCGCACGTCGAGAATCGCCGCCTGCGCCTGAGCCTGATCCGGCTCGTAGCAGATGCTCTCGCCCCACGAGCCGAGCGCGCTCTGGTCCCAGAGCTGGTTGCTCCCCCATCCGATCAGGCAGAGCTGCGCGTGCGATGCGGCAGCCACCCCGCCCCAATGCCCGTAGGCCAGCGTCAGCTCCAGTTCGACGGTGGCTTTCGGCGGCAGATGGACCAGGGAGAAACCGTGGAACCACGTGCCGACATAGACGCCGCCTTCCGGGCGGGAATGCCAGTTCTTGCTGAGCTGCACCGGAATGCCAGTCGGATGACCCGCCATGTCACGTAAGATCGCAGAGACGCCGGTAATGGACACGCCGACGCACTTCTCGAACAGCAGTCGCGCGGGCTGCTCGCGGTCGGCGGGATTGGTCAACGTGAGCTTGACGCGTTCGATGGCATCGTTCTGACGCGCTTCACCGCCCGGCGGGCCGATGGGCTTCACGCCGTCGAGGTTCACCCGGTGCCCGCCCCTCCTGTCGTCATAATACACAGGCAGATTTGTGCCGTTCAGGGTGTAAGCTTGCACATCCGCAGGCGGCAAGATGTCGGGATCTTTCTTGAACAGGTCGTTCATAACCGCACCCAAACCACTCTCCGTAAGAGCACGGATATCATTCGGATAGAGCCTCAGATAGACGTAGCGCCACTCGCCCGACGTTTCGATTTTCCACCCCATATATATTTTTGTTCTCGAGTCTTTATCCGCGGCCCTCAACCTTATGCGCATGTAAGTGTCATTCCACTGCTCTCTCGGCCTCGTCAGCGAGGCTGTGCCGTCCGCGCGAAAGCTCCATTCGCGGACCGGCTTCACCGTGGGGCTTGCGGCCTCTGGCTTTGCGAAGCGCTCCCGCACTTCGGAGGACGACAACGCGCGATCATACATCCGGATTTCGTCTATCACGCCTCGGAAATGATACCCGTCGCCGCAGTTGTCCTGCCGCCGCCCGAAGGCCAGCCCCTCGCGGCCGGGCACCCGCTTCCGTCCGATCTTGCGCTCCCCCGCGGGCTCGCCGTTGACATAGAAACGCAGTGTGTCGCCGTCGTAGCTCAGCGCCAAGTGATTCCATGCGTCGGTCTTCAGCATGCCTTGCCGGGCGTCCACGGCGAACGCGTTCGCGCGGCCGCCGCCGATGTTCAGCCGCGCCTGCGGGACGCCGCCCAGAATCGCGACCCCGTAGTTGCCCTCGGCCTCCTCGTGGCTGTTCTTGCACACCAGCCAAGGGAAGGTCCGCTCCGACACCTGACAGTCCGTCGGCACGAAGGCCCACAGTTCGAGCGTGAACTGCTCAGTGTCTAACTCCGGGCTGTGCGGAATCTCCAGATGATTCGTGCCGTCCAGCCCGAAGCCGCCGCCGAGACGTCCGAAGCACGTCTCGCCCGCAGGTATGGCGATCAGGCCGGGCCGGGCCGCAAGAATCAGCCCCAGCCGATCAGGCCACGCCACCGTTTCGAAGCGCGCCTCGGCGTTGAGCCGCGCGCCGTCTTCGGACTCGAACACGAGGTCGGTCACATCCGCACGCTGCACGAAGCGCCCCGACTCGATCAGGCGGGGGCCGGCAAAGTTCGTCCACTTCCCGCCCGCCGTGCAGCGGTAGGTCTTGCCGTTGGCCGTGATCGTAAGCGCGAGGTCGGCGGGCGGCAGCCGCTCCCAGGCGCGGTTGTCACCCCTTGCGCACTCGGCATAGCCGACACCCGACGGCACCACGCCAAAATGCGGAATTCGCATCGTATCGGTATCCAGCGCCAGCGCGTAGCGGCCCGTCTGAATGACACGTCGCCAAGGCGACTCGGGCGTATGCGAAGGGAAGCCCTCGGCCCACCACATCAGCGCGTAATCCTCCACGCGCGGCATGAGCGAGAGCGCCGACGTCGGCGTGCCATCCGCGCCGCGTGCTACGGCTCCTGGCATGAGTAGCAGAGCGGCGAGCGTCAACAACCTCGTGTGCCTCTTATGACACCGTGAGGCGTTTCCCCGCCATACGATCACTTCGCGCCCCGCCATGACCGTTCGATCTCCTCCAGCGTCTTGCCCTTGGTCTCGGGAACGCAGGCGATGACAAAGACCAAGCCGGCAAGGCTGCACAGCGCATAGATCCAGAAGGTCTTCGCGTTGCCGATGCCATCCACAAGCATGGGGAACGTCTGGGAAACCAGATAGCACGAGGCCCAGATCACAAGCGTCGCCACGGACATGGCCTGCCCGCGGATTTTTGTCGGGAAGATTTCCGAGATGATAATCCATGGCACCGGCCCCATGGCTGAGGCAAAAGCGCCGGTGAACACCACGATGAAAAACAGCAGCCAGTAGCCGCCGATGCCCTTGGCAAACATGATCCCCACCGCTGTCAGCGCGATGACCTGCGCGATCGAGCCCCCGATCAGCAGGGCCTTGCGGCCGGCCTTGTCCACCAGCGAGACGGCCACGAAGGTGAACAGCACATTCACCACGCCGATCGAGACCGTCTGCGAAAAAGCG
Source organism: bacterium (assembly GCA_025360845.1). Taxonomy (GTDB): domain Bacteria; phylum Verrucomicrobiota; class Kiritimatiellia; order RFP12; family UBA1067; genus JAHFSX01. The sequence continues at coordinate 7,719 of JANYBJ010000023.1, forward strand.
GCGTCGCGGCCTGCCCCGATGGACTTGAAAATCTCCGGCGCGTAATACATGATCGCGTTGATGCCGCTGAACTGGCAAATCATCGCCAGCCCGACGCCGATCACCAGCGCACGCCGATACCCGCCGGTGAAGAGCTCCGAGAACTTGCCTTCCTCCTGGCTCAGCGACCCTTCAATCTGACTGATCTCCCGACTGGCCGCCGCCTGACCTCCGACCCGGACCAGGATTTTCTCCGCTTCAGCCCGGCGGCCCATTTTCATCAGCCACCGCGGGCTCTCGGGAATGAACATCAGCAGGAACCCGAACAGACCTGCCGGAAGGGTCAGCGAGCCCATCATCCAGCGCCAGCCATGAGCCGTATTCCACGTCTCGTCGCCCAGGCGCTGGATCAGCATGTTGACAAAGAAGACCACGAGGATGCCAACGACAATCGCCAACTGGTAGAGCGACACCAGCCTGCCTCTGATCCGCTCCGGCGCGATCTCCGCGATGTAGAGCGGCGACAGCACCGACACGGCCCCGATGGCAAAGCCGCCCGCAAAGCGCGCCCAGACGAACTGCGTCAGCGTGCGGGGCAACGCCGAGGCAATCCCGGAAAACGCAAACAGCACGGCGCAGAAAAGGAGAATTTTTTTGCGCCCGTACCTGTCGCTCAGGGGCCCGCCGAACATGGCGCCGACAATGCACCCGATCAGCGCGCTGGACGCGGCCCAGCCTTTCAGGCCGGCGCCCAGCTGAAAATGCGCCTGCAAGAATCCCACCGCCCCGGATATCACGGCCGTGTCATATCCGAACAGCAGTCCGCCCAACGCGGCCACCACCGTCAACAGCATCAGGTACATCAAACTGCCGGAATGCTCAACCGAAATATCGCGTGACATGTTTCTCCTTCGTTGCGGAGCTCTTGGCTCGTTATTTAGGCGTCGCCGCCGGCCCGTCAATCCCCAAGGATTTCAGCAGCTGCGGCAGGATGACCGTCTCGCAGCCCAACCCCTCCGGATGAATGCCGTCGGGAACAAGCTTGTTGTAGGCCGCCGCATCCTCTTGCAGAATCTTCTTCCAGTTCAGGCTGTGGTCAATCAGCAACAGCTTGCGCTCCTTTGCGACCTGCCGGTACACCTCGTAGTACTCGTCCACCTTCGGGCGGCGCTCCAAATGAACGCCGATCGGCGGATTCATCGTCATGAGGATCACCTGGCACTGCGGGTTGGCTTTGAGTATCCGGTCGATCATGTTCACCAGGTTCGTCCGCGCCGACTCCACGGGTGTGTTGTACTCAAGGTACGCGTCGTTGATGGCGAACTCAATGAGCACGGCATCCGGCTTCTTCGCGATCACGCGCTCTTCCAGATTGTCCACACCCCACTTCGACCACATGCCGCCCGCGCCGCTGTTGACAACTTTGGCGAGGCCCGGAAAGCTCCGGTTCAACGCGCTTTGAAGCTGCCCGACCCACGCGCCGCCCGCCGTCAGGCTCGTGCCGTAGGTGACGATGGTTTGCGGCTTGCCCGCTTTGAGATGCGCGATCAACGACTGCTGCTCACCCGCCGAAACGGAGCAGCCGGCCGCGACGACCGCAGCGCACATGAAATGACTCAGTCTCATGATTCCCCTTTTGTTTTGGTCTTACTTCACGAGTTCGACTTTGATCGTGTGCTTCACCGGCGCGACGCTTGCGGCCACGCCGTCGGCCAGCTTGGCGTCCTTCTTGACCAGCACGGGGACCATCCGGGCCAGCGCCTGATCCAAAGCCGCGCCGACATCCGCGTCGCCCTCGCGAACCTCTTTCTGCAGGCCGTCCAAGCCGCTGAGATAATTCTTGTAAAAAGGCGTCTCCCAGTCCTGTTTGCCGCGGACCGTCTGGCGCACCTTTTGGAAGGGCTCGCAGAAGGGGTTGTCCATGAACTCGGCGGCCAGATTGATGCCCTTGGCCAGCTCGGCGGCCTTGAACTGCTTGCTGGCCGTGCCCCACGTCACGCGCACCGCGGCGTCGGCCGCAGCGCCTGTCACAACGAGCTTGAAGCGGTTGAGGTCCTCGTTGAACGGGAAGAACTCGATGATGCCGGACGTGGCGCCGGGATCTTCGGGCTGGCCGTAGAAACAGAAGGGATACCGCGTGCTTTCAATCGTCACAGCCCCGCCTTCGCTGCCGAGCACCTTGTGGCCGTCGGTCGCGGTGGCCTTGCCGCTGGCCAAGTCCAGCGTGACCGTGCCGATGTTGCCGTCGCAGCCCATGGCCTTGAGAAAGGCGTACGCCATCACGAGGTGTCCGTTGCCGGAAGGGTGTACGCCGTCACCGCCGCCGACATGGTACTTCGGGCCGTACTTCGCCTTGGCCTTTGTCATGGCCTGCATCATGACATCATGGACGTTGGCAAACACGCAGCCCTCTTGCCGGGCGACATCCTTGGCCACATCACCCATAATCGCCAGCGTCGGGTTGTACATGGCAGCCTCTTTGGGGCTGTTGCGGAACGTGTCGGCATCCACCGCGCCGGGCGATCCGACCACGACCAGGCGCACGCCGCCTTTTTTGAGCTCCTTCACGAGACGGACCATCCCCTCGCGGTAGGCGTTGGTCGTGCCGGGCTCAATCGGCTTGTACCCGCCATCGTTCATTCCGTAACAGGTGGTGACCACCGTCGGATGGATCGAAAGGATCGGGCCCGGGCCGCCGCGGCCCCAGAGCCAGCCCATCGAATCGCCGCTCCAGCCGAACTGGGCGGCACGGATCGGCCCGCCCTGCTGGCAGGCCGCCAAGTAGGTCTCGATGAACGCGGAGTACTCCTTCTGCTCGGTGATCGAATCGCCGCAGACGGCGACGATGTCGCCTTTCTGAACAAGGTCCGCGGCCTTTACAGAGACCGCAAGCCCCAGCGACACAAGCACCGCAGCCGCGAACACCGCCCGACTCAAGACATGAACGCTCATCTTCTGCATCTGACACTCTCCTTTTACTAGGTTAAAAATAATCGGCTGAACGTTATCACCCTAACCGTCATCTGTCAATTTCCAGCAATTCTAAATTTGGCTTAGGCCGCCCTGAAAGAATGCCCTTACGGGCACACTACAAACGGATTTCCCTAAGCTTTCTTGCGTTCGTAGTGGCGCCGTGAGGCGCTTCCTTGCCAAATTTAGAATTGCTGGTCAATTTCCGACGCCTCACTCGATCACGAAACTCATCGGCGCATAAGCCTTCAATTCGATCTTGAGACAGCCGTCCTTGACCTGAACCGCCGGACCGATTGGACGGCCACGCAGGTCCACAGGCGTCACCTTCGCGGCCTCCATTCCGTTGGGCAACGTCAGCGTCAGCTCCCCTGACACCCCGCCCTGCTCCCAAATGCGCAACACCGTGCCGGCCCCGTCAGGATTGGGCCCGAAGGCGGTCACAGCCACACCTTTGCGCGAAAGCGTGATCCCCGCACGCGTCGGCGGAAGCTTGCCGGGCTTCATTCTGGAGACGGAGACCTGCAGCGGCACGCGGGCTTCCATGGCCGGCGTGTAGAGCGAGGATTCCGACGCGAATTTATCAAACGTCCAGAGCCGGACGCGGGCGCTCATCCGCCGGCCGTCACCGATCCACGGCGCGAAGTTGGTCCGCCAGTGGTTGTTGTAGAGGTTCAGATAGACGTAGGGTTTCTTGGGCTCGTAGCGCTTGTCGAACCTGTACTCGCCGGGTTCGCCCAGACTCACCAGCGGCGCGTCCTGCGGACAGAGCGAAACGCCCGCGCCGGTTTCGCCGTCGTACACCGACACCCCGGTGTTGATCCAAAACAGGTGATAGTTGGCGTTGTCGACAGTCATGTCCTTAACCGGGTCAAGGTCCGCGCCGACCCGGCCCAGCCGGAACTTCGGCTGGGCGCACTTGAAGGGCAGACAGATCCAGGCCGCCTCAGGCCAAGTGTCGGGCTGTTTCTGCCAGCTCACCTCGATGTCTGCGGCGGGGACCGCACCGGGCAGTCTCAGGCGGATGGAAAGTCTCTGAGGCTGGCCAGGCCCCGGAAGAGTCCCGGTCATCACGGCGGTCACATCGATGGCCGATTTCTCTACCGCAAGCGTCATGTTCTCGGGAAGCGCCGAAGCGTAGGGAACGTCACGCGGCATGTCGTAAGCCGCAAAGATCATTTTGTGCGCCTGATACTGGTCGTACAGGCTACTGCTGATCCACTCAGAAATTTCTTTGTAGCCGAACCGCTCGTAAAAATACTGGCCAAAGCCCTGCGGCGCCTCGGCGTCAACCAGCTCACGCCCGAAACGCTTGTCGATCAGGCTGGTAATGCGTCCGCGCCGGGCGTCCAGCGTCGCCTTGAAGAACGGGCTTTCAATAACGCCTGTCTTCTCATCCGCAGACAGTTCCGGACCGGCCACCTTCTCGTCGGAGGCGACATAGGCGCGGTAGCCCAGCGGCGGGATGTCCTTGGCGACGAAACGTGTCATGGGAGCGCCGTCCTCAATCGCGGGATGCTCGTGAGAAACCGCAAGTGCCGGACCGCCGTCAGCCGGCTTCAGCGATGTGAAGCCGTTCCCGAAAACAAGCCGGGTGTCGACCGCGATCTCGCCGTCACGGGTCCAAGGCAGCGGATTGAACACGACCATGCGGTTTCCCGAGACATTCAGGTTGTCGGCCAGCGACGAAACCGCATCCGCATAGGGACGGGCCACCAGCTTCTGGACTTGATCGATGTAGTCGGCATGGTCCTTAAAAGAGGCCTCCATCATTGTGTATTGCGCGGGCAGGCCCTGCGCCCAAAGGTCCTCCCAGGCCTTGCCGTACGGAACTTTGAGATAATGCTGATTGGCCAGCCCCCACGTGTGCTCGCTGTAAAGCAGGCTTTGCTCGTAAGCCTCGGCCACCGTTTTGCGAAGGTCGGGCACAAAAATGCCCCAGCACTTCAAGAGCGTCGCGAGCTGATCGACCCCGCCGATGGACGGACGGCTGTTCTGCGCCTGCTTGCTGGCCTCGGGCTGACTCATCGCACCGTGAATCCAAGGATCGCCGATGTCGCTGCGGACGACGGGGAGCCTGCTCAAATTCTCTTTCATGATCAGCCCGGCAAAATCATCCATCGTTCCAACCTTGGCATGAATGCCGCGGCTCTTGTAGAACTCGATGTCGCGGCTGACCGTACCCGCGTCAGGCGGCCCCTGGTTGTCACCCGTCATGCTGACGTAAAGCCAGCTCTTGTAGGGCCAGCCTTCGGGCGGCAACTGATCGCTTCCATAGCCGTTGTTGTAAAGGGTTAACAGGCGCGAGCCGTCAGGCCCCTCCCACCAGAAGAAGGGGGGCAGCCCGAGCTGCTTGTTCACGACCGGCCCGCCCATGTGGTAGAACGTGATGCCCGCGTGGGCAAACAGCGTAGGGAAGATCCACGACTGACCGGGCACGTCGCTCATTTTGGCGCTGGTGGAGAGCGGCTGGCCATACTTGCGCGCCAGCGTCGAGGAGATCGAGAGACCGCGCACCAGGTCCTCCGGCTCTGCGGTCTCGGTGTGCGTCGTGAACGGGTATGCGTGGATGGCGAGATTGCCGTCGCGTATCGCCTGCTCGATCTTATCCCGGCGCGCCTGCGTCTGGCCCTCCCAAAGGATCTGCTTCATCGGCCAACCGGACAGCGTCCAGACGAACTGCTTCTCCTTGGGCTGCTGGCTGTTTTTATCGATGGCCTCCAGAACACGGTCCGCCATGGCGGTGCGGTAGTCATGGATGACTTGCTGCACCCTCTCGGAATAGCCGATGTCGAAGTGCGTCTTGTAGACAATGATGACGTTTTGAACCCCGGACGGCTGGGCTTTATCACCCCCCGCAAGTTCAGATGCTGACTTACTTATCGGTATCGTGGAGGTGTTGTCATAGTCCGCCGCACGAGCGGCAGCGGCGAGCTGCATCAGCACCCCGATCATGAAAACAAATCTCATGTCCTTTTCTCCGGAATCAGCGCGGTTTCAGTTATTCTGTAGCCGGCAGGGTCGTGCGATACGGCTCGCGAGGACGCTCGCCCTCCATAAAATCACCCTCTTTCCGCCTGGAGGGCGAGACTCTGTCGAACAGCCTATTCCAACACAAAACTCAGCGGCGCGAAAGCCTTTATGTCCACATTGAACGCGTTCTTCTTCACCCTGATCTTTTCTCCGAACGGCGTGCCGCGCAGGTCGACCGGCTGCGCGGATGCCACACGCATTCCTTCCGGCAGGGTCACTTTGCAGGCGCCGGAAACACCGGCCTGTTCCCACATGCGCAGCAGGGTGCCGTTGTTTACTCTGTCAGGATCAGCGCCGAAGGCCGTCACCAGCACACCTTTACGCGACAGCGTCAGCCCCGCCCGCTCTTTCGGCAGCGTCCCGCCCTTGCCGTCGGCCACGGCCAGCAAAGGCAGCCGCGCCTCCCAAGCTTTCACGGCCAGATTCTCGGCCACATTCCCGTTCCTAAGCGGCCAGAAGCGGACACGGCTCGACCAGGAACCCTCCTGCCACAAAGGAAAATTCGTGTTCCACATGTTATTGTATAGATTAACGAACACCGTCGACCTCTTCGGCACAAAGTCCAGGGTCCACCACCACAGCCCCGGCCGATCAAGACTCACCAGCGGCGAGTCGATCGGGCACAGCGCCATGCCGCTCTTGTCCGGAGAGGTCATGGCGACACCGCTGGTCACCGCCATGAGGTGGCGATTCGCCCCGGACACGATGTCGGTCGCCGGATTGACCGGCCCGCCCAGCCGCCCGACCGTGAACAGAGGGTCTGCAACCGCGAACGGAAAACACAGCCAGCCGCCTTCGGGCGTCTTGTCCGGCGTTTTCGCGTCAACGGCCCACTCGACCTCCACGTGGGCTTCAAACCGGTTGAACGTGAATCTCACCGTATACGCTTTTGCAAGACCCTTGGTATCGCAGCCCGTCAACGTCACGGTGTCAGCCGCGTCGCCGTGCGCGGCATCCAATTTCCAGTTATCCGGCGTCACCGCCAAATAGGGCGATTTCTCGGCATCGGGCATTCCCGGCTTGCCGATATCGTTTAAACCCCAACTGTCTTGAATGCGAGAATACTTTGAGAAGAATCGGCCGAACACTTCCTTTGTGCTGAAGCGCTCATGCAGGAACTGCCCGACCGCATAAGGGCTTGTCGTGTCCACGAGTTCACGGCCTGATTTCTTGTCGATCAAAGACGCGATGCCGCCGCGCCGAAGATCAAACGTGACCTTGAAAAACGACGTCTCTCTGACATTCGGCGCTGACTCGCGAACGGGCTTGTCCGGTTTTGCTTCAGCAACGGAAACAACTTTGTATCCATTCGCCGGCACATCCCCCGTGAAAACGACAACACCGGGTTTGCCGGGAACAGCCACAACGCCGGAACGCTTCCACGGGAGCGCATTGAAAACCACGACGCCGGTGCCGTCCGACTTCACGTTCTTCGCGAGCAGATCGAGACGCGCCGTCAGCTCCCTATTGACGATGGCAGCGGCTTTGCGGATATAGTCGCGGTGATCCTCGTAGGATTGCAGCCACTTCTTTTTCGCGGGATCGGTTCCGGCATCCGCGAGCCACTTCTTCCACTCATCGCCGTAAACCGTGCGCGGGCCGTATTCGGCGTTCATGCCCCAGGTGTGCTCGCCGTACAGCAGGCTGTTCTCGTAAGCCTCGGCGAGCGGTTGAGCCAACGCATCTGTTTTCAAACCCCAGAATGTGAGCTGGGTGTCCAGCGTCTCCAGGGCAGGTTCGAGCGGACGGATGTTGCGGGCGATCTGGCTCGTCTGCGGCATCGACATGAGCCCGTGTATCCAGGTGTCCGGCGTGTCGCCGCGGACAATCGGAAGTTCGGGGTTCTCCTTCTCAAGTGCGTTCGCGAAATCGTCCAGCGTGCCGAAATGCAGGTTGATGCCCGGCAGATTCTTCTCGGCATCTTTGAGAATAGCTTCGACCTCGCTGGGCGAAGGCGGCCCGTGATTGTCACCCGTCATGATCATCGCCAGATAATTTTTGGCCGGCCAGTCCTTGGGCGGCCGGATTCCGGAGCCGTAATCAATCGTGTATCCGCAGAGAATCCGCGAACCGTCCGGGCCTTCCCACCAGAAAATCGGCGGGACGCGCGGATACTGGCTTGCCGCATTGCAGCCGATATGCAGAAACTTAACGCCCGCATGCTTGAGCAGGGTAGGCATGATCCAACTGTGGGACGGGACATCCGTCATCTTTGCGGCCACGGGAAGCGGATGGCCATACCTGCGGGCCACGCGCGACGCATACCCCAAACCGCGCACCAGGTCTTCGCAGTCGAGCGACTCGGTGTGCGTCGTGAACGGCAGCGCATGGACCGCGAGCGTGCCTTCTTTGAGGGCTTGCTCGATTCGCTTGCGCCTGGCCGGCTCTTGAAGCGGTCCCAGAATCTGAGCCTCCAGCGGCCATCCGGCGACCGTCCAGGCGAACTGCTTCTCCTTCGGCTGACTCCGGCTCTGTTCGATCACATTCAGCGCGCCGTCCATCATGGTTTCGCGGTATTTCTTGAAGACCTCTTCTGCGCGGTCAGTGAAGCCTAAATCGAAGTGGGTCTTGAAAACCACCCACACGTCCGTGACCTTGGACACGGGCTCGGCCATCAAGAGGGACGCGTTCGCAAACAGACCGACACAGGCAACCCACAACATCGACTTTTTCATCTCATCCCCCTTGAGCCCGTAATCGATGGAATCGCATCCGCCGCTACTCCAGCCTCACCGTGGCCATACCGCGGGCACGCAACGGCACGGACACCACGCCGCGTTTCAGTTCCAGCGGCGCCGCGCCGACCTCGACCAGATTGCAGGCGCTGGCTTTGCCGACACCCAGCGCCTTCACGTCAAGATGCACAACGGTCTCCTTGCCGGCGGTTTCCCACAAACGGATGACCGTGCCTTTGCCGTCGGCAGCCTGACGGATTCCCACCACCTGCGCATTCGGCTCTGCGACCGTGAGCAGGCCCCCGGTCGGTGCCTTCAGCGCGCCGACGGGATTCGCCTCGGCAACCACGGCCCGCAGCGGACTTGAGACGCCCGCGCCGAAGCGTGCCGAGGCGGCGGGGTCGGAGCCGACGCGGCTGGTCACGGCAAACCGGAAGAGAAGCTCGCCGTCCTGACCGGCTCGGTAGTTCGTCCACCAGTAATTATTAAATACATATCCAAAGATGTGTCCGTTGACCTTGGGCAGAACCGTCTGCCAAAGGCCGCGGTTGATATCCTGGAAGCAAGCCAGCGGCGCGTCAGGGGTCGCCCAGACCACGGCCCCGCCTTGGCCCTCCACCTCGACGAAATGCTGGACCGTGAACCAGTCCAGACAGGCGCCCGGGAGCATCTCCGTGTTGGCGTTGACGATGCCCACCGGCACTTCGTAGCGGAACGTCGGCTTCTCAGCCGCGAACGGAAAGGCGAAGTAGCCCGCCTCCTTGTCATAGGTCAGCTTCTTGGTCAGCCGGTTCTCGATGTCGAGCCGCTTGACGTCATTCCAGACAATGATCACGCTGCTGAGTTTAGGCGTCATCGCCGCGGAACTCTCGACGATCATCATCTCCCCCAACGCGCCCAGCGTCATCTTCCTGAGCGTGACGTTCTGCGACGTGGCGACGGTCAGGTTGCTGGAGGGCGACGTGCCGTCGTACTCGATGCTGGTTCCCTTGCCGCCGGCCACATAGAGATACTGGTTGAGCTTATAGGCCGCCTTGGCATCGACGAGCTCGCGGTTGTTTTCCTTGTCGAGAATGCTGCTGATGCCGCCGGTAGCCGGATCGAAACTGATCCGGTAGGCCGTGCTGTCAAGCGTGGCACCTTCGGCGGGTTTGGCCGTTGGCTGCGCGGCCGCAGGCCCGAGCTTCAGGGTGCGGTAGCCGCACGCGGGCACCTCTTTCACCCACGCATACACGCCGGTTTCGGTCTCGCAGGTTGTCACGCCCGGCTCGCTGATGGCCAGCCCTTTCGGCAGGTTGACGGCTATGATCTCGGAGCGGCTCCAGCCCGAGGGATTGAAGACCAGCAGCGATTGTGCCTTGGTGCGGATCTGGGCCGCCATCGCGCGCAGTCCCTGATCCAGCAGGTCGCCGGACTGCTTGTCGGCATCCAGCGCGAACTGGGCCTTGACCTTCCACTGGTTGACCGTCATGGGGTCCTCGGGGGAACTGATACTCCCGCTGGCGCCCCAGGTATGCTCATCGTAGAGCAACACATTGCGCCAGGCCGCTTCCAGCGCCTGCTTGGGATAGGCGACTCCGGCGGGCTTGAGCCGCTGCGCCAATGCCAGGAGGCGCTCGGCATCGCCGAGGCTTTCGTGGGCTTTGCGGGACAGAGCCGTCTCACGGGCGGTGGTGCCCGCGCCATCCTCCCAGTAGGTGCCGCCGCTGCCTTTGAGCACCGGCAGCTTGTCGCCGAACGTCTTCTCCATGTGCTCAAAGAAATCGGGGCCGCCCGTCAACACGATCCTTGGGAATACGTAGCGTTCGTTCCACTCCTTGACCACCTCGGCGATCGTGGGGTCGAGGCCCGTGTTGTCGCTCTCCTCGCCATGCGCATACACGGCGTCATAGGGATAGTCGGCACGTTTCTCGAGCCCGCCCAGCTTGGCCGTGAGTTCGGCTTTGGCGCGGCTGACGCTGGTGCAAACGCCCCACGACCGGGCCTGGCCATAGGCTTCGCTGAACGCCACAAGCACGCGGCTGCCGTCGGGTCCCTGCCACCAGCAGGGGCTTTTCGCGTAGGGCCGGAAGGTCGGCGCGCGGCCGTTGTTGATGCCGTGGGCAAGGTAGCGGACGCCGGACTGGGCGGCGATCATGGGAAAGGACGCCTCCGCGGTTGGGACGTCTGAAAGCATCGCCACCGGGTTGAGGGGAACGCCTTGAACGCGCTGCAGGTCGGCGGCGGACTGGAACATGCGGCAGGCCTCCTCGTGGGAAGGCAACCCGGTGAGCATGTTGGCGTAGAGCGCCATCACGCTGATGCGACCTTCGCGGGCAAGGCGCAGAAAATCCTCGCGCTGCTGGCCGCTGCGCGTGGCCAGATAGGTCTCCGCCTGCAACGCCACCTCCAGACTCCAGCAATAACCCGGGAAGCGCTTCGCCAACTCGATGGCTTTATCCGTGTTCAGGTTGTGCAGCTCAAGGGTCTTCGACTGCAGGTCGGTATAGCCGACGTCGTTGTGGGCGGCGGCGGCGATATAGAGGATCCACTTGCGCGTCGGCTGAACGCTGATCTCGACGGTGCGCGTCTGCGTGCCCACGCTGGCGGTGAGGACGACCGACTGCGGCTTGTCGCTGTCGGGGACGAGCAGTTCCGCGTGGGCGGCGCCGAACAGCGGCAGTGTCACCAAGGGGACGTCGCTCGCGGTGCCGCCGATGACGGCGCGCAGCGTCGGCGCAACGCCGCCGTAATCGCTCATGGCCAGCTCCACCTCGACCACGCGGCCGAGCGCACCGTCGCGCTTCACGAACAGGGGGGTAGGCTCTGCCGTCAGATGCGTGATGGCCGGAGCGGGAAGAACGCCTTGCGCGTCATTCAGCAGAGTGACGGCATCGTAGAGCAGCCAGGAGCCGCCCTCGCCGCTGGACAGCGTCAATTCGTTGACGCCCTTGGCCAGCAGGGCGGCGGGTATCCGGGTCTCAACAATCCGAGGCGTGCCGGACTTGGCGTTGATCAACGCAGCGTCGCCGGCCCCTTTGGCGAGAGGAAAAAGACCCTCCTGACCTTTGATCGTCAGCGTGAGCACAGGCGGCATGCCGTAATGGGCTTCAACCAGCGCGATGCGCAGGAGGTAAACGCCGCGCGGCTCATCGGCGAGCGTGAACCGGACGATGCGGGGATGGGATCTGCCACCGGCCCAACTGTCAAGCGGGCCGGGCTGAATATACGGCCAGTCCTTGGCCGGATCGCTCTTACCGATCTCGTAGACGACCGTCTCCTGCGGAAACCGCTTTGGGTATTCGCCATACTTGCCGGCGATGGCAAGCTCGGCATAGTCCTGATCCGCCTTGCCGATCTGCCAGACGACGGCCATCTCGGCGGCGTTGGCCACAGATTCCGCCCGCACGCTCGCCGCTTTCACAGCAAGACCGACACAAAAAATGAACGCCAACAACATATTCATTTCATCCCCCTTAAGCCCATAATCGATGGAATCGAATGACTCGATAAAATCGAGTCGTCCGAATCCATCGCCGCAACCATTATCTCAAGCAGAGTCAATCAGCGCTCAGCACGGACCGTCACGAGCCCCCAGGCCGGCACGTCGATGGCGTCAGCCACGCGCTCGCCGCGCTGCTCGCCGGTGCCGCTCAGCCACAGAGACGCGGGCTTGGGGTCGCTCCACGCCAGCGTGACTTTACGGTCCTTGCCGCCCGCGCCGAAGAGGCGCACGATCCAGCCCTTGCCGTCTTCCGCAGGCTTGAAGCCGGTCACCAGCACGTCGTCCGCCGACACGCTGAGGCGCGGCAGTGCCGGCGGCTCCTTGCCGCTGGCCTGCGCGGCAAGAAGCGGCTGGCCATAGCCGTTGCCGAAACGCGCCGACTCCGCCAGATCGTTGCCGCGGTGGGGTCGCAGGGCGAAACGGAAAGTGACCGGCCCCTCCTGATACGCGCGATAGTTGGTGCCCCAGTGGTTGTTCATCGCCCACACATAAAATCGCTGGGTCGGCTCCACCGTCTTGCGCCACGCCGCCGGATCGGTCTGCGAATTCAGCAGCGTGGCGGTGATGCCGCCCACCTGGATGAGCGGCGCGTCGACCGTGGCCCACGTCACGCCGAACTCCGGATTGGCCACCTCGACCCAGCGGCCCACGCTGAACCAGTTCTTGCAGGCGCTGGGCAGGAGATCCTGATCGGGACGCACCACCGCAAAGGGAACGTCCAGCCACATCTGGCCGTTGGGAACGGCAAAAGGAAAGGCGATGTTGACGCTCTCCTTGCTGTTATACTGGTGATAGTCCCGATTGCCTAATGGCGCCGGCGCGCGCTCCTTGTCCACGATATCCATCAGTTCCACGCGGTCGAGCCCGGCAATGACGCGCACTTCGCGTCGCAGGTGGCGGCAGCCGGGCGCGTCGCTGTCGACCGCCAAGGTCGCCAGCAGCGGGCCGCTCTCCTTCACCGTGACCGTGACCGGCCCGTTGCGCTTGGCCTCTGCGGCCTTGTCGCCAATGAGGTAGAGGTAATCGTTGGGAGCGTGACCGCTCGAGGTGTCCGCCAGATTGCCGGCGATGCCCTTGCCGGTGAATTCGGCGATGGCGCCGGTGACGGCGTCGAGGCGGACCTTCACCAGTCCGTTGTCGAGGCCGTCCTTGGTCACAGTGACCGTGCTTGTCCCTTCGGCCTTGCCGGCGGCGATGGTGAAGCGCCTGGCCGACAGGCCCGGGATGTCACGCACTAGAAAACAGAGTTCGCCCGTGCTCAGACGCTGCGAAGGCACAGGCTTGCCGGCCGCGTCCAGCACCCGGTCGCCGGCAGCGGACTGCTCCTTGGAAAGAGTCGCCACATCGGTGCGCGTCCAAGAGCAGGTGTTGTAGACATCCACGGACGATCCAGCCGCCACTCCGCCGCCCAAGGCCTGGGCCAGCAGCTCACGCGAACGCTTGTCGGCGTCGAGGGCATAACCCTGCTTGATCGCCCACTGCTTGACGGTCTGCTCGTGCTCGGGTTCCGAGATGGAGCAGTAAGCGCCCCAGGTATGCTCGGAATAGAGCAGGGTGTAATTCCACGCGTCGGTGAAAGCCGCCGGCTTATAAGCGGCCGGATCGCGCAGGGCGAAGAGAGTCTGGGCCTGACAGAGACGTTCGGAACTGGCGCGGTTGAGCGCCGTCTCGTCCGCCGATGAACCCGCGCCGTCCTCCCAGTAAGGCGTCCAGTCGCCGCGCACTTCGGGCAGCTTGTCGCCATAGCGCTTCTCGAAGGCGGCGAAGGCTTCGCTCGTTGAACTGATCACCAGCTTGGGCCAGGCGTAAGTGGCGTTCCACGCCTTGGCGAAATCCGTGGGCTGCTGCTCGGGCACGGCGTTGTCGCCATGTCCGGTCCAGCGCATGTAGCTGATGTCGTAGGGGAAGTCCACTTTAACCATCTGGTCCTGATAGCGGGCCATGAACTCCTCGTCGAGCCCCTTGATCTCCATCGACATGGCGTAGCCGCGCCAGGGGATCCACACCAGCACCCGCTCGCGTCCCGACTGGGACACCCACCAGAAAGGCTTGTTCTCCCACTGCACCAGGATGTCGCCGATGCGGTCGAAGTAATTCGGCGCCACAGAGAAGTAGCGGATGCCGGCCTGGGCCATCGCGTTCACCGTGCCCCACGTGTAACCAGGCACGTCGCTGATCATCGCCGAGTCGATTTTGACTCCCAGTCGCTGGGCTTCCTCAGTGGCGAAACGGCAGGTGCGGATAAGCTCCTCGGGACGGCACAGTCCGGTAAGCATGTTTAGATATAGCCCCTGCAGCGACAACCACCCCTTCTTCACCGCCTCGTCGTACTCGGCCCGCTGCGCCGGCGTCAGCCGCCGCTGGTAGAGGTCCGTGGCCCAGCCCACCTCGACGTTCCACACGAAGCGCGACCCGGGCGGATTGGCGGCGGTGGCACGGGCGTAGGCGATGCCCGTAAGCAGGTTCTCGACCTGCCGTTTCTCGATCGCGGGCTGGAGATCGGTGTAGCCGATGTCGGTGTGGGAATGGTTGAGGACATAGAGGATCATCTTGCGCACCGGCTTGACCGCGACCCGGGCGTGGAGCCGCTGCCGCGGCAGCGCTACCTCCACATCGGCTTCATGCTCCTGCTCGCATGCCGGAATCAGCAGACGCGCGGCACTTTCTCCTGCGGCGACCTTCACCTTGGCAGTGACGTCACCGCAGCGCAGCACCGCCTCCTCGGCAGCGCCGACATGGCGCAGTTTGATATCGAGGGGCTGCCAGCACCGTCCGTCTTTCTCAACCAGCCCGCGTATGGCCGTGACTTTAGAAAGAGCGGTGAATGACACATCGCCAACAAGCCCCAGACGCGTCCCCGCAGGGGCAACCATGCGGATGGCGTCGAAGATCAGCCAGCTGCCGTTCTCATTGGCGATCTCGACGCTGTTGATCCCGCGCTGCAGGTGAGAGGCGGGGACCGGCACCACCACCTGATAAGGCTTGCCCGCCTCCGGCTTTCCAAAAATTGAATCGTCGCCGCCGCCCTTGGGCAATCGGAACTCGCTCGGGTGCCCGTTGACGCGCACGCGCAACAGAGGCGGATCCGCATTATGGGTATCGACCAGATCGATGAGCAGGCGGCCTTCGCCTTCGCCGGCGACGGCATCGAGGGTGAAGAAGATGGAGCCGGCATGCGCGCGCGCTCCGGCCCAGTTGTCCGCAGGACCCGGCAGAACGTAGGGCCAGTCCTTGGCCGCCTCGGACTGCCCCACCAGGAAGCAGGGATCATCCGTGTAGCGGGCAGACCCGTCAGGCGCGAGAGCGAACTCCCGCGCGTCGCGGTCAACCTTGCCCAGACTCCACAGGACGGGCTCATCTGCCCCCTTCAGCGTGAACGCGGGCAATAGACCCAGAGCCAATCCGGCAAAATAATTTCGGCGGATTGAGGCAATCAAACGTCTTTTCATGATGATCCCCTTTTTCAACTTCAATTGATCATGATCAGCGTGCCGGTCGGGTTCCCGTTCAGAACCTTTAATATACCAGAGCCAGTGAAATATCCGGGATAGGTTTTGGCGGCGCCGCTACCGGGTGCGCCGTAGGTTCCGGCGACCTTCTCGTTTCCATTCATGTACAAGCGGGAGACGGTCTGTGTCATGCCGCCGAGATCCAGGGAGGCGCCGGAGACAATCGACAGCGCGGTGTTTGTCGACAAGGAGCCGTGGCCATAAAGTTGTGTCGTGCCCAGCCACTTGCTTTGCAGGTATGCCTCAACAGCCGTGCGATCCGCGTCACTCAGGACACCATTGAAAACAAGCACCTCGCTGAGATCGCCCGCGGAGCTTTCACCGGTCAGCCCGATGCCGTTGTACCCCCCGCCAAGCACCAGGCGTCCAGGTCCGTTGCCACCGGAACCTGTGTCGTAGTTCCATTCGCCGCCGTAGGCATCCATGCGATACGAATGATACGTGCTGCCGTCGCTCGTGCCCCCCCAGACATGCGCCGCGGCATCTGGCGGTGTGACAGCGTTACCGGAGTTGTACCGTCCCGCTCCATTAAAATACGTGCAGTTCATGCGATTGGCCCAGTAGCCCAACAACCAATTGGCGCTATACGAGCCCACGAGACGCTCGCTTTTCCAACCGGACAGCCCGCCCACATAGAAAATGCTGAACGCACCCTGGATATCCGTATCCGTGGCCAGCAGACCCGACCCGTCAAAATGGACGGCCGGCTTGCCTCCGCCGACAACCCGACTGTTGGCGTTATAGGAGACGCCTGCCGCGGTGTTCAGCGTGAAATGGCCCGCAGCCGCCGCGCCGGTCGCCTTGTTTGTCCACACGGATACGATAGCCCCGTCGGCCGGCGTTCCGCCATTGCCGTAGACATCGCCGGCATCGAGCCAAACCGCCGGTGTGGCGCTGATGGCGGAGAGAGACGGCTCGGGGTTATTGAGCAGGCGCAAGGTCCCGTTGCTGATCACCGTGGCGCCGGTATAGGTCGCCGCAGCCGTCACTGTCAGGACCCCGCCTCCCGTTTTGGTCAAGCCGCCCTCGCCAGCCAAGGAGGCCGCGATCGTCCCGCCCTGAACCGCGTAGGCGGTGCCTGTCAGCGTTCCGTTTCGGATGGTGCCGCCGATCAGAGTCACCGCGCCGACGGTTTCGCTCTTCCCGTCTAAATCAAGCGTGCCCTCACCCGTCACGGAAACAGAGCCGGCATCAGGAAGGACGTTGTTCCCGGCGGCCACATTTGCCAGCGCCCAGCCCGAGAACCGTGAATTGCCGGGCGCAGCCCAGGTGTTATCGGCGAACGACACGCTCTGATCCGCACCGCTCTTGTCATCCAGCATCACCCACATGATCCCGTCAAGGCTTCCTTGAACCGTCCACCGCACGGGGTTTCTTTCGGTAGAAACCGACGTGTCGCCGCCCGTTGACCAATTGTACTGGGTGAAGGCCATGGGCACGCCAAAATCATAGGTGATCGAGGAAAACGGACTGTCGTCACACAACTTGTTATCCATGATGTTGTCATTCAAGGTGTCCGAAGTGCCATTGAAAAGAATTCCCGGGGCCGGTGAAAGACTCGTGCCGACGGCCGGCACCCAGGCATTCCCCTGAAAATACTGCAATTCGCCCATCTGGATTAAGCCTGCGCTGTGCATTTTCGTTGGCGTAAACCGGTAATAGCGATAACCGTTCTTGATTTGCAGCGTGCCGGCGTTGATCGTGGTGCCGCCGCCGTAGGTGTTTTCGCCGGAGAGCGCAACCGTGCCGGCGCCGGACTTGGTCAACCCGATTCCTGTTCCAGTCAGCGCGGCGGAAATCGTGCCGCTTTGAACCGCGTAAGAGGTCCCGCTCAGCGCCCCGTTGTGAATCATGCCGCTTACCAGGGCGACGTCGCCAACGGCCGCACGGGTTGTGCCCAGATCGAGTGTGCCCCCGTTCACGGTTACCGCGCCGCCACCCGGCAGAACGTTGTTCCCGGCGGCGATGTTCGCCAGAGACCAGCCCGAGAACCGTGTGTTGCCGGGCGCAGCCCAGGTGCTGTCGGCGAACGACACGCTCTGATCCGCACCGCTCCTGTCATCCAGCATCACCCACGCGCTTCCGTCAAAGCTGCCTTGAACGGTCCAGCGGACGGGATTTCGCTCCGGATAGCTCGAGGTGTCGCCGCCCGTCGACCAATTGTACTGGGTGAAGGCCACGGGCGCTCCGAAGTCGTAAATGATCGAGGAAAAAGGACTGTCATTACACAACTTGTTGTAAAAATCGGTTGTGATATTGTCATTCAGTTGATCGACAGGACCATAGATCGTTCCCGGAACCGGGGAAAGACTCGTGCTGACGGCCGGCACCCATGTTGTCCCCTGGAAGTACTGCAGCTCGCCCATCTGGATTAGGCCGGCAGCCCCGTTGTACATTTTTGTCGGCGTAAACCGGTAATAGCGATAGGTGCCCTTGATCTGCAAGGTGCCGCTGTTAATCGTTGTGCCGCCCCCATAGATGTTTGTTCCGGTCAAGATCAGAGTGCCGGCTCCAGCCTTGACGAGCCCCGCCGAGCCGCCGAGGATGGCGCTGATCGTCGCCGCTTGGGGGCCTCCCAGGGGATTGACTGTAATCGTGGGCGTGCCGCCGGCCAGCGTCAGGACATTCCCGTCGACGCTGTTGTTGTCAAGAATCCAACCTGCCACTGAATTGGGCAAGGCATCTCCAAAGATGAGGTTGCCGATCGTCCGGCTCGACTCGAGATGGACCGTCGTGTCGGCGGTGATGTCGAGGGTGCTGAAGTCCGCCGTACTGCCCGCTCCATCGGCAATGGTGCCGCCGCTCCAATGGCCAGCCGCACCCCAGTCGCCTGCGCCGTCCGTCCATGTTCCGTCCTGCGCCTGTAACGACGCGGTCAGCAGAACCGCCATTGCGACCCGTGCCTTCCAAGCGATCCCTCGCCACATCCACTTGATCCTGTTCGTCGTGTTCATGCCAGCGTCCTTTCCGGTATGCGTCGTTAAGCTGATTTTCCAAAATAATGAAATCAGCAATCTTTTATTATCATAACGTTATGACATTTGTTCGTCGCAGTCAACCATGATTTTCATGTATTTCGACTCGGGCCGTCATCAAGCGGTCGATCACGCCGTGGAGAATTGCTGCGGAACCGCCGACCGCGCTTGAAACGGCACAGTGGCTTTGCTAGTATCGCGCCCATGAGCAGGTTATCCATCAAGGACGTGGCTAAGCAAGCGGGCGTCTGCATCGGCACCGTCTCGCGGGTCATCAACAACGCGGACCGCGTCCATCCCGAAACCCGCCAGAAAATCCTGAAAATCATTGAGGAAACGGGCTACCGCCCCAGCTCGACAGGCCGCGCGTTGGTTTCGGGCAGGGTTCATAACATCCTCGTCGTCCTGCATGACACCTCCGACCCCTATTGCGCCGCCATCTCCAAGATCTTCAGCCAGCACTGGCATTCACTCGGCTACAAGATGCTGTTGGGCGACTCAAATTACGATGCCGAGCGCGAACGCGAGTATCTGGCCTATGCCCGTGATGGGAGTGTCGACGGACTGATCGTTTCGCCCATTCCCGGACAGAGCAACGCCGCAACCTACCGCAGACTGGTAAAAGAACGGTTCCCGTTTGTCGTCATCGACAACCGTGTTGAAGCGGTGCAAACGAACTGCGCCAAGTATGATGACCAGACAGCGGCCCGTATCGCAATCGAACACCTCGCCCAGAACGGGCACAGGCACATCACATTCGCACACCGGAGGAACGAATTTCAGACCGTGAAGGACAGACTGGCCGGTTACCTCGAAGCCCTGCGCCGGCTGAAACTGCCCGTAAACGCGCTCTTCCACGAACCGCTCCCCCACTCGCTCCCCGACACTTCTGAAGCTTTTCGCAGGCTGCTGCTCCTCAAGCCCAGACCCACCGCGATCCTCGCAGAGAATGAAATTACCGCCATCGTCTGCATGAACACACTTCTGAAAGCGGGCTTCAGAATCCCGGAGGATGTTGCCGTCGTGGCGATCGGCGACACGCTCATCGATCCCTTCGCGCCGATTCCGTTGACGGCCGTCTCGCTGCGGCAGGACCTGATGTGCCGGCAGGCCGTGGATATCCTCCTTGCCCTCATCGACCCTCCGGACTCCGAGAAACACTCACCGGTCCAAGCGGTCATCCGTCCCGAGCTGATCGTCCGGGCGTCCACCTGATGCGGCCTTCGCCAACGCGTCAACATTTTCGGGCGGAACGTTCGGCAGAATAGCCTCGTGGCTCGGGCTGATGATCACATTGGGGGCTAGCAGCCGCTTCACGCGCAGGACATCCGCACGCACCTCTTCAGGCGTGCCGTTTGTCATTAGGTCTTGGGCATCGATTCCGCCCAGAAAAGAGATCCGCCCCTGGAACTCACGTGCCAGCGTCGCGGCGTCCATGTTCCTGGCTTTCGCCTGCAGCGGATGCAGGCAATCCACACCCGCCTCGATCAACCGCTCGATCACGTCGAACACCGATCCGCACGAGTGCAGGATCACCTGAAGCCCGTGCCTGTGCCCCTGCTCGGTGAACTTTCTGAACCACGGCATGATAAAACAGTCGAATTGCGCGGGCCCGCAGATCAGGCTCTGCTGGGTGCCGAAATCATTGCCGAAGAAGAAGCCGTCCACCAGATCCCCCGCCTCCTCGAAGAACTTATCGTTGGCCGCATAATAGAACTCGCACACCTTGTCGGTCGCCGCCTTGACGACCTCTGGATGGGTGTACATCTTGACGAAATACTCTTCCATGCCGAACAGGTCGCCCAGGTTGTGGTAGAAGCATGTCCAAAAACCGCTCATGCGGTAGACGTCGCCGGCATTCTTCAAATCTCGGATGCAGGAATCGAAGTTCAGGTACTCGGGGTTAGGCCATGCATAAGCCTCCACGTCTTCCACGGTCTCACATGCGGCCAGCGGCGGCTCCGCGTGTTTGGCCCGGTCCAGACCGGCATCAAACAGATCCCGTCCCTGCGGGTCGCGGTAAACGTCGTCATAAAACTGCGGACAGATCCAGCGGCAGTCGTCACCGACCTTCACCCGCAACTCCTCCTCTGTGGCCGTGCCGAAATGCCGGTGCAGGATCGGCCAGGTGTCCGCATGCGGCTTGCCCAGCCAGAACCCGCACCGGTCGACATTTTTTCGCGCAATGATGTTCCGTATCAGCTCACGTCGCAACATATCTCAGGTGTCCTTTCTGGATCAGCATTAGGCCGCAAGACAGGCCAGCCCATGTGAAAAATCAGGAGTCGGTCCGATATGTCATAACGTTATGATATTTCGCTGCCCTTGTCAACCCTCGATCTGGCTACTGCCGGCTACTTTCCGCCGGCGGCGGGCGTCAAGAGGATGGCCCTCATGTTGATGGGCTTCCAGGTCGCCGGGTCTTTAGGGTGTACTTTCACTTGGATCACACCGGGCGTCTTGATTTCGACCGTGCCCAAATTCACCTCGGCATACTGCTCCCAACTGCCGGTCTTGGCGGCGTGCCCCACGAGCTGTTGGCCCGCGATTTCAACGGCGAAATCACTCCCGCCGGCCTCGGTCGCACACGCGGTACGGACAGTGAAGGTTCCCGGTTTTGCGACGTTCACATTCCAGATGGCCGAATCATTGGCGTTGTCCCAAAAACCGATGTTCGGCTGATCGCCCCGCTTTTCAGACTGAATCTGATTCCCGTCGAAATCGGCGTCGAGAGGTGAAAGGGCGAAGCCTCCCTGGGCGTCCGCCGTTATGGGCTTGCCGGCCGCCGAGGGCGGCAAGGGCACGTTGGTCAGATCCGTCCCGATGATTTTCAACGCGACGGTGTACTCGGAGATTTTCTTTTCGGGGAGCGTGACGCGCAGCCCTTCCGCGGATTGCTTCCAAACGACTTGCCCGTCATAGCCGAGCAGGCTGACCTGCGTGAGGGTGTTGACGGCACTGCCCTCCGGCTTGGCGAGCGAGCGGATGAGCAGTTGCCCGTCTTCGGGCCAGCCCAAGGCGATGGCATAGAGCGCCTTGCCTTTGGTGGTGAAGCGGATTTCGCGCGCGTCGTACTTGAAATCCTCCTTGAATGCGCCGCCCTTGACCTTGACCGCGCTCTCGCCGTAAACCAGCCACGGCCTTGTCCCGTAAATGGCTTCACCGTGAATGGCGATCCACTGGGCCATCTGCTCCAGCATCTGCTCCACTTCCGGATCCAGCGAACCGTCGGGACGCTGCACCACATTGAGCAGCAGGTTGCCGTTCTTGCTGACGTTATCCGCCAGCATGTGGATGACCCAGCTCACCGGGCGGAACTTCCAGTTGCGGTTATAGAACCAATCGCCGATGGAGGTGTCGGTCTGCCAGGGGTTGGGATCGATCTTAGGCATGATGCCGCGCTCGAGGTCTTCCACCCACTTGCCCTGCGAACTCTGTTTGCAGTTGTAGACCGCTTCCGTCTTGCCGTTGTGCCGCGCGGCGTCGGAGTTGTACAGGTGGGCGATCATGCTCAGCCCCACCGCGTTGCCGAACACCACCCCGCCGTCGCTGTAGAGCAGGTCGGGGTGATAGCCGTCCACAAGCTCTTTGATTTCATCGTACCACTGCTGCTGCCACTTGGGGTTGTTGCTGTACCAGCCCGTGTCGCCGGGTTCGGCCGGGAAATGGTAGAGGTCTTGGAACTCCGGATTGGCGCCGTCGTAAGGCACGCCGGCTTTGGGGCCGGTCTTGTCCGCGCCATGGCTGGACTGGAACCAGGTGAAACTGGCGCCCAAATGTTCGGAGACGCCGAAGCGAAGACCTTCCTTTTTGGCCGCCTTCTGCCATTCGCCGACCACATCCCGTTTGGGGCCCATGTTCACCGCGTTCCACCGGTGGAGTTTCGAGTTCCAGAGGAAAAAGTTGTCGTGGTGCGTGCCCATGCTGACGAAGTACTTCGCCCCGGCCCGCTTGTAGAGCGCCATCAGGCGCTCCGGGTCCCACTTCTCCGCCTTCCAGAGCGGGATGATGTCCTTGTAGCCGAATTCGGACGGGTGCTTATAATGTTCCAGGTGATACGCGTAGTGGCCGTTGCCCGGCTCATACATGCCGCGGGCATACCAGTCGCCGTCCATCGGCACGGCTTGCGGCCCCCAGTGCGCCCAGATGCCGAACTTGGCGTCGCGGAACCACTCCGGGCAGGTGTAAGCCGCGAGCGATTCCTGCGTGCCTTTGAACGGCCCCTCGGCAACGGGGAGTTTGAGCGGCGCCGAAGGCTTGGCGTCTTCAGCGTAGATACCCTGAGCAGCGACGAACAGTGCGGCAGCCAGAACGGTGTGGGTGTTTCTGAAGGTTGGCATAGCGAAGTTCCTTTCCCTTTTGTACGCGCGGGGTCGACGACGACTCCATTCATTAATGGATATCAGAATACGCTGAACCGAGACAAAATGAAATGGATAGAATTGTCCGGTTGCTGGATATTATTGACTTTGTTCTTGTCTGGTCAGGGCTGCCCCGTCTGCCGTTGCCCGCGCGGACGCGGGGTATGCACCGCAGGCCAGGAGGCGCGTTTGTCGTCGTTGTAGAGGCCGATCTTTTCGAACGGGATCGGGTCGAAACCGGCACCCCAGATCGCCGCGTCCGGTCGGAGCTGGAAGGAGACCCCGTCAGCAAACGGTCCGGGAACGATCACGTTATTCGTGAAGGTCTGATAAGGGCGGGCCTTCTCCTCAATGCGGTCCCAGGTGCCGCCCCATACGTAATTGCGCGAGATGACATTGCCTTTGGGCGCGGCGGGCTCATCCTCAAGCAGGTTCTGGAGGCGTGGGTAGCGCGCTTTCCAGAGCGCGTTGGTGTAGGGCATGGCGCGGAGGCTGCGGGGCATGTCGTTGATGATGGAGTCGTGCGACCAGCCCATGCCGCGCGCGTCGATGTGCAAGGCGGGTGTACAGTCCACAAAGAGGTTGTTGTCCACAACGTTGTCGCGTCCGCCGCCGATGAAGGCCGCGGCTGAAACGTCGAAAAAGACGTTGCCGTAGAGGGTCGCGCTGGAGAAGGAGTCATCCAGATAGATGCCCACGCAGCCCTTGCCCTCGAAGCCGCTGATGTGGTGGAGGTAGTTGTGGCGGATGAGGTGGCCGCGCATGCTCCAGTCGCGGCCCGCGTAGAAGGCACCCGAGTCGTTGTTTTCGTAGCAGACGCTGTGGACCTCGTTGTACTCCATGAGGTGGTCGTTGCCGCTGAACAGGACGGCCATGTGGGGCGCGTCGTGGATGAGGTTGTGGGCCACGCGGATGCCGCAGCCGGACAGACCGATGGCGGGCTGCAGGATGCGTGTCCAGCGCGCGTAATGGTGGATGTGGTTGTTCTCGGCATAGTGGTTGCAGGGCGTGAGGGTGGCGCGGTCGCCTCCTTCGAGGATGACGCCGCCGTTGCCGGGGTTGTAGATGTCGCAGCCGGTCACGCCGCTCATGCTGCCGCCCGTGATGCGGACCGCGTCAGCGCCCGTGTTGCGGATCGTACACGCCGCGATCTCGTTACGGGTTCCGCCGCTGATGACCACGGCGGTGTTGCGGGTGCCTTCGAGCAGGAAGCCGCGGAAGGTCACGTGAGAGGCGTCCTTCAGGACGATGAGGTGCGGGAGAAACGAAAGCGTGACGCGGCTGGACTCCAGCGGTGCGGGCGGCCAGAAATAGAGGAGCCCGCCTGCGCGGTCGATGCACCATTCGCCGGGCTGGTCGATCTCCGACAGGGCGTTGTAGACGTAATACCACTGCCCTTTGCGGTAACCGAACGCGTGGTGGGGTTCGGCGAGCGTGATCGTCTTCTCGCCCAGGTTGATCGCCGCCACCCGCTGGCGCTGATCCGCCCAATCCCAGAACCACCAGCCGTGGCACCAGAGGTCCTTCTCGTTGACCCAGCGGGCGGCACGGTCCCCTTCGTAGCGGAAGCAGCCCTCCACCGTCCCTTTCGTGCCGCGCACGTCGACCGGCGTGGCGCCCAGAGGTTCCACGATGCACGCCAGCCCGTCGTTGTTGGGCCAGCGCGAAAGGCCCATGGGGAGATCATTGAAAAAGAGTTCGGCGAAGTTCCGGTCGAACCGGCCCCAGCCGCCGCCGGGCTCGCCGAAATCGCCGATGCCCTGCGCCTTGAGGTCGAGGCAAAAGAGGTTGCCTTTTGCGGCGGGGGCGGGCGCAACGGGGAGTTTGGCCGGGTCTGCTGGCACAAAGCCGGTGAGCGTACGGCTGCCGGTCAGGCGGACCTCGGCGCGGGGAGCGGCGCGATAGACGATCGGGGCGCGTTCTGTGCCCGAGTCCTCCTGCGTCAGTTCCAGCGCCGCGGGCAGCTCGTACAGGCCGGCAGCCACGAGGACGGTCACGCCGCCTTCTGGCAGGGCGCCTTGTTTCTTGAGGGCGCGGATCTCATCGCGCGCACGCTGCAGCGTCGCGAACGGGCCATCGGGCACAACGGACTCCGCTTTTCGGCCGGTCCAGGCGTCGTTTCCGCCGGGGGCGACGTGCAGGATCGTTTCGGCGGTTGCGGCCAGCGCCATAAGGACGGTGCAGGCGAAGAGGGCGATCCGGTTCAAGTCACGCATGTTTCACACTTTCTGATGGTTTGTTTCTTAACCACACAAGCATAACACGCCCCTCTCCGGAATGAGCCAGAAAAAATAGCGGTAACGCGCACCTGTGAAAGCGGCAAACTTTCAAAGGAGCTGTTCACTTATAACACTTACATCAACACGAAATAATCATGCGGTTTGATTATGAAATATTCCGTTGTTTGTAAACTTTATTTGTGAACAGCTCCAAAGTGACAAATTATATCTCAAACTGTATAGTATTTGTCGTTATGAAAAAAGCATTTGCCGATCATCGCCTTGTGGAGCGCCCGCCAGTGAGGTGGATCTGTTCCGTCGTATCCGCAGCTTGCAATCGCATGGGGTTCTGAGTCGGTTTTGCAAGTCAGTCTATGTGACTGAGACGGTTGACCTCGAGGCGGTGTCCTGCCGCATTAATCCTGACTCCTACGTCTGTTTCGGCAACGCTTGAGCCGGCATCTGCTGAATTATTTCGTGTCCGGGCCAGGAAGGTCGTATACTGGTGACACATTCGCGAGTGCCATTAGGCCGCGAGGCCGGGAGACCCTTTTTGTGAGCGAGACCAAAAAACTTTTTCTGATCGACGTCATGCCGCTGCTTTACCGGGGACACTTCGTCTTCCTGAAAGACCCGCGCATGACCAGCACGGGGATCAACACCTCTGCGTTGACCACGTTTGCCAACTGTGTCTTGCAGATCCTCAACGAGCACGCGCCCACGCATGTGGCGCTGGTGCTGGACTCGACGACGCCGACCTTCCGGAAGGAGGCCTATCCGGAGTATAAGGCGCAGCGCCAGAAGTCGCCGGAGGACCTGACCGCGGCGATTCCCATGGCGATCGAGCTGGCCGAGGCGCTGCGCATCCCGATCCTGCGCGTGGACGGCTTCGAGGCCGATGACGTGATGGGCGCTTTGGCGGCGCGCGCGGGGGCGGCGGGCTGGACCACCTATCTGGCCACGCCCGATAAGGATGTGGCGCAGCTCGTGGGGCCGACGACTTTCCTTTTCCGCCCGGGCAACGCGGGCAAGCCGGCCGAGATCTACGATGTCGCGATGGTGTGTCAGCACTGGAGCCTCACCTCGCCGGGCCAGATGATCGAGTACCTCGGCTTGGCGGGCGACGCCTCCGACAACATCCCGGGCATTACGGGCGTGGGCGAGAAGACCGCCACCGCGCTTCTGGCGCAGTACGGGACCATCGAGAACGTGCTGGCGCATGCGGCCGAGCTGAAAGGCAAGCTGGCCGAAAAAGTGGCGGCCAGCGCCGAGATCGCGCGGATGAGCCGCTACCTCGCTACCATCCGCACCGATGTGCCGGTGCCGCTCGAGCTGGATGCGCTGGCGCGGCGCGATCCGGACGTGGAGCGCTTGCGGAGCGTGCTGAAGAAGTACGAGCTGTTCGCCATCGGCAAGCGGCTGCTGGGCGATGCGTTCGAGACGGTGAGCGTCGAACAAGCGGTGAATGCCTACAAAACACTCGCCGAGGTTGCTCACACCTACGTGTGTGCGCAGAGCGAAGCCCAGGTCCAGGCGTTGCTGAAAGCGCTGGACGCTGCCTCCGAGTGGGCGTTCGACACCGAGACCACAGGACTTGACCCTCGGCACGACCGGCTGGTCGGCATGTCTTTCGCGACCGCGCCGGGCAAGGCCTGGTATGTGCCCGTGCCGCAAGAGCGCGAGGCGTGCCGCGCGTTTTTGGCGCGGTTCGCCCCGCTTTTCGCCGACCCGTTCAAGACCAAGATCGGCCACAACGCCAAGTTCGACCTCACGATTTTCCGTCAGTACGGCCTCGAGGTGCGCGGCGAGCTGCACGACAGCATGCTGGCGCACTATGTGATCGACGCGGCGGACCGGCACGGCATGGACCACCTCGCGCGCCAATACCTGCATTACGATCCGATCCCCATCACCGATCTGATCGGCAGCAAGAAGAAGGGCGTGGAGCAGGGCAACATGGGCGACCTCGCGCCTGAGCAGATCAGCGATTACGCGGCGGAGGACGCGGACGTGACGCTGCAGCTCGACCGGCTCCTGCGCAAGGCGGCCCGCGATGCCGGATGCCTGAAAGCGCTGGCCGAGTGCGAGGAGCCGCTCATCGGGGTGCTGCTGGACATGGAGACCGAAGGCGTGCGCATCAATCAGGATGCCCTGCGGGTCTATGGGCGCGAGCTCGACCGCGAGCTGCTCGACCTTGAGATCAAGATCCGCGAACTCGGCGGAGGCAACTTCAATCCCTCTTCGCCCAAACAGTTGGGCGAGATTCTCTTCGACCACCTGAAGCTCGACCCGGATGCGGCCCGCACCGCGAGCGGGCAATACGCGACGAGCGAGGACGTGCTGTTCAAGATCCAGGACCGGCATCCGATCATTCCGATGATCCTTGAGCACCGCATGTGCAGCAAGCTGAAGTCGACCTACGTCGACAAACTGCCCGAATGCATCGATCCGGCTACAGGGCGTGTCCACACGAATTTCGCGCAGGCGCTGACCGAGACCGGCCGGCTCTCCTCCTCAGACCCCAATCTTCAAAACATCCCGATCCGCACGGAGCGCGGGCAGCGCATCCGCGGGGCTTTTGTGGCGCGCGATGCCGGGCATGTGCTGCTCTCGGCCGACTACTCCCAGATCGAGCTGCGCGTGATGGCGGCGCTGAGCAAAGACGCGGGAATGCTCGAGGCGTTCCGGCGCGGCGCGGACATCCACACCGAGACGGCGACGCGGGTTTACGGGGTGCTGCCGGCCTTGGTGACTCCGCAGATGCGTTCGGCCTGCAAGATGGTGAACTTCGGCATCATCTACGGCATTTCCGCGTTCGGACTGAGTCAGCGTCTGAACGTGCCGCGTAAACAGGCCGCGGAGCTGATCGAGACCTACTTCATTCAGTACCCCGGCGTGAAGGCGTACATGGACCAGGCGATCGCCGATGCGCGTGAAAAGGGCTATGCGGTGACTCTGCTGGGGCGGCGGCGCTATCTGCGCGACATCACTTCGCGCAACGGCACCACGCGTCAGTCGGCGGAGCGCAACGCGATCAACACGCCGGTGCAGGGCTCGGCGGCGGACCTGATCAAGCTTGCCATGGTGCGCGTCCACAAGGAGTTGAAACAGCACCGGCTGAAAACCAAGATGGTTTTGCAGATCCACGACGAACTGCTCTTCGACGTGCCCAAGGAGGAGGTCGGCGCGGTGCGCGACCTGGTGAAGGCTGCCATGACCACCGTGCTCGACATCGGCGTGCCGCTGGAGGTCAGCGTGGGAGTGGGCGACACGTGGCTGGAAGCGCACTGAGAAGGCTAGCAAAACTGAAAAAGATCGATGGGGTAACGTTATTTGAACGATTAGGATTACGATCACGAAAGGTCTCCATTTCTCATAATCCTAATCTTACTCTTACTCTTAATCAGTTTGAAGTTATACGAGTATTTCGGGTTGTTGAACGTGGCACAATTGGCGGATTTCAAGATGCTGATCGCAGCATGTGCGGCCGACATCATACAAAAGTGGGTGGCCTTTTTTGTGTTGCATAAGCCTGTGGTACCTGAGCGGATCACGAGGAGGTTCAAATGAAATTGGAACCCGGAGTTGAGGTCAATATCGTAAGGAGCTGTTCACTTATAACACTTACATCAACACGAAATAATCATGCGGTTTGATTATGAAATATTCCGTGGTTTGTAAACTTTATTTGTGAACAGCTCCTAAGCGCGGAAATCGCAGGGGATTATAGGCTGAGTCTGCTATTTAGCGACGGGCATAGTAAAATTATCGATTTTTCATCCTTCCTTGAGCATAGTTTGAATCCGGAAACTCGGCAGTTCCTGAGTGGCGAACGGTTTAATGCGTACCGCTTGGAGTGGGGCAATCTGATCTGGGGCGATTACGCGATGTGTTTCCCGATCGAGGATCTTTATGAAGGAAAACTCGTGGGCAGCCGGGCTCTCGCCGTGGCAGAAAAAGGCAGCGAGTATGGTGCGTCTGAGACAAACGCTCAACTCTGAGCGCTCAACGTTCAAGTGCTTCACACTTCAGAGTTGAACGTTGAGGGTTTGAATCCTTGGGGGTTCGGTGCCGGTTTGCACAAAGCCTACTTCAGTTTCAGCGGCGAAATGAAGCCTGTGGCGAAACCGCGTAGAATCACGATTTGCAGTGATTCAGGGCTTGATGTACATCGACCGAACCTATACGATCCTTTTGAACTTGCATGGGGCGAGTTCACGGCTTGAGGTAGGCTCAATAACACTTTGTGCCAAAGGAGAGACTGAATAGACGGTCGCGCGCGCGTGTCAAAATAAACCGGTTTAAGGTGACTGTCATGTGTATAGCCATTTAAGGGACACTACACTAGGAGACGATGCGCGGCAGGTTCAGGTGGTCTGGTCTCAGTGGGACGGCTACTGGGCGGATGACAAGTATGTTCGCCCGTTCTGTGAAAAGCATGGCATCAACCACGCCTACATCCACACCAGCGGACATGCGTCATGGCGGGATCTGAAACACCTGATCAACGTCATCCGACCCAAGACTGTGATTCCCATACATACCGAACATGCGAATTTCTTCGAACGGCATTTCGGCAACGTCCTCCTGCCGTCCGACGGGGAATCACTTTCGGTATTGTGAAACATGTAGTCCTAGGTTGTCAGAACCGTTTTTGATGTGAGAGAATGGAAAACAAAGCCAGAGCAGGAGTTTGCGATGAGCGAGAAGGATGGACAAGTGACGCGGAGAAACGCGGTGGCGTGGCTGTTGCGGGCCGGTGCGGGCGCGGTGGTCGCGGCGTTCGCGGCCAAGGCGGCGAGCCGTCCGGCGGGCGAGCGCAAGGTGTGGCAGATCAACCCGCGCAAGTGCATCCAGTGCGGCAAGTGCGAGACCGCGTGCGTGTTGCAGCCCTCGGCGGTGAAGTGCGTTCACGGCTATGTGATGTGCGGGTATTGCAAACTCTGCTTCGGGTATTTCAAGCGGGATGCGGCGCGGCTGGATGAGGCCGCTGAGAACCAGACCTGTCCGACAGGGGCGATCCGGCGGGTGTTCGTCGAAGATCCCTATTTCGAGTACCACATCGACGAGCCGCTGTGTACGGCCTGCGGACTGTGTGTGAAAGGCTGCACCAACTTCGGCAACGGATCCCTCTATCTTCAGGTGCGGCACGACCGCTGCGTACACTGCAATACCTGCCGCATCGCGGAGGCGTGCCCCTCCCAGGCCTTCGTGCAGGTTCCCTCCTCGCAGCCGTATCTGCTGAAGGAGAAGCTGAGCTAGCAAATTAGGTGTGTCATGGAAATCAAACTGACGGTGACAACACAAGCCCAACAGACGGAGCAAGACCGGGCCTATTGGCGTTTGCAGCCAAGGGAGGCCCGTTTGGAGATGGTCGAGACGCTCAGATGTGAGGCAGGGAGGTTCCTTTATGAATATCCAGCCAGACTTCGAAGAATTGTTACGGTTACTCGAAAAGCATGAAGTCGATTATATGATTGTCGGTGGCTATGCGGTGGCCTTTTATGGGTATCCGCGATTCACCAAAGACATCGACGTTTTCTTTGACGTGTCAAACGACAATGTTTGTCGTGTACGGAGCGCTTTGTGCGAGTTCGGTTTTCAGGAAGGCGACTTATCTGATGAGTTGCTGACGGACCCGCGTAATGTCATCTCCTTTGGAGTTGTTCCCGTGCGAGTGGACTTTGTGAGTGAGATTGACGGTGTGGCCTACGCGGAAGCCCGTAAACAGCGTGTTCGAGGACGTTACGGGAACGTTGAGGTCAATTTTATCGGACGCTTGGACCTGATTAAGAACAAACTTTCAACCAAGCGTGCAAGAGACAAGGCGGATGTTGAAGAACTTTCAGCGGTGGGGGACGGTTTTGGCGAGGCCGAATCGAACGGTCAGGTATGAAGAAACGTTGCGTTCACATAGTCATGAGTTTATTGCCGCTGGCGGCGGCGGCGGACTCGCGGTTCCCGAAGCCGCAGTTCGACAGCGGGCACACGGTGCCGCAGGCGACGCACCCGGCGTTTGTGGAGATGGTGCCGCCTTGGGCGGATGTGCTGATTCTGGCGGTCGCGTTGGGGATTGCGGTCTGGCTGGTGCGCAAGGTGCGGTCGCGGCGCTGGATACTCGCCTTTTCACTGGCGTGTCTGGCGTGGTTCGGCTTTGTGAAGCACGGCTGCATCTGCCCCGTGGGCTCGGTGCAGAACGTGGCGGTGGCGGCGTGGAGCGGCGGCGGGCTGCCGTGGTTTGTCGCGGCGCTGTTTGCGCTGCCCCTGCTGACGGCGCTGCTGTTCGGACGGGTCTTTTGCGGGGCGGTGTGTCCGCTGGGCGCGCTTCAAGACCTTTTCATTGTCAGGCCCCAGCGGATGCCGAGGGCGCTGGACGCGGTGCTGAGGCTGGTGCCGCTCGCGGTGCTCTCGGTCGGCCTCGTCTATGCGGTGAACGGGGCCGGGTATCTGATCTGCCGGACCGATCCTTTCGTTGGCTTCTTCAGGCGGAGCGCGACGCTGCCGATGCTGCTGACCAGCATGGCGGTGCTGCTGGTCGGCTTGGTGGTCGCTCGGCCCTACTGCCGCTACTTCTGTCCCTACGGCGTGTTGCTGGAGGGCTGCGCCCGTCTGGCGTGGAAGCCGGTGGAAGTGACCGGAAACGAATGTATCAATTGCCGTCTGTGCGCGGGCACGTGCCCGGTGGATGCGATCACGGTGCCGCGTGCGGCCTTGAGCGAGGCGGCGCGGGTCCGGCAGTTCCGGCGGTTCGTCGTGATGCTGTCGCTCGTGCCGGTGCTGGTCGCAGGGTGCGCGGGCGCGGGCTGGCTGTCGGGCGCGTTCGCCGCGAAGGCGCATCCGGACGTGGCGCTGATCGACCGGCTGGATTCGGTGACGGAGGCGGACCAAGACCTCTATCCGGAAATCGAAGCGTTCAAACGTGCGGGAAAAGGACGCGAACGGGCCGAGGCGCAGGCGGCGGAACTGACGGGCCGCTTCCGCAAAGGGTGTACGGGCGCCGGGGCCTTCATCGGCATCGTGATCGCCCTGCGCTTGCTGGGGCTTACCCGGCTGCAGCGGCGCCCGCTGCACGAGGCGGACCGTCTGCGGTGCGTGGCGTGCGGACGCTGCTTCGCGGCTTGTCCGAAGAACCGTTGAGAAGGTTGATAGGCTGTAGGCTATTAGCGCCTTGCGGCACAACACGGCCAATAAAAAACAAGGTGTT
>JANYBJ010000142.1 GCA_025360845.1 bacterium
GCTGATCGAACAGGTCGACGATGCGCGTGAAGTCCAGAAGCGAACGGGACAAGCGGTCCACTTTGTATACGACAACCACCCCGATCTTGCCCGCCTCCACGTCCCGCAACAGACGCTGCAGCGCGGGCCGCTCCATCGACCCCCCGGAAAAGCCGCCGTCGTCGTACCGGTCCGGCGAGAGCAGCCAGCCTTCCGCGCGTTGGCTGGCGATATACGCCTGCGCCGCTTCGCGCTGCGCATCGAGGCTGTTGAACTCCTGGTCCAATCCTTCCTCGGTCGACTTGCGGGTATAGATGGCGCACCGCACGGGCGCGGGTCCTGCGGCGCGGGTCCCGTTGTTTCTCTGGCTCGACACATTCGTGGCCATGACTACTCCTGTTGCTTTCTGGTCCGCAAACCAAAAAACGCGCACCCGTTCCAATGCGTCCCGGTGATGGCCTTGGCGATGGCGGAGAGCGAGCGGTACCTCCGCCCCTGGAACTCGAAGCCTGTCTGCGTTATCGTGACCTCGTGCCGGTCTCCATTCCATTCCCGGATGAGGCGCGTTCCGGGCGGCGGCAGGTCTTTGGCGCGTTTGATAGGTCTTGTCTGGATGCCCATGCCGTCAAAGCCCCGGTCCTTGAGGAGGGCGCCCAGGCGTGTTCTTTCGTCCGCCGGAAGTCCCCCATGCGCCAACTCCTGCAGGCGGTAGGCCAGACGCTTGCGCAGAAAGTCGGTTGTGTACGGCGGCGGCTCCGTGCCGTTGAACGCCCGCCATTCATCGCGCAACTGGTCGAGCGTCATGTGGCGCAATGCCGCGAGTTGGCGCAGGACCGAGCCGGTCTTCGAGGATTCCGCTGTCTTCATCATGCTCTCTCCGTATCGTTGCCGGACGCATGAACGCTCTTCCGGACGGGCAAATCAAGTTCCTGGGCGCCGCCCTGTGGGAGGATGTCCCGTGTGTGACCAGCGTGCGCGCGCAGAAAACCGCGCGCCAGAAGCGACGCCACTTCTTTCAAGCGTTCCTGCGGGGTCATGCGGTCGAGCGTTCCTTTGTCCGTTTTCATGCTTGTCTCCGTATCCCCAGAAATCATCTGCACCAAATGGGGCTCAGAGGTTAACTACCGGAAACGTCATGAGAACGTGGATGCCCAGAGAGCGCGAAACGGGAATCTCTCCCAGAGCAAGGCCGCTCCAATCGGCGACTCTTCGCCGCGGCTCATGGAAACGAGGGCTTCAAGACCTCGAAGAACTATCGGTAAACTTGAGCACGATGATGGATTCGATGACCGGTATCGCAATCATCAGACGGCGTTGTTTCCAGAAAAACACGGCTCGGATGCAGAATTGCCAAGCGAGTGCGGATGTTGTGCGGATGTTGTGCGGATGTTTGAACCTCAACATCCGCACATTGCAAGTCGTTATATTGCAATTGTTTACAAAACCAGTTCGGACGAGTGCGGATGTGTGCGGATGTTTGGAGCAGTCCCACGCGTATACGCGCGCGCGTTATATAGAATATAAACAAGTAGATCGCGCGTGCGCGCATGCACATGCACATGCACACGAGGGATCGCCCAAAACATCCGCAAACATCCGCAGTGACGTGGATGGACGTAGCGCAACTCAAGCATCATCAAGGCGTTACGCGAGTGCGGATGATCGCGCTTCCACACCCCAGAACATCCGCGCAACATCCGCACAACGTCCGTTCAGGGTTGGCTTGTTTTGTTGGCGGACGATACCGCGTGAGCGCCGTGACGCCCGATTATATCGCACACCTTCACGACGGCAGGGCCGAACCGCTTCGCTTCTACGATCCCGGAAGATTCCCGCACACGCGCTTCGCGATTGCGGTAGATAACCCGTGGCGAGACCGCCGATGGGCCAAATCCGCTTGCGCGGCCGTGGGCATGATGACTCTTCTGATAGAATACCCCCGGTGAAAGGATTTTGGATTGTGCGGGAAAAGCCATTTGACGCAGAAGGATCACCCCCGGCAGATCGAAGCGCCGCGGAAGTCCTTGCGGAAAACGAACGCCTGAAAGAGGAGAACCGGCGTCTCAAGGCACTCTTGGAGTCGTTCTCCGTCAGGAGTGCGTCCGCACTGCCTTCAATGCCAAAAATGGCGCCGACGCCTGTAGCCAAGTCCGACGCTTCACCGGGTACGCCAAAGCCTGCCGTAGCTCCCCGTCCACTTTCACCTCAAACTTCCTCCATGTCCCAGATGGAGAAATGCCGGTTGTTCCGCTCGCTATTCCGGGGGCGGGAGGATGTATACGCGGTGCGATGGGAGAGCAAGAAGGGAAGGGCGGGATACTCCCCCGCCTGCGCCAACGAGTGGGGCGCCTTCTGCCACAAGCCCTGCGCGAAATGCGACCATCAAAAGTATGTTCCCCTGTCCGACGAGGTGATTCGCGACCATATTCTCGGCAAACATACGGTAGGCGTCTATCCACTTCTGCAAGACGAGACGTGCTGGTTTCTCGCCGCGGATTTCGACAAGGACGGCTGGCAGGACGATGCAGACATGTTTCTGCGGACCTGTCGTGAGATGGGGGTTGCCGCCGCGCTGGAACGTTCCCGTTCCGGCAAGGGCGGACACGTCTGGATCTTTTTCGAGGAACCATTGCCCGCGTCGCTTGCGCGCAAATTCGGGTGCGCCATTCTGACACGCGCCATGGATGGGCGCCATCAGATGGGCCTGGATTCCTACGACCGGTTCTTTCCGAACCAGGACACGATGCCCAAAGGAGGCTTCGGCAACCTGATCGCGCTTCCGCTGCAGCGGGTCCCACGGGACGCGGGCAACAGTCTGTTTCTGGACGCGGACCTCGTCCCGTATGCCAGTCAGTGGGATTACCTGGCGTCGCTGAAACGCACGCCTCGTGGCGATGTGGAACGCATCGTCGCCGAAGCATCCCGCCGTGGACAGATCATCGGTGTCCGGCTCAGCGCGACCGACGATACGGACGAGGAAGATCCCTGGACGCTCCCGCCGTCGAAACGCCGCGCGGAAAAGCCGTTGCAGGGACCGTTACCCCAAAAGATAGACGCCGTGCTGGCCAATCTCGTCTATGTGGAAAGAGACGGGATTTCGCCGCAGCTCGCGAACCGGCTGATTCGGCTCGCCGCATTTCAGAACCCGGAGTTCTACAGCGCCCAGTCCATGCGGCTTTCGACGTTTGGCAAGCCGCGCGTCATCGGTTGTGCTGAGGAATTCCCGAAGCACATCGGCCTGCCCCGCGGCTGCCTCGATGACCTGACCGTTTTTCTCGGCGTCCATGGGATAGCGCTGACCATCAAGGACGAGCGGTTCGGCGGACGCCCGCTGGAATGCCGATTCGACGGTCTACTGCACCCTGTGCAGGAAGATGCGATCCGCCGGATGCTGCCTTTCGACACAGGCGTTCTCGTGGCTCCAACGGGCTTTGGCAAGACCGTTCTGGCGTCCCGGCTCATTGCGGAGCGTAAGGTCAACACACTGGTCCTGGTGCATCGGCGGACGATCCTGGACCAGTGGCGAGAGCGTCTCGCCACTTTCCTCGGGATACCGCTGAAGGAGATCGGGGTGTTCTGCGGCGAGAAGAAGAAACCGCACGGCCATGTGGATATCGCTTTGATTCAGAGCCTTTGTCGCAAGGGGGAGGTTCATGATCTCGTTGCCGATTACGGCCATCTCATCATTGACGAGTGTCATCACATCCCGGCGTTCACCTTCGAGCAGGTAATTCGACAGGCCAAGGCGAAATATGTGCTCGGACTTACGGCGACGCCTATCCGCAAGGACGGTCATCACCCCATTATCATCATGCAGTGCGGCCCCATTCGGGTGCGTATCCGGCCCAAGGATGTCGCCGAACAAACCCGGTTTCGTCATGTGGTATTCGCCCGCGAGACGCAATTCATGTCTTCCGCGGAAACGGAAAACCCGGATATTCCATCCCTCTATGGACAAATCGCCATAGATCCACGCAGGAACACGATGATAATCGAAGACATAAAGACCGCCACGACCGCCGGTCGGAGTTCGCTGGTCCTGACGGAACGCCGGGAGCATCTCGAGTATCTTGCGCGCGAACTTCAAAAGCATGTGCAGCATGTAATCGTCCTGCAAGGCGGCATGGGAAAGAAGCAGCGGGCAGCGATGGATGAACAGTTGAAAACCATTCCGCAGAACCAGGACCGCGTGATTGTCGCCACCGGCCGGTACGCGGGTGAAGGCTTCGACGATGCCCGGTTGGATACGCTCTTTCTGGCCATGCCCATTGCCTGGCGTGGAACGCTCCAGCAATATGTGGGGCGGCTGCATCGCTCTCATGCCGGGAAACACGAAGTTCAGGTTTACGATTACGTCGATGCACGCGTCCCCGTGCTCGCGCGCATGTTCTCCAAGCGGCTGAAAGGGTATCGCGCAATGGGGTATGAGCCGCAAGAGCCTGAGCGGGCCGCTCAACGTCAAGTAGACACCGATGCTGCCGGGGCCGATGCTGCCGGCGGGCGTGAGTCGGCACAAGATGTAGATGTCTTCTCCTGACGCATTGCGCCACGGGTGCTAACCGTTCCGCTCGCGAAAACGGCATGCCGCCGCGTCGAAACTCCGTTCGCATTGGTGGACAGCGCAGAAGTTCTCGGTCTCGTCAAAATGTGCGCATCCGTCGCAGTACCGCACCGCGGCATCCGTATGCGGCGGCGGAGACGCCCACGAAGCCACGGCGGAACACGCCGCGACCGCCCCTGGCTCCGTGTGTTCCACGATACCCAGCATCCTCTGGGCGGATTCGACGGAGAGAATGCCCGCCATGACCATGTCCACGATGGGTTTCACCTGTTTTTCGTCCGAGAGATCGACGGCCTTCTTCTCCGTCTCGCGGTTGGCGGCCTCGATGTCCGGGTCGAGGTCCATCCGAAGCTGCACGCTCGAACGGCTGATGAGTTTGCGGTCGTAGAGTTCGATGAGCAGCCGTTTGAAGTCCACGGCGTCGCAGGGATCGAGGTCGTTGAACACGAATTGCAGCGTGTTCTCCTGGTATCCCTTGAGTTCCAGCCAGTCGTTGAACACCCAGGAAAGAATGGCCCGGGCGGCCTGTTTGATCTCGCGGATCATGATCATCATCTTGCGCATACTGATCGTCGCCGTCGCGAAGTTGGGTCCGTCGCCCGTGACCAGCGCCCGGGACAGGCCCAGTGCGACGACGATATCTTCCTTGACCTCCTTGACTTTGTCCTCGACGTTGAGCACCTCGCCATCCGCCCCATGTGTTTCCACGGTGACGTAGAAAGGCACGACGAGGCCGCTCTTGAGGTCCATCTTGTTGACCATGTCCCGGACGCCTTCGAGCATCCGCTGATCGGGCATCACCATCTTCTGGCCGAAGGCCCCTCCCACCTTGAGCAGACGGAAGGGCGTGGTCCATCGTTTGGCGATGGCCTGTTCGGCGCGGCGGTAGTCCCGGAGGAGTTCAATGGACTGGAACGCGGGCAGCACGATGGAGTTGCCGCGCGGAGAGAACGATGGGGCATCCCACTTGAGACGCAGCACCTGCTCGACCGGTAGTTGGAGTCCTTCCGTGAAGGCGGCGGCGGCCTCGGCGTATTGCGTCATTTCCAGGAGCTGTCCGTGGGCGTATTTGACTTTCACGGACACCGGGTTGACGCAGACCACTTCCTCGATATCCCCGGACGGTTGGTCGGCGTTATTCTTGGCGTAACGCTTGAAGCCGACCGCTTCGCCCTTGACGAGTAGTTGCAGCACCATGTCCTTGACGAAGTCCATCAGTCCGAGCCGGGCGGCAAGTTCGACGGCTTCGTACTTGACGTCCTTGCTGTCGCAATCGATCTTTACATCGTCGCCCACGGCGAACGACCGCCAGGAATTCACGCAGTTCTTGACCAGCGGTTCTTCGATGTAATACTCCCACGCCTTGCGCGCGCGTTCCTCCCAGGTGCGAGGCAGCACGTCGGCGGCGTTGATCTTGCTGAAAACGCTGCCGTCCAGCGCGGCGGCGGTGGCCATCGGAGCGATAATGAATCCGGTGGCGTCCTGAGTTTCGGGTGTGTTCTCCCAATGGGCTTCGGTTTCCATGACAATCCTCTCTGGTTGATTCCATACGAAACTGGCCCGCACGCTCCACGAGAGGACAGGACGGGTCCTTCATTCGTTATCTACCGGAAACGCCTTGAAAGCTCAGGCAAGAAAGACCACCTCCCGGCAATACCGTACATCGCGGGTGCGGAGCGGCCCATGGCTTGCTTCTGCTGGTCTCCGCGAACCGGTTTCTTGTCGCCCTCAGAACAGCGAAGGCCGTTCCCCGGTGACTTGACTTCCCGCGCCGCGTGAAGCGTTCATGTCGAGGCGTGGCGGCATGGGGCCGCCTGCCAACACAGAAAGGCAGCGCAACATGAAAAAGTGTGAAGTGAGAATCGGCGAGACCTACACCGTCAAGGCGTCGGGGCAACTCGCGCCCGTCCGTATCACAGAGCCCAGTCCCCATGGCGGCTGGATCGGCATCAATACCAAAACCAACCGGGAAGTGCGCATCAGGACCGCCGCCAGACTGCGCGGCGCAACGGAAGGGAAATAAACCATGAAGGACTGCACACTACACGAGGCCGGGCAAGCATTCCTGGATCATCTCCGGGAAGAGGGAAAAAAAGAGCGGAGCCTGTACACCTATGCGCGCGACTTGATGCAAATCGAGGCGTTCTTCGGGCCGGACCGCAAACTGGGCGCCATACGTGCGCCGCAGGTGGGCAAATTCCTCAAGAGCGGCGAACTGCTCCGGCTGCCCAACGGGAAGGAACGCGCCAAACCGACGGTGGAAAAGACCGTGCGCATCCTGCGCATGCTTCTTGTGTGGGCGAAAGAAACGGGACGCCTGGAGAGACTGCCGCTGCCCAAGGATGTGTGCATGGGCAGGAGTGCGAAGCACGTGGACCACGCGGAGAGCGCCGCTTCGGTTTCCACGGAATCGTGAACGGGTT
>JANYBJ010000177.1 GCA_025360845.1 bacterium
GCGCAGCTCCTCGACGCGCTGGGCGTAAACGCCGCAAAAAAGGCCGTCGAACTCAACGGCCAGATCATCCCCTCTTCCGCCTTTACGACCACCCCGGTGGCCGCCAACGACCAGGTCGAGATCATCCAATTCGTCGGCGGCGGATAAAAAAAGGAATTATGACCCCACTCATCATCGCAGGACGCTCCTTTCACTCCCGCCTCTTCATCGGCACAGGCAAGTTCGGTTCGCACGACCTCATGCGGCAGGCCATCCAGGCCTCCGGCTGCGAACTCGTGACCGTCGCGCTGCGCCGCGTGGACCTCGACAAGAACCCCGAAGGCGACCCGCTCATCTCCAAGCTCGACCCCGATAAAATCGTGATCGTGCCCAACACCAGCGGCGCGCGCACCTCCGAGGAGGCGATCCGCATCGCCCGGCTCGCGCGTGCGGCGGGCGGCTTCGACTGGGTCAAACTCGAACTCACCCCCAACCTGCACCACCTGCTGCCCGACCCCATCGAAACCCTCAAGGCCACCGAAGTGCTGGTCAAAGAGGGCTTCAAGGTGATGCCCTACATCAACGCCGATCCGGTGCTCGCGAAGCGGCTGGAGGAGGCGGGCGCCGTGGTCGTGATGCCGCTGGCCGCGCCCATCGGCACCAACCTCGGCCTGCGCAACCGCGACATGATCGAGATCATCGTGGCCAACGCCCGCGTGCCCGTGGTGGTCGACGCCGGGCTCGGCATGCCCTCCCATGCCGCGGCCGCCATCGAACTCGGCGCGGACGCCGTGCTCGTCAACACCGCGATCGCCTCGGCCGCCGACCCGGTCGGCATGGCCAAGGCCTTCGCCAAAGCCGTCGAGGCCGCCGAAGAGGGCTTGGCCGCCGGCCCCCGCCGCGCGCGTCTCACGGCCGACGCCTCCTCGCCTCTGACCGGCTTCCTGTGGGAAGGCAAAACGGATCAGGCTTAGTGGATCTCGTCCGTGACGGGCGGAATGTACTCCAGCCCCGCGTGGTGTTCGATGACGCTGATCTGTTTCCACTTTCCCGAACGCCAGCGCCACCAGAGGCCGACGGCAAGCACCGAAATATAGACGGCCAGCCAGACCCCGAGCATGAGGATGCCGCAGCCCAGATGCAGCAGCAGCAAGGTCCCGGGCACGAGAATCAGCCACCCGCCCAGCACCATGTAGACCATCACGAAACGGGTGTCCCCCGCACCTCTCAACGCGCCGCTGAAGACGATCGTCATCGCGTCGAGCATGCCCCACGCCGCCATGAGCCAGAGCATCGAGCGCCCGAGCGTCAACAGCTCCTCGGCCGTGAAGGCGGCGCTCTTGGGGCGGAACAGCGCGAAGTAGAAGCGCGGGAAAAGGAGGAAGGTCAGGCCGATCGCCGCCATGTAGATCCAAGCCATTTTCTGCGCGGTGTAGGCCGCGCGCTCCGCCGCCTCCGGACGGCGGGCGCCCTGGTGCTGCCCCACAACCGTGGCGGCCGCCATGCCGAAGCCCAACAGCGGCGCGAAGGCTAGGTTGTTGATGCTGAAGGCGATGTTGCTGGTGGCCAGCGACAGTTCGCCGAGCCGACCGGTGAGCATGATGAAGAGCGTGAACGAGCCGATGTCCATCAGCAGTTGGAGTCCCGACGGCGCGCCGAAACGCGCTATGCGCCGCATCAGTGGGAAATCGGCTTTGAACACGGCGGGGAAGCCCACCTCGCGCACGGTTGCGTCATAGGCGAACACGGCGAGCTGGAGGAAGCAGGTCAGGAACCCCGAGATGATCGTCGCATAGGCCGCGCCTGCAATGCCCATTTCCGGAAACCCCCAATGCCCGAAGATCATGGCATAGTTGAGCACGATGTTCAGGAGGCACCCGGCCGCATTGGCGATCATGTTGATCTTCGTCCGCCCGACGCCCATGAAGAAGCCGCCGATGGCGGAGTTCAGCGGAACCATGACCCCTCCGGCCATGAGCAGGATGAAGTAGGTTTTCTCGGCGGCCAAGACCGCCTCCGCATGGGCTCCGAGGGTCAGGAGCCAGCAGCCGAAGGGGATCAGCGCGAGGATGAACGGCCACGAGGCCAGCGCCAGCCACAGGCCCTGGATCGTGGAAATGACGCAGCCCCGAGTGTGCTTGGCTCCGTGGTATTGGGCGGCAAACGTGCCCGCATAGCCGGCCAGCGCCTGGAACAGGCAGACGAAGGTGTGGGCCAGCGCGCCGGCCGGCAGCGCGGCCTGGATGGTGACGCTGCTGTAGCGCGAGAGGAACACGCGGTCGCAGAACTGCATGATGGTGAACGAGCCCATGCTGAGGATCAGCGGTGCGGCGATGTGCCACATCTCGCGGTATCCGCCTGGCAGCGGCGGGCTTGCAGTAACTGAAGTGTGGCTTCTCAAAGGAGTGTCTCAATCAGGCGGGTTCAAGTGGGGAATGGATAAATGGCTTGTAGTGTACCAGCGGGGCCGGACGGAGACAAGGTTACGCAGCATCGTTCAGCGCCAGCGTACCCGCCTGCCTCTTTTGTATCTTCATAGCTCGCGCCTCACTTGGTTTGCCGACTCGCTGCGCTCGCCGACAACCACCCCGAACAGCGCGAGCTTCGACTTCAGGTGCTGATCGAGGTGGGGCAGGTCTTGCGGATAGACCGAGACCAGCCGCTTGCCCTCCTGCTGGTAGAGCATCTGCTTCTTGTACATGCTCATCTTGTACTGCGGCGTGTCCATGCCCCAGTATTCGATATACGCGTCCACTTCGGGCAGATAGAAATCCGGACGGATCTGAAACTCGCCGATGATGCGGAATTTGGCGTCGTAGCGGTAGCGCATGTTGTGAAGGGACAGCCACTCCGCGATGCGCCGCTCGCCCGCCGACTGCACGAGCGTGCCGTCGCGCGCCTCGACGGTCTTCTGAAGCTCAACCTGGGTCTCGAAGTTGCGCCGCTCCAAGAACACCTCGTCGTAGCACCGGCCGCGGTACGCGCGCTGAAAGCTCTGCTGGGCCTGACGGTACTCCTCGGCGCTTATGGCCGCATGGCAGCGCTGACACCGGTGGGCCACCACTGCCTCGCCGTCGCGCACGGCCTGCTCGATGGCCTCGACCGTCGTGAGCGCCGCCGCTCGCACATAGTCGCGCTGGCTGGGGTTGTGCGCAAGGTCGCGCAGGTCGGACAGATGCGCCTGTGCGGCTGCCGCATAGGCTTTGAGCGCACGGAGGGCGTACTGCTGCGTCTGCGGATGCCGACCGTGCAGGGCCAGTGGCACAAGCGTGGACACGGCCACTGACGCATCGGCCCCGAAACCCGCCAGCTTGCCGATCGCCGAGGCCGCCAGCCGCTGCACCTCGTTGGAGGGGAGCTTCGACAACGTGATCAGCTCGGGGAGAACGGTCGGATCGCCACTGCGACCCAGAAGAAGAGCACGCTGCACGGCAATGTGATGTTCGGCGGGTCCCATGAAGCTTTTCATCTATTTCTCCTTTTTCGTTTGGCGTTGGCGAGCGCAGCGAGTCAACATATGCCTTAAAATCATTCGCTATGCGCACAGGATCTTGAGGGAAAAATAGCGTGCGACCGTGTGCGGCGCGGCGTCGGTCGTGAGCAGCGGGGCGTGGGCCGTCAGCGCGGACGCGGCCGAGAGCACGCGCAGCGGCGGCAGCGGCGCGAGGCCTTCGGCGTGGAGGCGGCAGGCGATCCGGCCCGCCGTCAGCGCGATGGTGCGCCCGTCGTCTTCCGCCCGGTCGCAGACCCCGAGCAGCGCCTCGGCCAGGCGGTCGCAATCGGCCTGGGTACGCGCCAGAGACAGCAGCTCTTGCAAGACCGCGCCGCTGACGCGGGCGAGCCGCTGCGTGATCAGCTCGTCCACGCGGTCGCCCAGCTCCGGATTGCGGCCGGCGAAGTAGTCCTGCCAGACCGCCGTATCGATGTAGACCGGCGTCATGACCGGACCTCGCGATCCTGGGTCGCGAGCAACCGGACTTGACCCCGCAGGGTCTGCAGACGTTCACGGCGCAGGGCGGTCTCGTAGGCCCGCAACGCCGCGACGATGGTCTCGGTTTTGCCCGATGCTCCGGAGAGTTCCATGACCGTCTCCAGCAGGCCCTCGGGCAGATTGAGGGTTATTCGATTCATGATACATATTTTACATACATATTATCTGTATGTATATACTGCAAATCGCGCTATTTTGCGTGAAAAGCTGGTTTCCTGCCGCCGTAAGTGATAAACTGTTGTTTTATTCGATTTAACAGCGGAGAGCCTATGAGCGATGAGATTAAGCCTGTCGTGGGCGGCGCAGATCACGGCATGAACAACATCAACATCGAAGACGAGATGAGTTCGTCGTACATCGACTACTCGATGAGCGTGATCATCGGGCGTGCCTTGCCTGACGCGCGTGACGGCCTGAAGCCGGTACACCGCCGCGTGCTCTTCGCCATGAACGAGCTGGGCAACACCTGGAACAAAGCCTACAAAAAGTCGGCCCGCGTGGTCGGCGACGTGATCGGCAAGTACCACCCGCACGGCGACCAGGCGGTCTACGACACCATCGTCCGCATGGCGCAGGACTTCTCGATGCGCTATCCGCTCGTGGACGGCCAGGGCAACTTCGGCTCCATCGACGGCGACCCGCCCGCGGCCATGCGTTACACCGAAGTGCGCATGGACCGCCTCGCCGAGGAGATCCTCGACGATTTAGAGAAGGACACCGTCGACTTCAAGCCCAACTACAACGAAGAGTTCATGGAGCCCACGGTCCTTCCCGCCCGCCTGCCCAACCTGCTGCTCAACGGCTCCACGGGCATTGCCGTCGGCATGGCCACCAACATCCCGCCGCACAATCTCGGCGAGCTGGTGGACGGCATCACGCACTATCTGGAATACCCCGAGTGCTCGATCGACGACCTGATGCGGTTCGTCAAGGGGCCCGACTTCCCGACGGGCGCGACGATCTGCGGCACGCGCGGCATCGAGGCGATGTACAAGCTCGGCCGCGGCTCGATCATGATCCGCGGCAAAGCGGAGATCGTCGAGTACAAGAACAAAGAGGCGATCATCATCACCGAAGTTCCCTATATGGTGAACAAGGCCAACATGATCGAGAAGATG
The DNA here is from genome assembly GCA_025360845.1 of bacterium. Classification (GTDB taxonomy): domain Bacteria; phylum Verrucomicrobiota; class Kiritimatiellia; order RFP12; family UBA1067; genus JAHFSX01. Next base: position 5,089 of record JANYBJ010000177.1, read on the forward strand.
GCCGACCTCGTGAACGAGAAGGTCATCGAAGGCATCTCCGACATCCGCGACGAAAGCTCCAGCGACGGCATCCGCGTGGTGATCGAACTCAAGCGCGGCGCGCTGGGGCAGGTCGTGCTGAACAACCTCTACAAGCACACGCAGCTCCAGACCACCTTCGGCGCCAACATGCTGGCGATCGACCAGGGCCGCCCCAAGGTGATGACCCTCAAAGAGCTGTTCCGCTGTTACGTGGACCACCGCTTCGAGGTCATCACCCGCCGCACCAAGTTCGAGCTGGCCAAGGCCGAAGCCCGCAAGCATATCTTGGAAGGCCTGCTCATCGCGCTCGACCACCTCGACGACGTGGTCGCGATCATCCGCGCCTCCAAAAACCGCGAAGAGGCCAAGGTCCGCCTCATTGAGCGCTTCGCCTTCTCGGACAAGCAGGTGGACGCGATCCTCGAAATGCGCCTCTACCAGCTCACCGGCCTCGAGCGCGCCAAGGTCGAAGCCGAGTTCAACGAGCTGTGCGTGCGCATCGCCTACCTCCAGGGCTTGCTCGCAGACCCCGTGAAGATCTACGGCCTCATCAAGCAGGATCTCGCCGACATCAAGGCCAAGTACGTGACCAACGCCAAGCGAGGGGACTCGCGCCGCTCCGAGATCGTTCCGCTGGAAGGCGAGGTCAACATCGAGGACCTCATCGCCGACGAGCCGTGCGTGATCACGCTGAGCCACCGCGGATACGTCAAGCGAGTGCCGCTGACGGTCTACAAGGAGCAGAAGCGCGGCGGCAAGGGCATCACCGGCGCGGCCATCAAGGAAGAGGACTTCATCACTACGGTCTTCGTGGCGGAGACCCACGACACGCTGCTCTTCTTCACGAATCTCGGACGCGTCTTCGCCGAACGCGCCTTCGACGTTCCCGAAGCGCCTCGCACCTCGTTCGGCAAGCCGATCATCAACCTGCTCCAGTTCCAGGAGGGCGAGCAGGTCGCCGCGCTGCTGCCGATCCGCGCCTTCGCCGAGGATGTGGACGTGATGTTCGCGACCGAGCGCGGCACGGTCAAGAAGACCGCGCTTTCGGACTACCGCAACGTCAACTGCAACGGCATCCGCGCCCTGAACATCGAAGACGGCGACCGCCTGATCCAGGTGCGCCTGACACGCTCCGGCAACGACGTGCTGATGATCACGGCGAACGGCAAGGCCATGCGCTTCAACGAGAGCCAGGTGCGCCGCATGGGACGCGCCGCAACCGGCGTGCGCGGCATCCGTCTGCTGGGCGATGACGTCGTGCGCAGCTTCGACGTTGTGGTCGACAGCGAGACGCTGCTGGTCGCGACCGAGAACGGCTTCGGCAAACGCACGGAGTTCGCGGAGTTCACCCCGCACCACCGCGGCGGCCAGGGCATGATCGCCATCAAGGACGAATCCGGCCGCAACGGCAAGGTCGTGGCCGCACACGCGGTGAAGGAAGACCAGTCGGCCATCATGATCACCTCGACCGGCATGATGGTGCGTTCGCCTGTAAGCGACGTGCGCGCCTGCGGCCGCTCCGCCCAGGGCGTGCGCCTTGTGCGCCTCGACGAGAACGCGACCCTTGTCTCGGTCAGCATCGCCGACGCGGAGGAGGTGGACGACGTGCCCGTACCGGAAACAGCGACGGCTGTTACGGCTGAACCCGATACGCCACCGTCGGCCACGGAGCAAGAATAATTCACGAAAAGCCGCCCGTTGTGATTTGATGCTCTTTGAGAATCGGGAACAGTGGACCGCAGCCAACTTGACGTCCTCGTCTCGTTGTGATTTGATGCTCTTTGAGAATCGGGAACAGTCGACTGGGTGCCTTCCGTCGCGGCTCTATCGTTGTGATTTGATGCTCTTTGAGAATCGGGAACAGTAGGAGAAGGTTATGGACAGTTCAACTTTGAGTTGTGATTTGATGCTCTTTGAGAATCGGGAACAGTGCCGGCGTAGACGCGAGGCCGCGAGATTAGGTTGTGATTTGATGCTCTTTGAGAATCGGGAACAGTCGAGGGGGCTACGCTGTCGTGGGAGCACGTGTTGTGATTTGATGCTCTTTGAGAATCGGGAACAGTCAACCTCCAGAAGGCGACGAACAAGAACCCGTTGTGATTTGATGCTCTTTGAGAATCGGGAACAGTGAGGGCACTCCCATGAGCCGAGACAAAGAGTTGTGATTTGATGCTCTTTGAGAATCGGGAACAGTTTAAGATGTCGACACCCGAAACGATTCTGGGTTGTGATTTGATGCTCTTTGAGAATCGGGAACAGTGAACCAATATGCAACTTATTGCCCCGAAGAGTTGTGATTTGATGCTCTTTGAGAATCGGGAACAGTACACCTTGACAAGTCCGTCCGTCCACTCCTGTTGTGATTTGATGCTCTTTGAGAATCGGGAACAGTCCCATCCCATCCTTGACAAGTCTACTCCTGTTGTGATTTGATGCTCTTTGAGAATCGGGAACAGTGCGCGTATCGCGGGCAGAAAGGTATCCAATGTTGTGATTTGATGCTCTTTGAGAATCGGGAACAGTGCGGGTTGCAGCCCGACGCAGATTGAGGTAGTTGTGATTTGATGCTCTTTGAGAATCGGGAACAGTGGGCGTCCATGGCGGCGAAGGCGAACATGCGTTGTGATTTGATGCTCTTTGAGAATCGGGAACAGTAAACCGAGGAAAAGACCATGACCAATACCAGTTGTGATTTGATGCTCTTTGAGAATCGGGAACAGTATTGAAGTCTTAATTTCTTTATTGTGAGCCGGTTACAAAGAAACACATGAAGTAAAAACGGTTTTATTGGCGCAATATCGCGAACTAAACCGTTTTCCCGGGGTCCTAAAACAATTCGAGTTGTAACGGTGCTTTCGGTGGCGGTTTGGCTTTTTTGCCAATGATGTTGACGATATCGCCGAACTGCTTGTCTGTGATTTTAACGACAGAAACCAAGCCTTCATCGGGAACCATCATGCGGACGCGGTCGATGTGAACGAGCGCGGATTCTCCGCTGGCGCAATGACGGATGTAGACAGAGTATTGCAACATGTCGAAGCCGTCCTTTTTCAGATCTTTCCGAAACCGCGTCGCCACTTTGCGTTCGGCGGCTGAGTTGGTCGGCAGATCGAACATGACGAACAGCCACATAATATCGTAGCCATTTAGGGCGTGGTGGGTGATGGGCATGGCGGAAACGAGGGGTAGGAGATCATCGTTTCTTCTTTAAGAAAGCAGCGGACCAGCGAGGCCGTTGTCAGGGAAAGCGCATTCATGAGCGGACGGCGCATATCGCCGACCACTACATCCGCCGTGAGCACGTTTAACAGTGCGGCTTTCATGTCGCGTGTCAACTCCAACGCCTCGGCGGAAAAACATGCCGTTTTGTTGAGTACGGTGTCGTCAACAAAGGGCCGATAGGGTTCCATCACGTCATCGGCGAGCGTGAAGGCGTTATATTGATTGTGGTGGTGCAGTCCCGAAAGACAGGAAAGACCGGAGCCGGTCAGCGCACGGGCGGTCGCTGCGCGAAGGATGGCATAGCCGTAATTGAGGGCTGCGTTGGGCATAGCCCCTTCCCTTGTGCGCTTGAAATCCGTATTCGGCGTGTGATGACTCCAATACTCGCGGGCCGCGAGCCCTTCACAGTTTCCCGGGTCGCCGTTCTTTACGTTCTGGACGTGTCGTCGCACCCACCGCGCACCCTCTTTTCCTCCCGCATCCAGACAGGCGGCCTGATTGCATATTTTGGCTTGGATCGTCTGTTTCCAGAGTCGACCTTTCAGAGCTTCGCTTGCCGTCATCTGCGCAGTGAAATGCTTTTGCATCAGCGTATGTCCGGAAAAAGGCAGAAGCTGGGAGGCGGGCGTGTGTGTCTTGTCGCAGAAGATAACCGCCGTATTGTTTTCGGCAAGCGCTTGGAGGGCATAGGCGGTCACCGTCATTTGGTGAGTTTCAATGACGATAAAGCCGAGGTCTTCGATGGGAAACGTACGCGGTTCGTGCCCGGCCTCGCGGGCGGGGGTATAGACAAGCTGCGCGAGATTGACGCCGAGATGACCCGGCGTGGAGAAGAACAGCGTGCGCGCGATCATAATCGGCCTCCTTTGGCGCTCGCTTCCAACAATTTGTCAAAATCGGATTTGAACAGCGTGTCCTGAACTAACCGGTATTTCTCGAACTCGCCTTCCGCGAAGGCTTGCGCGATTTCATGTGTCACTTGGCCGGGGTTGTCCAAAATGTCGCGTTCGTTGAATGCGAGAAAAGCGTTCAGGCGGGTTTCCCAGTCCTGCATCGTCATGGGGATATGCCGCTTCGCCATGTCCTCGGCATAGTCGAGATACATGGTGACGATCCGGGCGAGAGACTCAAGTTCCTCGGGTGCCAAATAGTTTTTGGCGACCGATACATCGAACTTCTGGATCTTGCCGTCTGGCGCGTCCTCCCATGTCGTCAGCCCCATCTTGGGCTTCTCCGCATCGGCGCGATCAATAATCAGTTCGGCGGCGGTGTGCCCGTGAATTGCCCAGTGCAATTTGTTCTGAACTGCGGCGAAAAAGCGCTGGGTGGATTTCGCAGTTTTGTCGTAATCCAACGCGGTGGCATAAATGTCGGTGATCTTCTGGTAGAACCGGCGTTCGGACATGCGGATTTCGCGGATCCGCTGAAGTTGTCGCTCGAAATAGTCCTTTGTCAGGATGGAGCCGCCGTTCTTGAGCCGTTCGTCATCCATCGCCCAGCCCTGAATGGCGAAATCCTTAAGAATGCGTGTCGCCCATTTACGGAACTGGACGGCGCGTTCCGAGTTGACTTTGTAGCCGACGGCGATGATGGCGTTCAGACTGTAGTGCTTGGTGCTGTAAGATTTCCCGTCTGCGGCAGTTATCCGGAATTTCCGGATAACTGAATCCTCGACGAGTTCGTTATCAGAAAAAATATTTTTCAAGTGTTCATTAACAGTCCGAGTGTCAACGTCATACAGCGCGGCCATCATTTTCTGCGACAGCCAGACGTTCTCGTCGGCATAGACGACGTTTACTCCGTTTTGCCCCGTGGCCGCGACGAACGTGAGATACTCCGCCGCGCCGCTGCGAATGGTCGGCATCTGCTTCTTTTTTCTCATGTGTCTCCCTCCAGGCGTGTAAAAGTGACTCCGCCATCCACTCCCATTCTAAAATGGATGCCCTCAAAAAGGAAAGATGCCCAAGCTTTCTTGAGGTTCAAGAGAAGTAGTTCATGCGGATTCACAAAATCAATGCTCGACTGCCCCGCTCCCTTCTTTCCAGAAGAAACCAAATCTGTACCGAGGTCTTTCATTCTTCGCGCTTCTTTGTGAAACCGTAACGTTATCGTGTTATTTGATTCTGTAAACTTCACCACATCATATAATCGCTTCGTGAGATCGAATCCTTGTTGCTCCCATTCGCCGTAACACTGATAAGCAATTGCCATTGTGCCCGGAAATATGTACCCAATGAACTTGGTTTCGGCAAAGGTGTGTACTCTCCCTTGAGCGTGGTCGAGAAGATTCTCGGCAATAAAGAACGGCGAGCCCTGATGACCTTGCTCGTTGCTCCCTTCGTAAACAGAAAGACGGAAGTTGGATCCAGAAGCTGCCTGAACCCAGTATGGATTCTTGTGTGGGTGTACAGATGGTGTGGCCGTGTGTTGTCGAAGTTCCTTGGGGTTAGTCACCGTTGCTTCAATACGCACCTTCTTGATCGGAGCGCCACGCTCGCCGGGCATCTTAAAATTGCCTGCGTCGATGGCCTTCTTGAAGTCGCATCCACGCCGCCCGATCTCGTCTTGGATGGCCTTGCGCACGGCGGGATCAATTATTTTCTCAAGTGTTGAGGCTTGCGGAAAGTTGTTAGAAATCAGTTCCTTGCGAATCACGCACACCGTTTCGGTCTCGCCTGGTTTTCTGATTTTTCCGTAAAACGTCTCATTGTGAAGCTGACCTCGTACAGTGGTTCCATCGGTCGGAGCGCGGGTGATTGTGCCGACCCCCGTCTCTTTCGGGGAAGACAGTCGAATTGAGCTACGCCGCGTTTGCTTGAGTTCGTTGTGTCTTGTGAGGTGTTTGACGGGGATGGCGGCCATGGCGTCATAGACGGCTTGGGCGAATCCGGCGAACGGCGGAGCGACGTTAAACTTCGGGTTCTTTCTTTCGTCGTCGGCCTTGAGTTCGCCGCAGATTTTCTGGAAGCGGTCGCGGGAGAGCGCGGCGATGACCATGGCGTCCTTTGCGTGATGCGTGTGATCCGAGCGATCCTTGATCTCGTCCTCCCCCTGCACCTTCCATAGCTTGCGGGCAAAGGCGACGGCCTGGCCGTTGACGGGATACACATCCTGGTAGACAGTCTTCAGGAGAGCGACCGCATGGCGAGTCATGATGCCCGTGTCGACTAACTGGCGGCTGATGAAACTCGGCGTGACATCCTCGGCGTTCTTTGTAAACCGGTAGCATTTATCCTCCCAGTATTTCAACTCCAGCCGGGTGACGAGAAACTTCTGGCGGGCCTTGGATCGAGCCTCGGGGTTTTCCTTTGAGGTCCTCTTGGCGATTTTTGCCTGCTTCTCCTTTAGTTTTTTGAGGTCTTCGATTTTTGCCTGCCACGGACGAAGGCGCGTCATGATCTCGTCGTGGTTGGGAAGTTCGGAGGGCATTCGATCTTTTTTGATGTTGCGATTGAAATCGATATCGCAGAGCGTCTTATTGACCTGCGAGTCGTCGCCCGAGCGCGAGCGCGGCAAGGTGTGCTCGATGTCGAAGCTGGGAAAGAGCGAACCGCCACCGTTGATCGAAATATGCTTGCCGGTGTAGGGGCAGACCCAGCCCTGCTCCTCTGCGAGGACATATTTAAGGATGAGGTCTTCGGCCGGCTTGGTTATGCCATGTTCCAAAAGTTTCGCCTTGGCGTCTGCACGTTTTCTTTCGTTCTGTTTCTGCCACTCTTGGATGGCCATACGGTCGTTACGACTATTGACGTCGCGGGCCAGTTCGATATGGATACGGGTGTCTGCGTCGATCTTACCCGCTTTCCTTAATTCGTTGACCAACTTGCGGAGCATGGTCATTGAGCGTTGGACCAGAGGGTTACGGATCATGCCGAGACTGGCAGGCGGCAGGACGATACCACCGGGCTTGACGGACGCGTAGGAGGAATCCGCCTTGGGATCGCGAAAATAGAGGGTGTCGAAAAGTTTGCCGGTGACTCCACGATCCTCTTCAAGCCATGAGCGAAGACGTTTTTCTAATGAAAGTACACCGATACGGTTTTCGGTACGGACATCACGGTAAGCCGTTCGTTTGTTTTCACGATAAAGTTCGTTATGTTCATGGACTTTAGCGATGATGGCGTCCTCATTCACGTCAAAATCCGGGATGGCATCCGGTAGTTTGGCGAGGAAGATCGCCTCGGAGAGTTCAACTCCCTTGCGTAGAAAGCGGTTGATTTTGCGGATAGCATGAAGCGAATACCCGGCGCGACCCTCGGGGATGCGAATCTTCACAAACGCGGTCGCCTGATCACCGGAGAGTCCGAATTGCAGTTGAGCCCACTTTCCGAGTCGTTCGTTATCGTCGAAGAATGTGAGCGCATCGAGCGCTTTCTGAAGTCCGACTCCATCTGGCAAAACCTCTTTGAGCGATGCCGTGACTTTCGAAGGCGAGAGGGATACGTTGTCCTCGTAATTGAATCCGGTGCCCTTGAGTTCTTTGAACCGATTCTCTAACTTCTTGCGGATCGCGATAAAGTCAAAGGAAGATTTGCGGATGAAACAGTCGGCTGCCACGTCACGTTGTTCGGCGGTGAGCGGAGTTCGCGTTTCCCCGTCGATCACTCGGATGTTATTGACGAAAGAGAGCGTGCGGAACTCTTCAAATTCGGGATGGCCGATCTGGGCGCGGTTGCGTTTGGGCTCTAACGAACATTTGCCAACGAGATGGGATTGATCACGTAAAGGGCGCTGCCAGAAAAGGGCACGGGCGATGCTCTCGGCAAGCGTTTTATCGAGTTTCTGGACTGCGGCGATTCTTGCCCATTCCTTCTCGTAGTGTTCTGCACGTCCGGTATGCTGCTTGCGAATCTTGCGTCCTGCCTTAATTTCGTTGAAAAAATATTGGCCGAGTGTTAGGCCGGATTTTTCAAGTTCTGCGGAGATGCGGGCGATGTTGCCTTTGACTTCACCAAGTTCCTTGGCCTTGGAGGCGCTTATTTCTTCGCCCTCCTCGGGCTGGTCTTTGCGCCCGCTCTTGAAGCCGCGACGCTGGGCAAGGTGATAGATGGCACGCCCAAGCGTCAGCGGATCGACCTTTTCAGAGGCAGCCCGCGAACGGTCGCCATAGGGGTTGCGTGTGTCAGTGCTCTTCAGCCATTCAACAAAAGCTGCATTGTCTTTCGGAAAAATGCCCGTCTGCGACCATTCCTTCAGCTCTTCTTGGGTGAGTGGACACATTTTCTGTTCGATAAGGATTTTGAGGATCAGACGGCGGCGCAGATGGCGACGGAAACGCAAACGCCGGGCCATGCGTGCCTCTCTGCGGAGGGCTGCGGGTGTCTTCAGCGAATCAATCCTTTTTTCACGGATGATGCCCTCCTCAAAGACAAGGACACCTGCACGGTCAATTGCGGCTTCACCGATGACCGCCCACCCTAGTGAATTGGTTCCGAGGTCAATCCCCAACGTTTTCATTTTCCGATCCTTTCCGCTTGCAATCAACCACATGTTTAAAATAACATAAGTCTGCATCTTATCACAACAAGGCTATATGCCGAAGGTGAAATGCCTTGGACGCGGTTCGCCGCGTCCTTTTTTTGTTTAATAAAACTGCTTCCTCAGCCGTAACGGTAAAAAATGGACACGGTTGGACGCGGGACGCAAATATGCATTCTCCCGGTTTCATCCGTTCACTTATATGCGTAGCAGCGGTTCCAAATCAAACATTCTTCGAGTTGCGAAGTTGCTGGAGCGCGCGATGAGGGGCGGGCGGTGTGCCGATCCTCGGTTTTTCAAGAATAATATTTCTTCGGTTCGTTTTTTTATTGTCCATAAAGGCTAAGTATAGTAACTTAGCCTTATGAAAACAACCATCACCAGCGAAAGCCGGCACCACCGCTTGAGGGAGGCGTACCGGCGTGAACTCGGAGCCCTCG
>JANYBJ010000180.1 GCA_025360845.1 bacterium
TTAGGAGTTGAACAGCCTAACAGCCTAAACACCTGACAGCCTTCTCCCTCCCTCCGGCTTTGTGTTTCTTCGTACACTTCGTGTCTTCGTGGTAAAACAACTTGTTTTTTATTGCTGTTGTTGGTTTGTAAGGCACTAACGTAAAACCTGGCCGGGTGCAAACCGCGGAAGAATGCCCTTACGGACTCACCTCTGCACGCGGGCGTTGCCCTTCCAGATGCTCCAAACCTGCTCCTCGTCAGCAGGCTGAGCGTAGTCGGTCATGAGCGTCGTCGCCAGCGCGCCGCTCGCCCAGCCGAACTGCACCCACTTCTGGGCCTCCCAGCCCTTGAGGATCGCATAGAGCATGCCGCCGACAAACCCGTCGCCGCCGCCGATGCGGTCCAGCACCGTGATCTCGCGCGGCTCGACCACATGCCACTCCTCGCCCGCCGCCATGACCGCGCCCCACAGATGTCGGTTCGTGTCGACCACCTCTCGAAGCGTCGTTCCATACGTCTGGGCGTTGGGATACGCCTTCTTCACGCGCTCGATCATGCCCTTGAATCCCTCGATCTTCGCCTTGATATCCTTGCCCCCCGCCTCTGGGCCTTGGACGCCGAGACAGAGCTGGAAGTCCTCCTCGTTGCCGACCAGAATGTCGGCGATGCTCGCGATCTCGGCGAAAACGGCCGAGAGTTCCCGCTCGCGGCCCTTCCAGAATGACGCGCGGTAGTTCAGGTCGAACGAAATCCGGGTGCCGTGGCGCTTCGCCGCCCGCGCCAGTTCCAGACAGAACGCGCTCGTTTCAGGCGACAGCGCGCCGATCAGCCCCGACAGGTGGACGATCTGCACGCCCTCCGCTCCGAAGATGCGGTCCAGATCGAAATCCTTCACGTTCAGCGTCCGCCCCACTTCGCCCGCGCGGTCATTCCACACGCGCGGACCGCGAGACCCGAAACCGCTGTCCGCAATGTTGATCTGATGCCGATAGCCCCACGGATCGCCCTGCGCGACCTCGACGCCCTCGAAGTCCATGTGGCGGCTGCGGAGGTTGTCCTTGATCAACTGTGCGATGGGGCTCCCTTTCACGAAGGTCGTCAGCACCTTGACCGGCAGCCCCAGATAAGAGGCCACGCTGGCCACGTTCGTCTCCGCGCTGGTGGCCTGCATCATAAATGTACCGCCGCAATGCACCGGCTGTCCATTGGCAGGCGTAATCCGAATGCCCATGCTCGTCGGCACGACCAAGGCATACTTGCAGCTCTTCCTCAACTCGCTCTTCATCTTTTTATCTTTCGCTTTTCGAACCCTGCAAACGCATCGCAACACGCATGATTACCCGTGTTTGGGCGTGCTTATACCAACCCGACTGATGAATGTCAAGATCACTGCTTTGCGGGAAACTGTTGCATCATTTCGTCACTCAATCCCTCGGAGCGCCTCGTCTTCAACAAACCCCGGGAACGTTTCAAACACGCCTTCGACCACGCGGTGATACTCGTCCATCGTGCGGCAGATCTTCACGCCGTTCCACACGCGCTCGCCTTGCCGCAGCGACAGATGCAGATATCCCCACAGCTCTTTCATCCGACCCAACACCGAGACGGGTCCGTAAAGCTCTTCCGCGCTCGCCGCCACGAAGTCGTCCAGGAATCCTTTGAGCCGCGCCACCTCGCGTTCGCCCGCCACCTCGCGCCGGACACGCTCGATCAGGAACGGGTCTGTCGCCAGCCCGCGCCCGATCATCCAGCGCGTGACTCCGGGGAAGCGCGCCTTCAGCCGCGCATAATCCCCGCGCGTCCGGATATCGCCGTTGTAGACGACCGGATGCCGACAGGCCGCCAACGCGGCCGCGAACGGCTCCAACTGCACCCGGCCCTCATACATCTGCTTCGCCGTGCGCGCGTGGACCGCGACTTCGCGCAGCGGAAACGAGTTGATCAGCTCCATGCGCTGCAACAGCAGGTCGGGCTTGTCCATACCCAGCCGGACTTTGACGGAAAACCCGCCGGGCATCTCTTCGCACCCGATCTCCAACATGCGGGCGAAAGCCGCCGCCTCGCGCATGAGCCCCGCGCCGCGTCCCTTTTTGGCAACAAACGGCCAGGGGCAGCCCGCGTTCAAATCGGCACAGGAGTAGCCCAGCGCTTTGAACGACCGCAGCAGCGTGCGCAGTTGTTCCGGGTCTTTTCCGATCACCTGGGGCACCACGGGCACGGCCTGCCCGAGGTCGGGGTCCACGTCTTTCAGCAGAATCGGCTTCACCTTCGCGCCCGCGAAGGTCGGGATAAAGGGCGCCACCGCCCGGTCCGGCGGCATAAACCACAGCGCATGCAGGTTACGGAACGTCCGCACGGTCACCCCGCGCAGCGGCGCCAGGCAGAAATCGTCAGTTGTATCCATTTCAGGCATCCATGGGAACGGTATCAAACCCGGCGTTACTCTACAAGGCGCGGCGAGTCTTAATCATAATCTTGCTCTTAATCTTAATCCGTTAGCGCTCAACGCTCAACGCTGAACGTTCACCGCTCAAGGGGAGAGAGAAAACGGTAGGGACGCATCCCCGAGGCGTCCGCAGAGCAACAACTTTTTTGACAGGATTTACATGATTTTCAGGATTAACACGCAACCTCCCCATCCTGTTCAATCCTGTCATCCTGTTGAAAATCGTTAAGGAGGTTCACATGAATCAATTCGACACGACGGGCATATCGGTCATGCTCGGCCTGATCGAAAACATGGCAAGCGAGGCGGAAGAAGAGACGGGCGATTGAATAGGACGCGCCCAATTTCTTGGACAGGATTTACAAGATTATCAGGATTAAGAAACAACATCCCCATCCTGTTCAATCCTGTCATCCTGTTGAAAATCATTAAGAAGGTTCACATGAATCAATTCGACACGGCGGGCATGTCGGTCATGCTCGGCCTGATCGAAAACATGGCAAGCGAGGCGGAAGAAGAGACGGGCGAATGAAAAGGACGCGCCCAATTTCTTGGACAGGATTTACAGGATTTTCAGTTTTAAGAAACAACATCCCCATCCTGTTCAATCCTGTCATCCTGTTGAAAATCGTTAAGGAGGTTCACATGAATCAATTCGACACGACGGGGCCGCAAGCTGCCGCTGCCGAAGGCGCGTTACGAAGCGCCCGAACCCTGGAAGGACGCGGACCGGAAGCAGTGTCGGTCATGCTTGGCCTGATCGAAAACATGGCAAGCGAGGCGGAAGAAGAGACGGGCAATTGAAAAGGACGCGCACAATTTCTTGGACAGGATTTACATGATTTTCAGGATTGCTGGGACAACGACCACATCCTGTTTCATCCTGTTCATCCTGTCCAAAATAGTCATTTTTCACACTGCGGAACAGACACAGACACAAGGAGAGTTATGAGCACACCCGATGACGTTGCGAAGGAAGTGATTGACCAGGCTGCCGCCGACAAAGCGGCGGCTGACAAGGTTGTCGCAGACCTCACGGTCGAGCGGGACACACTTAAGACCGAACGCGATACGTGCAGGACCGAGCGGGACACGATCAAAACGGAACGCGATGCGCTCAAGGCCGAAGTCGACCGCTTGGAGAAACTGACCGGCAAGGCCGCCAAGCCTCCGGCGTCCGGTGGCGGCGGCGACAAGAAACTCACAGCCGACGAATGGCTGGCCGAGGAATTGAAGAAGGGCAAGTGAACCCGTCCACTCCGGATTTCGGTTCCACAAACACGAAGGCGGCCCACCGGCCGCCTTTCTTGCTTCATTTGTCAAAAGTACCACTACGACCCTTGTACCACAGACTACGACCCTTGTACCACAGAGGTTGGCTCAGGTTTGCCTTCTTGATGACCAATTCCGGACTTTCTTTGGCAGTGACAAATTGGATTAGGAGCTGTTCACTTATAACACTTACATCAACACGAAATAATCATGCGGTTTGATTATGAAATATTCCGTTGTTTGTAAACTTTATTTGTGAACAGCTCCTTAGTGGAGGATCTGACGGCGATTCCTTATTATCGGAAATCTCGATGCGACCAAGATACAAACCCCGGTTCGTTGCAAAGTCAGAGCCGGTAATGTTTTCTGCAATTCGGTCTTCAACGGTCACTTTCCATGGACTGCCGTTGATGCTGAAACATCTGCTTCCATCCTCACAATCAAGAATCCCACCTCTAAATAGCTGCCCGTCTGGGCTTCTTACCAGCAAGAATGTCTTTGCGGATTGAAGGTCGATCAGGCTCTCGTTAAATTCATCTTGCAGTGTAAGCGGCTTAACTTTGACAGCCTAGTACACTGTAGTACTAGTGAAACAAAGTGTGCGTAAACATGCCGTATAACGCCAAAGACTCCAGACAAAAAAGGAAAACCCATGAGCCGCCGTTCGATCATCTGGACCGTTCTTGCGCTGACTCTCCTTGGCGGCGCGGGTTACGCTTACTTGAGCCCCCCGTTCGCCGCGGACTGCAAGGCCTCCGTGCAAACGACTGCCGCCCGTGCCGGCCGCCTCGCCAATGACGCCACCGCTTCACTGAAGAAATCGAAGTTTTTCACGACCTGTTCAGCAGCATTGCGCAAGTACGACGCTCAGCAAAAGGCACCTCCGGAACCCGTCCGCGCAGTCCGCGCCTCTGTCGAAACCCCATCCCCAGACCCGTCTCAAAAACAGCCCCACTCGGCCGGCCAGCGGATCGCGAACGGCCACGCCTTTGCCAAACACCATTCCGAGTTTGGTTTCCGGACAGAGGCGGAAATGGCCTCTCACATCGATCGCGTCATCGCCAACCCCTCCTATGTCAGAAAACTCATCCGCGGGCGCACCGCATACTGGGACGACGCCACGAGATCCGTGGTAATCACCGACCCCGGCTCGGCGGACTTCGGCACCGCCTTCAAACCCAACCGCGGACGCACTTACTTCGATAACCTGAGGTGACGCCTATGCAGATTGTCAGCAGAAACACGGAAAACATCGTCCTGCAACTTTCCTCTGAGGAGGCCGCCCTCCTTGTCAACGCCCTCAACGAATCGCTCGAAAGCATCGAAGACTGGGAATTCGACATCCGCATGGGCGCTTCAAAAGAGCAAGTGGAAAGGCTGCTTGCCGCGTTCAACGCATGACAAGATGGTTCCTGAGACTTGACTGCTCATCGTCCACTCCCCTCTCCGGCTTATCGCTTAACTCGCTTATCTTACCTTTCCGCTGTCCTCCGACCTCTGCCCCCCCCCAACTAACGCAATAACGCACTCCGCACGAATGAACTAACGTCCTAACCGGGATACTTCATATGCAAAAGAATAGATTGATCCATCTGTGTGCCGCTTGTCTGCTGACGAGCTTGGTCTTGGGAACGATAGGGTGCGCGACGGCAATAATTGTTCCTGGCCCGGACAGGGTGCATGTAACGGTTTACCCGATGCACGGTGCCGGCGTCCAGGAGCCAATGACGAAAGTGGCCCGTCTCCAATGTTCGGGAAATGGGTTTATCCTCTTATCCGTTGATGGGAATCGTGTTACATCCAACGATTATGTCGAGGTCTTGCCGGGTCGGCACACCTTGCTGCTGATACCCAGGAGCCTTTACATCAATACTGAGTATCATTCTGATTATAATATTAAACACTATTTGGGGGCAAAGAACCAATATTTGCTCTCACTCGACGCGAAACCCTGTGCTTGGTATCATTTTTGTACCTATTGGGATGAAATTGAAGCGACCGGAACATGGGAAAGCATCACCACGAGCAGCATACGCCCCCGCCTCGCGCCATTTGAAGTGATCGAGATAAGCGATGGAAAAGAGAGAACGGTCGCTACGGATGTTAATTTTGTTCCGCAATGAGAAGAGGAGGGAGTGACAATGAAGAAGGTGGTATCCTGTCTGGTCGTCATGGTCGGCGTGTTTCTCTGCGGCTGCTCGTCGTACAGGTTTCAAGGGCACGTCGCAAAGGGTGCATGCGCTTTAGAGCCTTGCGCAATGAAGTATCGGATCGGACCTTTTGTTCTACGAGTGGATAGAAAAGGGTTTTTTGATGGAACAATCGAGGGCGATATGTGGGCCATACCGCAGGCCGCCCAAGAATTCAGCGAAGTCAGAATCCGTCGCGATGTGGTGAAGCTAAATCCGAACCTTTTCACCTGTTCGGGCAAAGGCATTCCGCTGGCAGTGACGATTCGCGTCTATGGCGAACCTAAGGATGGAGCTATCAGTGGATTACCATACTTTATGACGTTAGGCGTATGTCCCTTAAGAATTGGTGAAACCACCCCATGTGAGATCACTGTTTCGATAGTGGGAGCGCGTGACATCAGCCAGTCATGTCCCCTTCAATTTAGATCGGATGCGAAACTGTCGGCCATATTGCCGCTCGGGTTGGTCCAGTTCGACGCTGTGCCGGGGGCCTCATCATGTCGCAGGGGCAACGGGTTTATGACGGCCCCACAGCTTGATTTTAAATGCCAGGCAGCCTGGGAATCCGTGTTCGTCGAGACGTTGGCGGACGGTATCGTGGTTTGCGTCCAGGAAATCGAGAAACGCACTCCGCCGGACGTTCTGACCCGGCTTGCGAGTGTCCCGTAAAGGTCGCGGGGGCGGAATATCGAGACAGATCGCCTCCCCGGTTTATCGCGCTGTCCTCTGACCTCTCACCTAACGCAATAAAGCACTCGGCACTAATGAATTCCCCGCCCTTCATCATCGGTCCTATCGGTCCGTCCGGGCCCATGCGGAATAAGTACGGTGAAGTTCGGGGTTGACTCTTTTCACCACCCCCGCATAATAGACGCAAATCATGGGAACCGGCATGTTGCCGGACAAGCCTATGGGATGCCGGTGATGACAATCAGCGGTTTTTTCCAAACAAATGGGAATGAGTATGACTTCACGTCGTCATTTTCTTCGCACCGTCGGTGCAACCGTCGTCGGTCTAAGCGCGGGAGAATCGTTTGCCGCCGAACCGACCACGAACACCGTTCACCTGGGAATGATGCTCCAGGGCGCTTCGGCCGCCGACCTGCACGCGAACGCCAAAGCCATCGCCGCCGTTGGCTTTGATACCGTTCAGGTGACATTCGCTTTTCATCCGACGGCGGATGAACTTAAGACCCTTGCCCAAGCGCTTAAAGAATTTAAGTTGAAGACCGCCGCGTTCGGCACCTATTTCAACCTGTTCCGTCCCGGCGATACCGGGTTCATGGAGTCGAGTCAGGCAGCGATGAAAATCATCGCCGCGCATGCCGAGTTGTTCGACTGCAACCAGTTCGTCACATGGAGTGCGAGCTATGCGTCACAATTTGCCGGCGCCGACCCGCGCAACCACACACCCGAAGCCGTTGCGCAGTTGCATCGCGCTGTCAGTGAGGTCATCCTGCCGATCCTCGATCCCATCAAAGGCCGCATCGCTTTCGAGCCGTTCTTTGTCCACGTCGTCGGAACGCTGGCCTTGGCGAAAGAAGTACTCGCACCGTTTCCTGCCGACCGGGTCGGCTTGTTGTGCGACCCGCCGAACTTCATCTCGCCCGATCTCTATCCGCAGCGCCAGGACGAGATGCTCCGCCTGTTCCGCGAACTCGGCGACCGCATTCACCTCTGCCATTTCAAGGACATGAAGCTCAATCCGGCCGGGCCGAACGTGGAGTATCCCGGGCCCGGCGGCGGCGAGATGAATTATCCGCTGATGCTGTCCGAAATCCGCAGACTTAACCGACCGATGCCGTGTATCATCGAACACATCAATCCTGAACAGACGCAGATGATGAAGACCAAGACGTGGGTTGAGGCGCAATAACGAGGCCTTTCACGGCAGAGTTGACTTGAATTGATGCTGTCCTGAACCGACCTCGCGGACGCCGCCGTCCTTGCCGGGCACATGCACCGTTGCCGTCGTGTTGGGCGGGATCGTGACGTCCATCGTCAACGACTTGCCTTCGAGTTTCCAGTTGCTGACGATCTTGCCGTACATGGAATCATAACTGGCCTTGGTCCACGTCAGACCTCCTCCGATCACCGGTTGAATGCTGATTTTCTTGTAGGCCAACGACTCCGCGGCAATGCCGGCCACGTTCTCGTAGAGATACTGTCCCACCGCGCCGAAGGAGTAGTGGTTGAAGGAGTTCATGCCGATGGTCTGAAAGCCCTTGTCGGGCGTCCACCCGTCCCAGCGCTCCCACATCGTCGTGGCGCCAAGTTTCACCTGGAAAAGCCATGACGGATAGCTCTCCTGCAACAGCAACCGGTAGGCCAGGTCGTCCCGCCCTGCCCGGTGCAGCGCCGGCAGCAGGCGCGGCGTGCCGATAAACCCGGTTGCGATATGATCCTTGAACCGCTCGATCTCGCCGGCGAACTTCGCCGCCGCTTTTTCGCGGAGGGCCTCTGGCACCAGTTCCATCGAGAACGCCAGCGCGTAGCCGGTCTGGCTGCAATTGCGGAGCGACCCGTCCGGCTCGAAGAAACCCGCAAACACCGCCTTGATCTCGCCGTGCAATTTCTCGTAGCGGGCCGCGGCCTCAGCGTTGCCGATGGCGCGGGCCATCTCCGACATCAACCCGGACAGGTACGCGTAATAGGCCGTGTTGAGAACCTCCTCACTCGCGCCTCCGCCCATGTTCAGCCAGTCGCCGAACACGTGGGTCTTGGGAATGAGGCCGGTGCTCTTCGCGCCATACCAAGCCAGCAGCCGTTCCATGGCCGGAAAATGCGCGGCAACCACGCGGGTGTCCCCGTAGGTCCGGTAGATGTTGTAGGTGCAGATGATCGCGGCATCGCCCCAGGCCGTGCCCCCGCTGCCAAGACCCAAGTCGGGAGCGACGTGCGCGACCGAACCGTCAGGAGCCTGCGAGTCCTCGCAAATCGTCGTGAGCCAGCGCGTGAAGAAGGGCGCGACGTTGAAGTTGTAGGCAGCCGTCGGGATGAAGAACTGCGTATCGCCCGTCCAGCCGGCACGCTCGTCGCGCTGCGGGCAATCGGTGGGCACTTCGAGATAGTTGCCTTTCTGTCCCCAGATGATGTTGTGATAAAGCTGGTTGACCAGCGGGCTCGAGCACTCGAACGTTCCGGTCCGCTCCATCTCCGAATGCACGACGATGCCGGTCACCGCGTCGGGCTCGGACTTGCCGGTCAGCCCGGCCACTTCGACATAGCGGAAACCGTGGAACGTGAAATGCGGCTCCACGGTCTCGACACCCTTGCCGCTGAG
Source organism: bacterium (assembly GCA_025360845.1). Classification (GTDB taxonomy): domain Bacteria; phylum Verrucomicrobiota; class Kiritimatiellia; order RFP12; family UBA1067; genus JAHFSX01. The sequence goes on from JANYBJ010000180.1 coordinate 9,175, forward strand.
CACAAAGGTGTCGGTCGCCGTCGCGCCGCGCAGATTGGCTGTGTACAGCGTGCCGTCGGGATTGAGCATCTCGCCGTAGCGGACCGTGATCCGCTGTCCGAACTTGCCCTTCAGTTTCAGACGCGCCCAGCCGACCATGTTCTGCCCGAGATCAAAGATGAAAACGCCCGGTTTCGGCTCGGTGGTCTTCACCGTCGGCAACTCCTCGTGCCGCCGCGTCGGCTCGGCGACCGCCGCCTGAATGAGCGGTCCCGCGCCACCCGCCGCCGAGAGTGCGCCATACTTCGCGCTCACGATTTTCAAGTCCGCGCCTGCAAGTTCCAACACCGCTTTTTCTCCAACCGTCCGCGTCTCGTCCTTGCCCCCAACCCGGTAGTCGACGCGCAAGGACTTTACGACATTAAAAGCCGGGTCGCCGCCCAGCACGTCATTCTCCACTCTCAGCGACACCTTTCCGTCCTTCACCGCCGCCGCGACCAAGGCGGTCACATCGGCCACACCTGACGCACGTCCGAGTCCTTCCGTCACCGGCGACCATTGCCGCTCATCGAACCCGGTCGTGTCCCACCCCGGCATCGCAAGCCTCGCATCGTACTCGCAGCCGATCATCAGGTCGGCATGCCGGATCGGGCCGTAGCCCGCCTTCCAGGAACCGTCCGTGACGATTGTCTGGGTGCTGCCGTCGGCGCCTTCAAGCACGAGTTGGGCCAGCAGTCGCGGGTTGCCGCCATAGTAGTTGCGCTTGCCGGTAAACGCCAAGTCGCTGGCATACCAGCCGTCGCCGAGAATCGCGCCAAAGGCGTTCTTTCCGGTGCGGATCAGCTCGGTCACGTCATAGGTCTGATACTCGACGCGCTTGCGGAACTCCGTCCAGCCCGGTGTGAATTCGTCGCGCCCGACCCGCTGGCCATTCAGGTGCAGCTCATACGCGCCAAGCGCCGTGGCATAGACGGTCGCCCGCTTCACGCGTTTCTCCAAAGCAAACTCCTTGCGCAAATACGGCACCGGAACGCGCGGCTGGTCGTTGAGCGCGGGCGTGCCCCACGGCGTTCCGTCAAACACCTCGGCCTCTCCCCACGTCGCATCCACGGGCACGGCCAGATCGTCGCCTGTTTCAAACTGGACCACCAGCCGCCCCACCACGGCAGGCGTCAGGAAATCGCTGTTCGAAGCGTCAAGTTTGATGACATTGGCGCCGGGCTTGAGCGCTGCCGTAACGTCCAGCCGCGCCGTCCGGTCCCAGCGCACGGACTCGCCGGCCGCCTGACCGTTCACCGTCACGCGACAGACATTGTCCGCGAACAAAGCGATCACCGCCTGGCGGACCTTCCGTTCAGCAGGGAGTTCAACCTGCTTGCGCAGGGCCAGCGGACCCAATTTGCTTTCCTTCGCCCGGACCCAACGCAAGCCGGCCGTATTGAACGGCGACACCTCCGGCGTCGCGTCGAACCCGATCCATTTCGCCGACCATTCACGCAACCCGGTGCTGAACGCGGCGGGCTTGCTCCACGCGGTCGCTCTGCCATCCGCGGTCCACACCCGGACTTTCCACACATAGGCCGTACCCGGTGCCAAGGACTCTCCCGCATAGGCCACACCCACCGACTGGTCCGAAGTGATCTTACCGGAGTCCCAGCGGCCCTCGACGACCACCTGATAGGCCGTCTGCTTCACCCCTTTTTCACCCTCCGCCTGCAAGACCCAACTCAGCCTCGGCTTATCTGCGCCGATCCCCATCGGATCACGCCGATATTCGCAACGCAAGTCGCCGATCGTCACGGCCCGCACGTTAAGCGACAAGAGGAAAAGAATCGCGATCAGCGTAACTTTCATTCCTGTGTTCCTTCAGCTTCTTCTCTATTTGCGGCCGTCCGGCAGCACCCCCTTACGGAAACAGTGCTGACGGACGGTCTGTTCCCAAACATCATCCGCTCACTTCAGCAAGAGCATCATCCCGGGTGCGGCGGGCCCGTTGAGGACGCGCAACACGCCTGTGCCTGCGAAGTGTGACCGTTTATGCTGGGCATTGCTCGCAGGTCCGCCCCACGTGCTCTTGTACTGCGGCACGCCGTCAAAGGTCAGCGCCGACACCGTCTGTTCGCCGGCATTGTTCAACAGCATCACGGAGCCCGTCGCCAGCTCAACGGCCGTACCGGAGGGCAGCGCGTTCCCCGCCGTGATCTCCAAGGTCCCCGCACTCAGCGTTGTCGCGCCGCTATAGGTGCTGGCTCCGGAGAGCGTCAGCTTGCCGGTGCCCTGCTTGATCAGCGTCGTGGGCCCGCTGATGACACCCGCGAACGTGTAGTCGTTCGCGTCGCCGACCGTGAGCGCCACCGGCGTCGCGACGGTTTCCAGGCTCGCCGCGAACCAGTGGAACGTGTCGGCGGTGCGGGGCGTCATGGTGACGGTCGCGGTGGCGTCGTTCGCCACGAAGCGGTAGGCATAGTAGCCGAGGTCCCCCGGCTCGGTATAGATTAACCGACGGGTGTCCGAACCGTTGGTAAAGGTCGCGTCCTGCGGACGCCCCTTCCACACGTTGACCTGGGTGTAAAGCGTGATGATATACGTCTGGCCAACGGTGAGGCCGGTGAAGGTCAGCACGCCGGGATATCCGTTGTAATAGAAATCGTTCATCAGCTGGGCGTAGCCGTTGGTGGCGACGCTCTCGCCGTAAGGCAGGCCTGTGGCGCCCAGCGACAGCGACCAGCCCGTGCCGTCCGTACCGGCGTTCTCGAAAGCCACCCCGTTGACGGTGGCGCCCCCGTTGTTGCCGAAGTCGAGCAGATGGACGTAGTTTTTATTCGTGGAAATCAGGGCCGCGCCGTCGGCGCCCGTGGTCACCGCGCCGCTGGCGCGGGTGACCGTGCCCGAGCCGGCGAGGCCCGCAATGGTTTGCCCGTACACGCCGGCGTCCCACGTCGCGCCGGCGGCGACGGTCACCGCGCCCCACCCGAGCCCGGAGCTTTTCAGCGTGCCGCCCTCGACGCGGGTTCCGCCGCTGTAGGCGTTGGCGCCGGTCAGCAGCCAGGTGCCGGGGCCGCTCTTGGTCACGCCGGTCGCGCCGCCGGTCTCGACGATCGCCATGGAGAAGAGGTTGTTGCCGGTGTTGCTGCCGGTGAAGGTCAGGGTGCGGTTGCCGCTCTGTTCGAAGAAGTCCGGCGAGGCCGATGCGGTGAAGCTGAGCGTGGCGGACGGGTCGCTGCCGGAAGCGTCGAGGGTGGCTCCTCCCGTGAAGCCGTCCCCGCCGTCGGCGTTGACGCGGATGGCGCGGTCGGTGCTCTGTGCCGTGGCGCCGGCATAGCGGAGCGTGCCGCTGCGGAAGAGCAGCCCGATGTGGGTGTTGCGCTCACGAGCGCTGCTGTAGTTACCCAGGCTGCCGGCTGATCCGTAGTTGGACAGCGTGGCGACCTCGACCACGCCGCCCCCGAAGACCGTCATGTCGCTGTAGGTGTTCACGTTGTTCAGCTTCAAGGTGCCGGCGCCGGTCTTGACCAGGGTGCTTGCCGCGCTCCTCCCGTCCGCGATCGCGGCGTTGACCGTCACGCCATTGGCGCTGCGGTTTTCGAAGCGCAGCTCCGTCCCTGCCGCTGGCATGAGCGTGCCGGCGCCGACCGCCAGCCCGCCCGCGTCGGCCTGCAAGTAGATGCCGTTCAGGGCCAGCGCCTGTCCGGCGGGGGTGACCGTGGCGACGCCGGCGGTCGCGCCCTGGGTCAGGGAGCGGATGGTGGTCGTGGCCGCCGCGAGCGTGATCGCGCCGGGCGTCGTGCCGGTGCCCTCGGTGATGCGCACGTTGGACACGGCGTTATCGGCGATCACCTTCGAGCCGGATTCGAGCCGGGTCACTTCGGTATAAGTGGGGGAAGAACCGACGACATCGAACTCCTTGTAGCCGACCCCGCCGTTCTGCTGCCCGGGGAAGGAGAACTGCACCGCATCCACGCCCGTAAGGCCGAGGCCGGCGATGTTGACAGAGGTCTGGCTGGCCGTTCCCGAATAAGAGACGGCGATGTCGTCCCCGAACGTGTCGGAGCCCGCCTTGCGGAATCTCACCGTGTAGTTCTGGTTGACGCGCCCGGGATCATTCCACCCGCTGTACGAGTTGACGGCACTGATGTCGTAGCCCGCCGGGCTGTCAACCGTGTTCAGCGTGTACGTCACCGAACCGCCGCTGATGGCGCAGGAGCCCGCCGCGCTGCCCGTGCCGGACAGGCCGTCCGTGAGCGCCGCCGCGCCGCCGTTGCTGTACCCGCCCTCATTGAACAGAGCGAGCGCATCGGCGGTGGCGCTGAGGTGGCTTTGCAGCAAGTCCGTACTCGACACCGCATAGGCGCTGCCGCTGCTTTCGCCGGTGATCGCGTAGGCGAGGGCTGGCGCCGAACCGATCACGTCGAGCTCCTTGTAGCCGACCCCGCCGTTCTGCTGCCAGGGGAAGGTGAACCGGACCGCGTCCACGCCCGTGAGGTTGACGTCGGCGATGTTGACATAGGTCTGGCTGTCGGTGCCCGTGTAATTGACGGTGATGTCGTCGCCGAACGTGGCCGAGCCCACCTTGCGGAAGCTCACCGTGTATTGCTGGTTGACGCGCCCGGTATCGTTCCACCCGCTGTAGGTGTTGACGGTGGCGATGTCGTAGCCTGCCGGATAGTAGGTCGTATTCAGAAGATAGGTGACCGATCCTCCAGAAATGCCGCAACTGTCCACTTTGCTGGCCGGGCCAAATGCGCCGTCCGTGAGCCCTGGGACGCCGACGTTGTACCAACCGCCCTCATTATACAGGCTGATCGCATTGTCGGTGAAGCCGAGATGGCTTTGCAGCAAGTCCGTGCTCGACACCGTATAGACGCCGTTGCTGCTCGAACCGGTGGCCGTTGCCGCCCAAGCGCCGCCCGCCGCCAGCCCCAAACCGGCCAACATGATCGCCAAACACTCCCGTCCGACTGTCTTCCTGTTCATACGCTGACCTCCGTTTCTATGGTGAATTTTTTGCCATTTAACCGCATAAGGATAGCAACGAAAGACTACCCAAGCAACCCAAATTCTAGCGGTCTCGGAATCGTATCGCGACATTGAGACGCAGATCCGGTTGGTTTAGTTATTCGGACTCTGTTCGGCGTCCTTGCCCTCGACAAACCGGTTGTATTCTTCGCGTATGCCGGAGCAGCGCTTCAACTCAAGGGGCGGCCGGTCCGTTTGCTCAAAGCGGTTGCCGGCGATGACCCCGCCGCTGAAGCGGTCAAGCCGGATGGCGGGGGAACCGGACCGGACAAAGGTGTTGCCCGTGATGACGATGTTGCTGAAGGGCGGCGAGCCGCCGTCATAGGTATGCGTGTGCATCGAGACCGCCGCGCCGCGCGGCTGGGGATTCACATCGACGAACGTGTTGTCGGCGATCGTGATGTCGTGTGCCACGCCGCTCTCGACATAGGGGAAGTCGCTGTTGATCTCGATGCCGCAGCCCTGCCGCGCGAACACGCAGTCGCTGACCGCGCCAGGGCCGGACTGGATCAGCAGCCGCTGGTAGTTGTCCTGGAAATCGCAACGCCTGACCTGCCAGCCGGCGCACTCGTGATCCGGCCACTCCACAATCGCGTTCGTGAAGCCGGCGACCGGCCGATCGGCGAACACGGCGTTGCCCTCCACGCTCACGACGCGGGTGTCCCCGATGGGTTGTCCGGTGTTCCGGTCCCGGAACAGCAGCCGGTCGCCGGGTGCGGCGTCACGCGCGACGGTACGGTCAAACTCTCCGCTGCTCGAGAAGTTCACGCGATTGCTCACACCGCTTTCGATGTGACCCCAATAGCCGTGAAAATTGGCGATGTCGTCGGTGGTGTGGCGCATCACGACCCCGTCGAGCGTGGCGCCGTGACGCGTCGCGCAGAACATGAAACCTTCGCCGCCCTGCCACTGGCTCGTGCCTGGGCGCGGCCCGAAATAGCAGTTCTTCCACAGATGTCCGCCCTCTCCGCCCCACTCCGCTCCCCAGCTCTTGGGGGTGAAAACCTTGAGACCGTCCATTGTCAGGCGGTCGCAGCGGCTGAGTTCAACCGCGCACGAAACCGTATAGACGCACGACAGCCCGTCGCCGACCTCCAGCGTGCCGAGCGCCCCGTACGTCAGCCGCCATTGAGGGTCCCTGACTGTACCGAGCAGGTTGGTGTCGCCCATCGTCACATAATAGCGTCCAGCCGTGCCGGACGGCGTGATACCCGTGTATTTCAAATGTGCGCCGCCGCTTTGCAGCGCGTAGAGAGGCGCGCAGAACCGGCCGTCACTTTTGAACGGCAGCACCCGCTGTTCAAGCTTGCCGTTGAACGTGGCGGGCACCGCCAGGCCGGGCGATAGTTCGATCTCCAAGCGGTTGTTGGCGAAATCGAGCTGCGTGATGCGTCCTTCGACATGGCCGCGCGTGCCCCGGTCGAGCGTCGCGCCGCGGAAGATGAGGTTGCCGCACTCCTTGAAGCCGAGAGCGAAATGCGCAACAGGCGCCTGGTCATCGGGCAGGTCGAACCAGAGCGTTGCGCCGGTGGCGTCGATGGTGAACGGATGCGCGGCGGAGCGCCGCAGACCGGAAAATTCCAGCGCATAGTCCACGCCGTCGCGGCCCCAGCGCTCCGCGCCGAAGCGGTAATCGCCCGGCGGAATCCGCACCGAATCCGCACCGTTGCTGAACGCCGCGCGCACCAGCGGCAGGACGTTGCCGCCGGCTTCGCGCTGCGCCTGTTTTTGCGCATCGGTGAACTGCGGCCCGGCGGGCGCCGCCAGGCTGAAAGGCACAACCCTCAAAAACCCCGAACCCGGTTCTGCCCTTGCCGTCACGCACAGGGCGCAGGCTACAAGCAAACTCCATGTTATCCGCATCGGTTTCATCGCTCCTGTTTATCTTTCGGCGGGTTCGGGATGTCCTGCATATAAGGATTGCTTTTCAGCTCAGCCGCGATCGTGGTGGGCGCTCCGTGGCCGGCATAGATCGCTGTTTCAGGAGGCATCATGAGGAAGACACCCAGCGAGCGCATCAGCGAGGCGGTGCTGCTTCGATGCAAATCGGTGCGCCCGACGGTGCCTGCGAAGAGCGTGTCGCCCGTGAAAACGATTTTCTCTTGGGGAAACCAGAGACAGACGCTGCCGGGCGAGTGCCCCGGAGTGTGGAGGACCGTGTAGCGAAGCCCCCCGTCGGCAAAGGTCTGCTGGTGGCGCAGGGGACGCATGATGGCGATTTCGCGTGTCCGCGGATACCACGGCAGCCAGGCATTTTTCTCGCAGAAGGCCCAGTCATTCTCTTCGGGGTGCATCGCGACATCGGCGGGCACAGCCTCCACCAGTTCATCCAGCGCCGAAATGTGGTCAAGGTGGCTGTGGGTCAGCACATATGCCAGAACACGGAGCCCCTGGTCGGCGAGATACTGGCGGATGCATTCGGGAGAGGCGCCCGGATCGATGATGATCGCGTTCTTCCGCGCGTCGGCGACAAGGTAACAGTTGGCGGCGAGCTTGCCGACTGTGAGCCGGTGAATCGTAAGCGTGCCGTGCGAGAAGACATTCGTACACAAAACGATTTCGCCGGGCAGTTTGTCCGCTGTCGGAGCCTCGTTGGCCCCGACCCGGAGCACAGGCAGGATACACATGCAAACATACAACAGCATTTTATTCATCATCACCGCGCAGCCTCCGTTCTCAGCCTAACCGCCGCTCCCCTACCCTGCGTTTTTGCCAATTTTCACGACCATCCAACACAAAACGCTTGAATGTACGCCGCGTATAAGGCAATGTCAAGTTACTAGCTGTCGTTGCAGCGGTTCCAAATCAAAGGGGTCGGGATGCTGGGAAGCGCGAGGGGGGAGGGCGGGGTGGCCTAAAGGGCAAAGCGTGGCCATCCCGCCGGGCTTCGGCAGGTGTCGTTTTGTCGTTGGAGACGGGCGGGTTCGGGCTGGAGGACCTGCTGCGCCCCCTCTCAGGCTGAGGAGAAGCGCAGTTGCCCGAAGGTCGGCGCGTCGTCAGTGATGGGGACGTACAGCAGGGATGTGTGCAGCAGTTCGACCAGTTTCACATCGGTGACTTTGCGGCACGCCTGTGTCAGGCGGTGCAGCA
>JANYBJ010000181.1 GCA_025360845.1 bacterium
GCCAAGCTCGCCGCGCGGCGCAACACGCGCGACTTTGCGGCGTGGAACAACCCCAACCCCGAGTCCGCCGTGAAGGACTCGCTTTCGGGCAAAGAGGAGTGCGTGGGGGATGAAGATTTTTGGAAGCGGGTGAATGTCGCATATCCGGAGTTGTTCACAGCAGCCAGCCACCGCTACGGCGCGATGAACCTCATCAAACGCCTCTGGTGCCGCTCCGATAAGGTTCCTTATCTGCGTGACCGGCTCGGGTTGACGGAAGCCCAGATGGGTAAGGCTTTGTCATTTGACTCGGTGCCCGAAGTCGCCCGCAAGAACACAGATGCCGCCAATCCGTATGTGGCGGTGCTCGCCATGGACGGTGATGAGATGGGCAAGTGGGTTTCGGGTGCGAAGACGCCGAAACTCCTTTCCCAACTGTCCAAAAACGCCCGCGCCTATCTGGAGCCGATCCTCAAAGCTAAGGGCAAGACAGACATCCACCGTCTGCTGACGCCCGCGTACCATCTCCAGTTCAGCGAGGCCCTGGCGAACTTCGCGACGCATTTGGCCTGCCTTGCGGTCGAGGCGCATGACGGACAGCTCATCTATGCCGGCGGTGACGATGTGCTGGCCATGCTGCCTGCCTCCAAGGCCATCGCGTGCGCCGAAGCGCTGCGTGTACTTTTCCGCGGCGAGGCGCCGAGGAATGTGAATCAGTACCCGCTGGCGGTCACACAGCCGGGATATGTTCTGGCTGGCACCGGTATACCGCTGACGGCTCCGGGTGCGTCTGCGGATGTTTCGGTCGGCATCGCCATCGGTCACCAGAACTCACCGTTGCAGATGTTGGTTAAGGAGGCGCGCAAGGCTGAACATCGCGCGAAACACGGTTACGGACGCGCCGCGCTGGCGGTCAGCCTCTACAAACGTTCAGGCGAGATCATCGAGTGGGGGTGCAAGTGGGAGGGTGGAGCGCTCGACCTGATGAGGAAGGTCACGGAGTTGACTGCGGCTGAAATACTCTCGGGCCGCTTCCCGTATGCCTTGGCCGCGCTGCTCAAGCCTTATATGTTGAAAGGATCGCAGCCGGACATGTTGCCGGTGATCAGTCAGGAGTTCCGTCATGTGATGGCCCGCCAGAGTGCGGACCTGTCCGGCGATGCGAAAAAAGAATTGCTGACTTTGGCTGAGAACTATCTGGCGATGACTCGGAATCGACTTGAGGATTTCATCGGGCTGTTCCTGGCCGAAACATTCATCAATCGCAGCAGAGGAGAAGATTAGCCATGAGCGAGAGAACCTATGTGCTTGAACCGCGCGACCTGCTTTTCCTTCGCGATGCGCGGCCGATGGCCGCTTCGGATGCGGGCCGCGGCGCGAACTGGCCTCGTCCGGACCAACTCTGGAACGCCGTCATCAACACCTTCCATCGCGCCTGGCCCGAGCGTCAGCCGTGGGAGGGCGCGGCCCACACGAAACGAGAAGGCGAAAAAAAAGACAGTTCCGACCGTTTCGGAGCGCTCAAAAGTATCGGTCCTTTTCCGGTCGAGCTCGCGACAGGCGAAGTCTACTACCCGTGCCCGTTGGATCTGAACATGGAGTTAGTGCCGTGTACGGGGACCAACCTTCCCGCACCGCTCACGCATGCCTTCCGCGCGAAAACGCTTGGAAAGGCGAACCTGCCAGCGTGGCTTTCCGCCTCCGACTACAACCGCTATCTGGCTGGCGAGGTGTTCACTCCGGCTGAGCAGAACCTGTACGACACCGAGCGGAACATCGGTGTCCAGATCGATCCTAATACGCGTGCCACAGTTAAGAGCCAGCTCTACCAGGCTGAATACCTGCGGTTGCGTTCGGGCTTCGCGCTGGCCTTCACAGCCTCCTGTGACCTTCGGCCTAAGGGCGGTACGGGTACGGTGGACGCCTTTGAAAAATTAGGCTCGGATACCGACCTTGTGCTCGGTGGGCAACAGGGTGTGGCGCGGTTTCGCACAGGGAAATCAGAAATCTTCAATTTCAAATCTGAAATCTCTAAGTCTGCATCCTCTCTCTTGCGCTGGACCTTGCTTGCGCCTGCGCTCTACAACGCCGGCTGGCGGCCCGACTGGGTCGCGCCTGACGGAACGGTGATGCTGCCGCGCGTCGGTGCGGAGCGCCGCGACGATGAGCCGCGCGAGGAATGGCGCCGTCGTGTCGCCATGCAGCCCAAATTCAAGGCAAGACTGGTTGCAGCCCGCATCGGCACGGCACAGGCGTTCTCCGGCTGGGATCTCCAGACAGGGCCTAAGCCGACGCAACTCGCTGTATCTGCGGGCGCATGTTACGTGTTCGCCTGCGCCGACGACGCCGAGCGCGTTGCGCTCACGCAAGCGCTCAACCCGCCCAACCGGCGCAGCGCGTTGTTCGGCGAAAAGGGCTTCGGCCTCGGCATTTGTTCAACTCGCAAATCTGAAATTTCAAATCTCAAATCCTGAAAGGACACACCTATGACTAAGCAACTCCTGTCTCTCTTCACCCGCACGCCGCTGCATGTCGGCGCGGGCTCTTCCGTCGGCGCGATCGACCAGCCGGTCGTCCGTGAGCGGCACACGCGGTTTCCCGTCATACCCGGCAGCAGCCTCAAAGGCGTGTTGGCCGACCTGTGGCAGCCCGGATGTGACGATGCCGTCAGGCTTTTCGGCACAGTCGAGCGTGCAGGCAAGCTGCTGCTCGGCGAGGGACGTCTGCTCGCCTTCCCGGTCCGTTCCGCCAAGGGCTGCTTCGCATGGCTCGCCTGTCCGCTTACCCTCAACCGCTATGTGCGCGACAGCGGCATCGCCCTCTCGGCTGAAATCTCAGAGCTGAAATTGAGTGCGGAGGACGTCTGCGTGACGGACAACTCCGAACTGGTGCTGGACGGCAAGGTGATCTTCGAAGAATACCCGCTGGCCGCTAAGGGCAAAGTCAACGCGGCGCTGGTGGATGCGTTGAAGGCCGTCTGTGACGACGACGTTTGGAAGGAGCTCCCTAAGCGGCTGGCCGTGGTTTCCGACGAACTTTTCGCCTATTTCGCCGAACACGCCTGCGAGGTGGCCCAGCATATCCGCATCGATGACGAGACGGGCACGGTCGTCAACGGCGCACTGTTCAATCAGGAGAACGTCCCTTCGGAAACCCTCTTCTATGCGGTCATGCAAGCGCATGAGGCGGACGTTCTCGCCGCGCTGGCCAACCGGCTGACCGAGAATGGCAACCTGCTCCAGCTCGGCGCGGACGAGACCACAGGCCTCGGCTGGTGCTCGGCAAAACTCAACGCCTGCAAGTAAGAAAGGAGCGAGACCATGAAAAACCTTGAGCAAATCCGGGCTAAGAACGCGCTGGACGAGAAGACGATCGGCAAAGGCGCAGGTGATGGGGACAGCGTGGCCAAGAAGGTGCCGACCATGATCCGCGAGAACGGCTTTCTGGGAGCGATGGCGTTCGCCAGGGAGAAGGGCGCGGGTTATGCGGATGTCTTTAACGCCATTATCCGCCACTTGAAGTCCGTCAAGCAGTTGCCGGATACGGCGGCTGACATGGACGGAGTGTTGACCTACCTCTGCGGCAAGGACGCGCAGACGCTCCGTGCCGTGACCGCCGAGGCCATGGCCTACCTCAACTACCTGCGCCGTTTCGCCTGAACGCAAGGAGACTGACTATGCTTGTGACGGCATTTAAAGAGGTTCAAAACCTGCTCGGTGGCGAGACCTTCCCGAAGATCGAGTCGCCCTCCTTGCGGCTGGAGAAGTTCGTGCGTCTCGGAGAAAACACCAAGAAGGACGAGATCGCCCGCGTGGTCGCGTGTCATGCGAAGCACCGTCGGCAACTCCCGCCCTTCACGCCCGCCGGAGCGGTCACATTCACTGCCGCGCTGGGCGGACGGCTGATCGTGAACCAGGCGGGCGGCATCCTCGAAAACGCAGGGCTTTGCCTGCACCGCCATTTCGGCGACCCGCACATCCCCGGCAGCGCGGTCAAAGGTCTTGCCCGTCATGCCGCTTGGCTCGCCTGGAACGTGGCCGAGGGGGAGGAGAAGACGGAGATCGAACGGAAGATGGGTCTCGTTTTCGGCGATACCGCCCGCGGCGGCGGCGTGGCGTTTCTGGCTGCCGTGCCAGAGGGTGCCGCCGCACTGGCCATGGATCTTGTGAACTGCCACCATCCGAAATATTACGCCGGGAAAAAGGAGGACGCGACCGACGACGAATCGCCTAACCCGCAGTTCTTTCCGGTGGTGGAGACGGGCGCAACGTTTCGTTTTACGCTCGTGCCGTTGCGCCGCCTCGGGCCGGAGCGCGCAGCGTTGCTGGTCCAGGCCAAGGCGTGGCTGATTGAGGCGCTTACCGTCAGCGGCGCGGGCGCGAAGACCGCCGCAGGTTACGGCTGGTTCAGCTACGATGCCGCAAAGGCGGAACGCGAGGAAAAGGAAGAACGTGACCGCCAGCAACGTCTGGCGGATGACGCCTGCCGCAAGGTCGAGGAACAGGCGCGGCTCGCTACGCTGGGGCCGATCGAGCGGGCGACGGATCACCTTCTGAAGCTCCCGCAGGAGCCGTTCGCGCACTTTGCCAAGAACCTTTCTGCCAAGAGCGAGGACGAGCAGCGGGCGTTCGTGCGACTGATGCGTCATTCGGAGAAGAAGGACTGGTGGAAAAAGAAGAAGAAGCTGGATGTGCCTCTTGCGGACGCCATCCGCGAGATCGCCGCCCAACTGAAGGAGGAACTGTCATGACGCTGGATCTTGAGTTCATCACGCCCGCCTTTCTCTGCGGGGCCAACCAGAACAAGGCGGAATTGCGCGCACCTTCCATCCGGGGTGAACTGCGCTGGTGGTTCCGCGTGCTCGGGGCGGACGCGGAAGAGGAGCGCGACCTCTTCGGCGGCGTCCACGGAGAGCCGACAGCCAGCCGTTTGGTCGTGCGCGTCAGGGATGTGCAGGCCAAGCACGAGGAGCTGCCGCGTTTTGCGCCGTGGTCGGAGCTCGACTACCTTTACTATTTCGCCGTGTCGGGAAATAAAGAAAATGTGCATCGGACACAGCGTGAGGCTTTCTTCGCGCCGGAGACGCGCTTCAAGGCCGACATCCTCGAACGCCGTCCGCTCCCGGAACAGACCCGCAGGCGTTTCACGCAGACGGTTGAGGCGTTCGCGCGGCTCGGTACGCTCGGTTTGCGTGCCACGCGCGGCTGCGGCGCACTGGTCCAGACGGATGCCGTGTTGACACGGCAGGCGTTCGCCGCATGGGTCGGAACGCTGCCGGGCACACTGCTCGTCGGGCTTTCGGAGGACCGAGTATTCGACTCGTGGAAAAGGTGTCATGAGGCCTTGGGCGGTTATCTGCGAGCGCTCCGCAAAGACAATCACCTTTCTGGGAAAGCCGAGTCGGCCTTGGGCTTCAGCATCGACAAAGAAAGGGCCTCCTCTGCGCTGCGCCTGCGTCCTGTCCGGGTCAAGGAAGGCTACCTGCCCGTGCTTGTCTATACGGATGAGGCGTGCCGTCAGACCTCACTGGAGTCGCTTCTCAAATCTCGAATCATCAATCTCACATCTCAAATCTGAAATCCCCAATCCCAAAGGATCATGCCATGGCCACGTACTCACGCTTCGAGGATCTGCCCGTTTGGCAGGCCGCACTCGACCTCGGCGTGCGTGTCTTCAAACTCACGGAGCACGCCTCGTTTAAGTTTAAGGGCGACCTCGTGAACCAGCTCCGCCGCGCCGCACTCTCGGTCTCGAACAACATCGCCGAGGGTTTTGAGCGCGGCACCACCGCCGAACTGGTCACCTTTCTTTACATCGCCCGCGGTTCCTGCGGCGAGGTGCGCTCCATGTTGCGCTTTGCCATCGCCCTCGGTGCCATGCGCGACTGCGAGCCTGAGATCCTCAGCCTGGTCGAAACCGCCACCTCGGTCAACCGCCAGATCCGCGGTTGGGCCGACTCGCTGCAGAACTCGGACATCAAGGGCCAGCGTTACCTGAACGACGACACCCGAGCGGGTTACGAGCGCGATAAACACACCTCGGAGTTCCTCGAACGCCTGCATGCCGACCACGAGCAGCGTATGGCGGACCTTGCAGCCTCTCGTGTCCAAAAATCTGAAATCTGAAATTTCAAATCTCAAATCCTATAGGTACACCCATGACCCATTTCTGCCTTGTCTCTGACCAGCCTGTCCCGAACTTCCTGCCCGCCTTGGAGCCGGCTATCAAGCCGGAGCGCGTGGTGCTGGCGGTGTCCGACGGGATGCTCAAAAAAGCGGAGTTTCTCAAGAAAGCCTTTGTGGACCGGCAAATCCAATGCGAAACCGTGCCCGTGCCCGAACCCTACAATCTGACCGCCTTGCAGAACCTCTTTGTCGGCTGGCTGGACAGCCACGACGGTGAGGCGGTGATGCTGAATGTCACGGGCGGCACGAAGCCCATGGCCATCGCCGCACAGGAGGCGTTCCGTATGGCGGGCAGGGATGTCTTTTATGTGAACGTCGAGACGGATGAGTTGTTCTGGCTGGAAAACACTGACGGCAGCAAACGTTTGCCGCTGCGGCTTTCCAAGCCGATCTCGCTCAAGACCTATCTGCTCATCCACGGTTACGAGATGAGGGAGGACAAAAAACATCAGTCAATTCCAGAAGAATGGAAGGCTCTGGGTGCGGAAATGCTGCGCAACGCGCCGAAGTGGCAGAGGGCTTTGGCAACGCTCAACTTCCATGCGATGCAGGCCGAGCAGCGGGATGTGCTGGACATGGGGCGCATCGACGCGCGCGGCATCGGCGCCTGGGACGAGATGATGGAGCAGCTCTATTACAACGAAATCATCTGCGATCGAACCCGCCTGCAGTTTCGTTCCCCTGAGGCCCGTGCCTTCGCCAATGGCGGCTGGATCGAACATCAGGTCTTTGATGCCATCCGCACCATCGATGGCGTTCAGTCGCCCGCGCTCAACCTCCAGATCGCCGACACCGACGGCAACCGCAATGAGTTGGATGTGGCTGTGCTCTCCCGTAACCGTCTCGCGATTGTGGAATGTAAGACCAAGCGGCTCGACAGGGACGCTGACGATATCCATGGGCCTGCGGCGGACACCATCTACAAACTTGATGCGCTCCGCAAGTCCGGAGGCTTGCGGACGAAAGGCATTCTCGTTTCCTTCATGCCGGTTGAGGATCGGCACAAGCACCGCGCGCAGGCTGCCGGCATCACGGTCATTGACCAGGGCAGCCTGTCTAGGCTGAAGGAGTGCCTTCAGGCCGCACTCAAATGAACAACGCCACTTTTACTCTTGATGTCGCAGCCCTATACGCCGGGGATGGCACCGCCCGCCTGAAACGGCTGGAGCACTATGTGTGTTCGGCGCTCGCTATCGTTCCGCCCGGCGCGGACGTCACGCTCACCGGACCCGCGCCGGTGTGGCTCTATCTGCGTTTGGCCCACGCCCTGCATGGGCGCGTCCGGGTCCTGGCTTACAGTAGTCCCGTCACCGGCCCGGTCATTGTTTTCGACCACACGCCCTGACGCATCCCCTTGCCCTCGGTTGTGCGGATATCCGCAGATATCTGTGTACACCCAGAAACGACGCTCATCTGCCATCATGGTCTCGTGTTCAACAACAGGAGGAGTATCACACCATGCCGTCCCTTGTTCTCACCAGCGACACCCTGAGCGTGCGCCTGCTTTCCCGCAGGCTGGAGGTGTTCCGCCGTAACCCGAAGGAGCCGGATACCGCCATCGCCCGCACCGAGGTGCCGCTGTTCGACCTTGACCGTGTGGTGCTGATCGGACAGCCCTCGGTCACGATCCCGGTGCTTACGGAACTGATGGATGCAGGCATCCCGTGCTTTTTTCTCACCGCCCACGGGCGTTGGCGCGGCGCGCTCTGCCCGGACAATAATCGCAACGCCGCCCGCCGCATCCGTCAGTATGAGCAGGCCTCCGATCCTGTTTTTGGCCTGCACGTCGCCCGTCGGCTGATCTACGCAAAGTTGCGTAACAGCCGACGTGTATTGCAACGGCTGGCCGCTAACCGTGAACTGACCGACACGCCCGAACACGAGTCGGTCTGCAACGAACTCAAGCACCTGTCTCAGCGCGCGACAGGCGCGGAGACACTCGATGAGTTGCGCGGCATTGAGGGGTTGGCCGCCGCCCGCTACTTCCGCCGCATCGGCACCTTTTTCCCCGAGTCCGCCCCGTTCCGCGAGCGGTCTCGCCGCCCGCCGCGCGACGCCGCCAACGCACTCCTGTCATGGACCTACACCATCCTGCTCGGCGAGGTGGAGGGCGCGGTGCGCAGCCACGGTCTCGATGCCTCCATCGGAGTCCTGCATGTGGACACAACGAATACGCCGTCGCTCGCCCTCGATCTGCTGGAGCCGCTGCGCCCCGCCATTGCAGACTTGCTTGTGCTGAGCATCCTGAACCACAACATCCTGCGCCCTGAGCATTTCGAGGTCAGCGGCGAGGACGGCGGAACCTATCTTGCCGAGGAGGCGCGCAAGCCTTATTTCATCGCATATGAACAGGCCATGACGCGTCGGTTCGCGCTGGTCAAGGGGGCTCCACACACGGATTTCCGACGGGTCATCGACGCACAGGTCTGCGCTTATCTCCGAGCCTTGGAGCAGGGTTCTGACGAGGTCTTTTTCCTCCTTCCCTGAACTGTTTCCACACTGCCGTCTTTATGTCATGTGCCCAACCACACTTGATAGTGTCTGTGATGAACCGGTTGACGACTTCAACCGGTATAAGGTCGGCGTGCCCCAGACCGCCTATCTTCCGTCAGATAGAGAGGTCCACGCCATGCTGAGACTGGTCGCTTACGACATTGCCGCTCCCAAGCGTTTACGTTTGGTTGCCAAGACATGCCAGGACTATGGCGTGCGCGTCGAAAAAAGCGTTTTCGAATGCGACCTGGATGAGGCGAATTTCGCGTCGCTGTGGCGGGAACTGAACGAACTGATCGACCCGGAAGAGGATACGGTTGTCGCCTATCAGATATGCCGCGCATGTGTGCGGGAGACTCAGAGTGCCGGACTCTGTGCCCGGCCGGGCCCTGTGCTTCTCTACATGCCCTGAGTCGGAGGGAGACCCAAACGGCTCAAAACGGCCTTTTGCCTCCGAAACGCGATAACCCGTTGGCAGCGAAGGTGTAGAACCGTCAGGATGCAATGAAAACGAAAGGACAGAACGGCCGCTATGCCCTGTCAAAAGCACCCGACTCCGAAACGGTCAGAAATAACCCGATTACCCTTGATAAATAGGCACATTTCACCGACACTGTCCTTCAGACAGCCAAAGCCGAAAGGCGATTGAGACCCGGCGCGGGCCGCGATGATGTGTCGGTTCCAGAACGCCGGTCCTTCAGACAGCCAAAGCCGAAAGGCGATTGAGACACAGACCGATCTTCCGGCGAATCAGCAAAAAGAGCTTGGTGTCCTTCAGACAGCCAAAGCCGAAAGGCGATTGAGACATGACCACGGGCGCGAGCGTCCGGAAAAAGTCTGGCTGTTGTCCTTCAGACAGCCAAAGCCGAAAGGCGATTGAGACGCGCCGCGGCGCTCAATGTGTATTCCCGCGTGCTCATTGTCCTTCAGACAGCCAAAGCCGAAAGGCGATTGAGACCGCACTGGCATTCTCCATTTGCCACGTGCGCAATGTCCTTCAGACAGCCAAAGCCGAAAGGCGATTGAGACTATCCTCTTTCCGCCCGCGTTTAACCGCACGGGCGCGGGGTGTCCTTCAGACAGCCAAAGCCGAAAGGCGATTGAGACGGGGACAGCAACCGGCCGAATCGCCGCAGGTGCATTCGGGTCCTTCAGACAGCCAAAGCCGAAAGGCGATTGAGACGCGGAATTTTGTAACTTTTCATGGTTTTTTTCCTTGTGTCCTTCAGACAGCCAAAGCCGAAAGGCGATTGAGACTAGGCTTCTTGCGTCGTGTAACTCACCTTCGCCGCCTCGGTCCTTCAGACAGCCAAAGCCGAAAG